>JAKLKF010000092.1 GCA_023150805.1 Myxococcota bacterium | reverse complement strand
GCGCCGATGCCGCGGGTGCCACCCGTGATGACCAGGGTGTCGTCGGCGTCGACGGGGAGCGGGGTGGCGGCGGCGCGACGCTCCAGGCCGAGCACCTGCCGGGGGCCGTCGCCCAGGCGCACGTCGACGGTCAGGTCGGCGCTGGCCAGCTCGGCGCGCAGGGCAGAGGGGTCCACCGGGCCGGCCCGGGTGATCACCTTGACCCGGGCCTGGGGCCACTCGGCGGCGGCGGCGCGGGCCACGCCGGAGAGCGCCTCGTGCCAGGGGTCCGGGGTGCGCAGCACGAGCAGGTCGGGGCTGCGCCCCAGGCTGGCCTGGCGATCCAGGGCGGCGATGAGCGGGCTGGCCAGGTCGGGCCAGCTCGGACCGGCCGCATGCTCCCCGCCGGTGTCCGCGGCGGCCCACAGGACCAGGTCGGCGGGCCCGGCGGCGGCGGCGTCGCCGGGGGTGGCCAGGGTGACGGTCGCCTCGGGCAGGCGGGCGAGCAGCCCCTCCAGCCCGGGTCCGACGGCCAGCACCCGCAGGCCCGCGGGCAGGGGGCGGGGGGGCAGCTCCGGCAGGGGCGTCGGGCGCCAGCAGGGGGCCCAGGACGACAGCGGCGCGTCGTCGTCGTGGCTGGCGGCGGGGCCGGTGCCCACGCGCACGACGAAGTCGACGATGTCCTGCACGGTGGGCTTGTTGACCAGGATCTCCTGGGGGATGCCCTCGACCGCCGGGAAGGCGTCCTTGAGGTGGGCGACCAGGTCGTTGACCATCAGGCTGTCGAAGCCCAGGTCGTCGAGCAGGCCCATCTGGGGCTTGAGCGCGGTGAGCGGGTAGGCGCTCACCTTGCTGATCACCTTGAGGACCTGGGTGCCGGTGTCCTCGCCCGCGGCGGGGGCCGGGGGCGCGGTGGCCGGCGAGGGGGCCTTGGCCTCGGTGGGGGCGGGGGCGACCTTGCCCGTCGAGGGCCGGCTCGTGGCCCCCGGCAGCTTGATCGCGAGCTGGGCCTCGGCCTTGACCGACCAGTACTCCTCCCGCGGCAGGACCGAGGGCGGCAGGCTGGCCAGGGCCGCGGGCGCGCACAGCGGGCGCACGTCGAGGTCCACCCCCAGCGTCCACAGCCGGCCCAGGCCCTCCAGCAGCGAGGCGCCGCCGTCGTGGTCGTCGGTGCTGGCCAGGCTGAGCACGCCCTTGTGCTCGCCTTGCAGGCAGCCGCGCGCGAAGCTGGCCAGCGGGCCGCCGGCCCCGACCTGCAGGAACAGGTCGGCGCCCGCCTCCTGGCACTGCGCCAGCGCCCGCACCCACTCCACGGGGCTGATGGCGTGCTCGCGGAAGACGCGGCGGGCGTCCTCGGCGTCCCGCCAGGCGCGGTCGATGATGCCGCTGGCGACGGTCACGGCCGGGTCGCGCAGGGCCATGCCCTCCAAGAGCCCGTCCGGGTCCAGCCCGGCCAGCGCCGGCGAGTGGAAGCCGTGGCTGACCGTGAGCCGGGTCGCCTTGATCCCGGCCGCCTCGGCCGCGGCCACCACCTGCTCGACGGCCGGCGTGAAGCCGCTGACCACGAGCTGGCGCGGGTGGTTGACGTTGGCGACGATGGCGCCGTCCACCAGCAGGGGCTCGACCTCCTCCCGCGGGGCCATGATCGCGGCCATGGCGCCGTGGTCCCCGGGCAGGGCGTCCATCGCGCGCCCGCGGCGGGCCACGAAGCGGGCCGCGTCCTCGGGCGAGAGCACGCCCGCGGCGGCGGCGGCGGTGAACTCGCCCAGGCTGTGGCCGACGACCACGTGGGGCTTCACGCCGACCTGGGCCAGCAGCTCGGTCAGCGCGGTGGCCACCGACAGCAGGGCCGGCTGGCAGACGGCCGTGTCGGTCAGCTCGGCCTCGGCCTGGGTGGCTGGCACGGGGAGCGCGCGCAGCTCGGGGTAGAGCAGGTGCGACAGCGGCAGCGGCAGCTCGGCCTGCAGGGCGCCCTCCATGCGGTCCAGGCAGGCCTGCACCACCGGGAAGCGGCGCCGCAGGTCGCCCAGCATCCCGCAGCGCTGGCTGCCCTGGCCCGGGTACATGAAGGCGATCCGCGGCGCCTCGGTCGCCAGGTCCAGGTGCGTGCCCTTGGGGCGCTCGCCCCGGCTGACCCCGCGGAGCTGGGCGACCAGCTCCTGGCGGCTCTTCGCGACCAGGGACAGGCGCGCAGGCAGGGGCACCCGCCGGGCCCAGGCCCGCGCCACGCCGGCGACGGTGATGGCCGGATCCTCCTCGATGGCCTGGGCGGTGCGGCCCGCCAGGTCGCGCAGCCGCGCCACGTCCGAGGCCGAGATGCAGACCAGCTCGGGGGCGTGCGCGTCCAGGCTGGCGGCGCGGCGGGCGGCGGTCGAGGGTGCGTGCGCCGACAGCACGGCGTGGCCGTTGGTGCCGCCGAAGCCGAAGGAGGAGACGGCCGACAGGCGCAGCTCGTCCTGCCAGGGCGTCGGCTCCCTGGGGATCCAGAAGCCGCTGCCCTCGATGGGCAGGTCGTCCTTGTGCTTCTCGAAGCCGGCCATCGGCGGGATCTCGCCGTGGTGGATCGAGAGCGCGGTGCGGATCAGGCCGGCGACGGCGGCCGCCGACATCGTGTGGCCGACGTTGGCCTTGGAGCTGCCGAGCGCGGCGTGGCGGACCTGGTCGTGCAGGGCCGTGCGCAGGCCGGTCAGCTCGGCGGCGTCGCCGACGTCGGTGCCGGTGCCGTGGGTCTCGACGTAGGTCAGCCGCTCGGGCGACAGCCCGCTGTCGCGCCAGGCGGCCTCGATGGCCTCGACCTGGCCGCCCACCCGCGGCGCCATCGGCCCGTCGCCGCGGCCGTCGTTGTTGGTCGCCGTCCCGTGGATCACCGCGTAGATCCGGTCGCCGTCGCGCTCGGCGTCCGCGAGCCGCTTGAGCAGCAACAGCCCGCCGCCGTCGCCCTGCACGAAGCCGTCGGCCCGGTGGTCGAAGGGCCGGCAGACACCCGAGCGGCTCATCGCCCCGATGCGGCTGAAGGCGACGTGGTGGTCGGGGGTGATGCACAGGTAGACGCCGCCGGCCAGGGCCGCGTCGACCGCGCCGGTCCGCAGGTGGGTGACGGCGTTCTCGACGGCCACCATCGCCGAGGCGCAGGCCGCGTCGGTGGTGTAGGCCGGCCCGTGCAGGTCCAGCTCCTGGGCGACCGCGGCCGCCATCATGTTGCCCAGCACGCCGATGGCCGTGAAGGGCCGGCTGGGCACCACGCGCTCCACCGCCGCCAGGATCCCGCTGGGATCCTCCGGCGCCTGCCCGAAGGCCCCCGTCGCCATCATCGTGGCGACGATGCGGGAGTTGAGCAGGTTGCGCCACTCCTGGGCGGTGACGCCCATGTAGACGCCGGTGCGGTAGGGCATGCGCCCGCGCAGCCCGGCGTCCTCGATGGCCTGCAGCGCCAGCTCGATGGCCAGCCGCTGCTGCGGGTCCATCACCTCGACCCGCCGGGGCGGCAGGCCCAGGGCGATGGCCGGGAAGGTCCGGATGTCCGCGATGAAGGCACCGGTCGGCGCGTAGCTCTTGTCGGTCGACCGGGGGTTGGTGTCGAAGAAGGTCGCCGGGTCCCAGCGGTCCGGCGGCACCGGCCCGAAGGCGTGCGCCCCCGCCCGGGTCATCCGCCAGAAGGCCTGCAGGTCGTCGGCGCCGGCGAAGCGACAGCCCATGCCGACGATGGCGACGGGGATCGGGGCCCGGGGGGAAGGGGAGGGGGCGGCGGAGGAGGGGGAGGAGGGCTGGCTCACCGCGGTGGCTCCGTCCCGCCCGGCAGAGGGGGGGCGGGGCATGGCGCGGCCGCCGCGCGCGAGGGGCGGCGGCGAGCGCTGGTCGGGGACGAGGACGCTGGTCGGAGGGGAGGACGGCGGCCTGGCCGACGCCGCTCAGGCCTTGCTGGCGCGGATCAGGACCGTCAGGTCGCGGATCGAGGCCACCTTGGCCAGCTCCTCGTCGGGGAAGGTCGCCTCGACCTGCTCCTCCAGGAAGCCGACCATCTCCATCGTGGCGATGGAGTCCAGGCCCAGCTCCTCGATCTTGCTGTCGAGGGTGACCTTGGCGAAGTCGGCCTCGCGGCCGGGGGCCACGTCGTTGAGGGCGTCCTTGACGAGGGAGAGGATGTCGGCGTCGGTCATGGAGGGACTCCAGGAGAGGCGAGGGGAGGAGCGGGAGGGAGAGGAGGGGGGGCCCATGCGGACCGGCCGGGCCGCCCGCCTAGCATGGCGGACGCCCGGCCGGGGGAGCCCTGCTGTCGCGGGGCTACTTGCGCAGCGCGGCCTTGGTGCGGCTCCACACGCCCTTGGCCATGTGGCGGGCCAGGGTGAAGGTGTCGCCGGTGGCGCCCGCCGTGCGGGTGCCCTCGAAGCCCACGCCGTGCGTGAGGTACTGCTGGCGGGTCTTGCGGCGCTGGAGCTTGCCCGAACTGGTCTTGGGCAGCATGCCGACGGCGAGCACCACCACGTCGGCGGCGGTGATGCCCATCTCGCGCTGGACCTGGGTCTTGACCGCGGCCGCCAGGGCGGCCTTCTCGGCGTCCGTCTGGGCGCGGCTCTCCAGCACGATCACCAGCTCCTCGCTGTCGGCGCCGGGCCGGCTGAAGGCGACGACGTTGCCCTTGCGCACACCCTCGACCCCGGCGGCCACCCACTCCACGCTCTGCGGGTGCAGGTTGCGGCCGTTGAGGATGATCAGGTCCTTGATGCGCCCGGTGACGTAGACCTCGCCGTCCAGCAGGTAGCCCAGGTCCCCGGTGTGCAGCCAGCCGTCCTTGAAGGTGGCGGCCGTGGCCTCGGGGTTCTCGAAGTAGCCGGGCGTGACCGAGGGGCCCTTCAGGCACAGCTCGCCCTCGACACCCTCGGGCAGCAGGTTGCCGTCGGCGTCCTGGACCGACACCTCGTGGCCGGGGAAGCAGGGGCCGCAGCTGACGTGCTCCAGCGCCGTGCCCTCGAAGCCCTCCTCGACGGCCTCGACCTTGCCGTCGCCCTGGAAGCGGTCGGCGTCGACGACGATGGTGCGCATGTGGTCGTCCAGCCGCTTCAGGCTGATGGCCAGGGTCGCCTCGGCCATGCCGTAGGCCGGCAGCATCGCGTTGCGGGGCATGCCGCAGCGGGTGCTCATGACCTCGGCGAAGGCGCGCATGGTCTCGGGGTTGATGGGCTCCGCGCCGCAGCCGAAGGCCTTCATGTGGGACAGGTCCCACTTGTCGAGCTGCTCGGGCCGCGCCTTCCGCGCCACCAGGGCGTAGGCGAAGTTGGGCGCGAAGCTGGCCGTGCCCTTGTGGGCGGTGATGGTGTCCATCCAGCAGGTCGGCTTCTTGATGAAGCGGATCGTCGGGATGAAGACGATGGAGACACCCCACAGGATGGGGCTGATCACGAAGCCGATCAGGCCCATGTCGTGGTACAGCGGCAGCCACGAGATGCCCTTGTCGGTGGCCGGGTCCATCTGCATGCCGGTGGGGCCCATGATGCCGTTGGCGTTGGCCACCAGGTTGGCGTGCGTGACGATGACGCCCTTGGGGTCGCTGGTGCTGCCCGAGGTGTACTGCAGGAAGGCGATGTCCTCGGGCCGGATCTCGGGGAGCTGGGGCGCGCTGGTCCCGACCAGGTCCTCGGCCCGCACCAGCCGCTCCAGGCTGGGGACCATGTCGACCTGGGCCCACAGCAGGTTCTGCAGGCGGGCCGAGGCGACCAGCACCCGGGCGCCGGCGCTGGTGAGGATGGTGGCGGTGCGGTGGGCGTAGGCGTCGAGGTTGCCCAGCGACAGGGGCGGGTAGAGGGGCACCGGGATGACGCCGACGCGCAGGGCGGCCAGGAAGGTCAGGACGAACTGCTCGGGCTCGACCACGATGACGCCCATGCGGTCGCCCTTCTTGAGCCCCAGGGCCTGCATGGCGGCGGCCCGGCTGGCGGTGTCGCGCTCGAGCTGCGGGAAGCTGTAGGTCCGCTCGGCGCCGGCCTCGTCCTGGAAGGTGAAGCCGTTGTCCGGCCAGCGGCTGCCGGCGTGTGCGATGGCCTCTGCGACGGTGGCGAAGGGCGTCTGCATGCTGATCACACTCCAGGGGGGGCGGCCGGGGGCCGCGGGGATGTGACGCGCCGTCTGGGCGGCGGCCGAGGGGGGCGCACGCGGCTCCGTCGCGGGACGGACTCCTGCCGTGCACCGGCAGGGTAGGGCGGCGCGCCCTCGCAGGCAATGGCCACGAGCGCAGTTTTTCCGCGGGCTTGCGTCGCCGGCTTTCGACTGACCGGTCGGTTTGGGCGGGCCGGGCATTCCGACCGGTCGGTCGTTTTGTTCAAGTGGCGATGGGTACGACGGAAGCCCGGGGAACGGCGTGGAACGCGCCTCGGGACCGCTGCCCGGGTGACACCGACCTGACACCTGGAAAAACCTGATGCGCAAACAGTTACGCACCCGCGCAGGAGCCTTCGCGACCCCGCCCTCCGGGGATCGCCGCGCGGGCGGTTAGGGCCGGCCCGATGACCGCGCGCGCCGCTCTCCTCCTGCCCCTGGGGTCGCTGCTCTTCGGGGCGGCCTGCGCGCCGCCGTCGTCGGGGCAGGGGGACCAGGCGCGCTACCTGGAGGTCGTCTCGGACGCCGGGATGTCGGCGGCCCCGGCGCTGGCGCGCTGCGCGGAGATCGAGGACGCGGCCCTGCGAGGGGACTGCGCCGTCGTGGTCGCCGGGCGGCGGGCGGCGGACGAGGCTCCACCCCCCGAGGAGATCTGCGCGGTGGCACCCGAGGGCGTGTGGCGGGACGAGTGCCACTTCGCGGCGGCCGAGGGCCTGCGCCGCGCGGGGCGCCGCGCCGAGGCGGCGGCCCGGTGCCGGGCGGCCGGGACCTTCGCCAACGACTGCGGCCAGCACCTGTGGCAGAGCGAGGTCCGCGCCATCGCGGCGCCGGCGCGCGGCCCACGGCCCCCTCCCTTCGCCGAGGCGCTCCCCCGGGCGCAGTCGGTCTACGACCGCTGGGCGCCGCACCTGGAGGCGGGCACCGACATGGCGGAGCGCTTCTGGCGCCGCTTCTACCAGAACGGCTTCGAGAAGCGCGGCCTGCTGGACCTGGGGGAGTGCGCCGCCCTGCCCGAGGACCACCGGGAGCGCTGCCGGGGGGCGGCCCTCCAGCTGATGCGGACGCGCCTGGACCTCGACCTGCGGCACCTGGGGCTGGACCCCTGCGGCCTGCCCGACGGCCTGGCGCCGCACGCCCGGGCGCTGCGCCTGGTGCCCGACCCGGCCTTCGACCTGTCCCTGCGCGACTGGCAGGCGCAACGCTGCGCCCCCGCATCCCCTCCGACGGAGACCCCATGAAGCTGCTGCATCGCCCCGACCTGTTCTGCTGGTCCGGCTTCGACCGCGCCCGCAACGTCGACTTCAACGGCTACGCCTGGGTGCGCCCGGGCGGGAACGTGCTGGTCGACCCCATGCCGATGGACACCCACGACCTGCACCACCTGGTCGGCCTGGGCGGCGCGGCCTGGATCGTGCTGACCAACTCCGACCACGTCCGGGCGGCGGTCGAGCTGGCGGCGATCCTCGGCGCCCGCGTGGCTGGCCCGGCGGCGGAGGCCGACACCTTCCCGCTGCGCTGCGACCGGTGGCTGGCCGACGGGGACGAGGTGGTGCCCGGCCTGGATGTGCTGGCGCTGGACGGCAGCAAGACGCCGGGCGAGCTGGCGCTGCTGCTCGAGGGCACGACGCTGATCACCGGTGACCTGGTGCGGGCGCACCGGGCTGGCGGCCTGATGGCCCTGCCCGAGGGCAAGCTCTCGGACCCGGCCGCGGCGGCCCGCAGCGTCGCCCGGCTGGCGGCCCTGTCGCAGGTCGAGGTGGTGCTGGTCGGCGACGGCTGGCCCCTGCTCTCCGGCGGGCGGCAGGCGCTGGCTCGCCTGGCGCTGGGCATGGGGGCCCCTCCGCCCGCGGCGGCTGGCTGAGGGCCGGCGGTGCGCACCACCCTCCCGCGTCCCCGCGCCGGGCTGGCTGCACGGCCCGGGCTGGCCGCGCTCCTGGCCCTGGTCGTGGGCGCGGGGCTGCGGCTGCTGCTGCTGGCAGAGCGGCGGGGCGGGCTGGGCCCGATCTCGCTGGGGTCCCCCGACCCCGAGTGGGGCAGCTACGTGCTGGACGCCGCCTGGTACGACGAGATGGCCCGGCGGGTGGCGGGCCTGGACGGCGGCGCGGGCGGCCTGCTGCTGGACGCCCCCTTCCCGATGGCGCCCCTGTACGGCTACGCGCTGGCCCTGGTCTACGCGGTCTTCGGTGCAGACGACCCGACGCCCGTCTTCGCCCTGCAGGCCCTGGGCGGCGGGTTGACCGCGGGACTGGCGGCGCTGCTCGCCGCGGCCCTGGTGGGTCGGGGAGCCCCCGGCGCGGGCCCGTCGCGGGGCGTCGCTGCGCTGGTCGCCGGGCTGGCGGTGGCGACCTACCCGGTGGCCCTGCACTACGACATCACGCTGCTGGGGGTCGGGCTGGCCACGCTGGCGACCACCGCCGCGGCCCTGGCCCTGGTGCGGGCCTGGCGTCCCGGGTCCGGGGCGCTGTCGGCCCTGGTGGGGGGGCTGAGCCTGGGCGTCGCGATCACCGCCCGGGCGAACCTGCTGGTGGTGGCGCCCTTCGTGCTGGCGGCCTTCGGGCTGCGGGCCCTGCGGGCACAAGGGGGCCGGGCGCGAGCCCTGGCGTCCCTGCTGGCCTTGGGCCTGGGCGTGGCGGCGCCGGTCGCGCTCTGCGCCGCCCACAACCAGGTGGCGGGCGGCGAGCTGGTGCTGGTCTCGGCGAACGGTGGCATCAACCTGTACCGGGGCAACAACCCGCACGTGGTCGACCAGGCGGTGCACGCCGTGCGCCTGCCCGCCGACCGGGACGCCATCGCCGAGAAGTCGCGGCTCATCGCCTCGCGCGACAGCGGCCGCTGGCTGAGCCCGGCCGAGGCGGACCGCTACTGGCAGCGGCGCGCCCTGGACCACTGGCGGCAGGACCCGGCGCGCTACCTCGGCCTGTTCCTGCGCAAGCTGCACCAGGCCCTGTCCCCCCGCGAGGTGGGCGACGACACGGAGCTGGGCGCCCTGGCCGAGCGCTCGGCCGTGCTGTCCAGGCTGCCCTGGCTCTACGGGCCACTGGCCGTGTCGGGCCTGCTGGGGCTGGGCCTGCTGGGGCTGGGCCGGGTCGGGCGGGCCGAGGGCGCGCGGCGGCCGGGGACCGGACCCGGGGGCCCGGACCTGCCCGCGGCGCTGCTGCTGGTGGTGGGGCTGGCCAGCGTGGCCCTCTTCTTCGTGCTCAGCCGCTACCGCCTGGCCCTGGCCCCCATCCTCTTCGCCTACGCCGGGGTGGCGGTGGCCTGGGGGCTCGACCTGCTGCGGGGGCGCCGGTGGCGGCCGCTCGCCGCGTCCGCGGCCCTGGCGGGAGGCCTGGGCCTCGTGCTGGGGCTCGACCCGCTGACGCCCTGGCTGCCCGGGTCCGCGCTGGCCGACCGGGGCTACGTGCCGCCGCCGGAGTGCGCGCTCGACACGCACCTGCTGCGGGCGCCGCGCATCGAGGCCGAGTACCGCCGGGCCAAGGCCGAGCTGCTGTCGGGCAAGCGAGAGGCCGCCGGGCAGCGGCTGGGGGCGCTGCTCCAGGCCGATCCCGGGCACCTGCCGGCCGCCGTGGACCTGGCCGCCCTGTTGCTGGAGCGCGGCGACCCGCAGGCGGCGGTGACCTTGTCCGAGGCGGTGCTGCGCGCCGACCCCTGCGACGACAAGGCCTGGGCCAACCTGGGGACCGCGCGCCTGCGCCAGGGGCGGCCCCGCGACGCGGCCCGCGCCTTCGAACGGGCCCGGGAGCTCGACCCCTACGCGCCGGAGTACGAGGCCGCGCTCGGGGAGGCCCTGCTGGTCATCGGGGAGGAGGAGCGGGCCCTGCCGCTGCTGGACTCCGCCGTCCGCTGGGGCCCCGAGCTGTGGCAGCCGCGGGCCATCCTGGGCCGGCGCGCCTTCGACCAGGGCCGCTACGCCGAGGCCGAGGCCCTGCTGCGCGTGGCCGTGGAGGGGGCGCCGACCCGGGTGGAGCTGCACGCGATGCTGGGGCTGAGCCTGCTGGGGCAGGGGGACCTGGCCGGCGCGCGGCGGGTGCTCGACGAGGCCAAGGCGCGCGGCATGGGCCGGCAGGCGCCGATCCTGGCGCTGGAGAAGGGCCTGCTGCAGGCCGGCGCGGGCCGCCCGGCCGGGTCGGCGGGAGGCGACGCGGGCCGGTAGCCGGGGCGGGGGCGTGGTAGGGCGCTGGCCGGAGCACCCATGCGCCGCCACCCCCTCGCCCTGCCGGCCCTGCTGCTGGCCCTGCTGACCGCCCTGTGGGCGCTGGACGCCGTCGTCGGCACCGGCGTCTTCTGGGCCCACGACCTGCGGCACCACCACATGCCCTGGCGCGCCTGGGCGGCCTCGGAGTGGCTGGCCGGGCGCGTGCCGTGGTGGGCCCCGGGGGTGGCCAACGGCTTCCCGCTGCTGGCCGACGGGCAGGCCGGCGTGCTCTACCCGCCGACGACCCTGCTGTTCCTGGCGCTGCCGCCGGCGCTGGCGCTCAACTGGAGCGTGCTGCTGCACACGTGGTGGGCGGCCCTCGGCGCCTTCCAGCTCGCGCGGGCCCACGACCTGCGCCCCCAGGCGGCGCTGGTCGGCGGCGTCGCCTACGGCTTCTCGGGCTTCCTGGCCTCGCACACCGTCTACCTGGGCATGCAGAACGGCGCGGCCTGGCTGCCCTGGGCGCTGTGGGCCATCCTCGCCCGCCGCCCGGCCTGGCTGGGCCTGGCCGTCTACATGATGGCCACCGCGGGCCACCCCCAGGCCGCGGCCTTCGGGCTGCTGTTGTGCGGCGCGGTGGCGCTGTGGCGGCGGGAGCTGCTGGGCCCGGCGCTGGGCGTCGGCCTGGGCCTGCTGGCTGCCGCACCCCAGCTCCTCTCCACCATCGAGCTGACCCGGCTCGGGCTGCGCGAGGGGGGGGTCGACGCGATGTTCAGCAACATCGGCGCCCTGCCCCCCCAGGAGCTGGTGCACGCCGTGCTGCCCGACGCCTTCGGGCGCGACCGGCCCGCCGACGTGCCCCAGACCTACTTCCACCGGGGCGAGGGCTACTGGGGCCAGGGCCTCAACCACTGGGAGATGAGCTTCTTCCTGGGGGTCCCGGCGGTCGTGCTGGCGGGGGCCGCCCTGCTGGGTCCCAGGCGCCGGGTGGCGGCCTTCTGGGCCGGCGCCGCGCTCCTGAGCCTGGTGCTGATGCTCGGCGACCTGGGCCAGCTCTGGCCGCTGCTGCGGCGCCTGCCGGGCCTGGACGGCTTCCGCTTCCCGGTGCGCTTCTCGCTGCTGCTCACCGCCGCGACCGGCGCGCTCGCGGCGCTCGGCGCCCAGGCGGTGATCGACGCGCCCGCCGCCCGCCTGCGCCAGGGGGCCCGCGCGCTGGCCGTGGGCGGGGGCCTGCTGCTGCTGGCCTTCGTCGGCGCCCGCGGCCTGCTGGCCGTGGCCGAGCCCCACCTGGAGGGGGCGCTCACCGCCCGCTTCTCGGCCGAGGTCGACCTGCCGCCGCCGCCGCCCTTCATCGCCGAGCACCCGCTGCGCGACGTGCTGTTCCCGGGCCCCGAGGCCGAGGACCCCGAGAAGATCCCCGCCAAGGTGCGCCACATCCTCGACGACCTGGCCTGGAGCACCACGCCCTGGTCGCCGCGGGTGCTGTTCCCGGTCGGCATGGTGCTGGGCGTGGCCCTGCTGCTCGGCCTGCGCGACCGGCTGGGCGGCGAGCGGGTGGCCCTGGGCCTGGCGCTGCTGCTCTACGTCGACCTGTGGCGCTTCGGCGCCGACTACAACGGCCGCTGGGACCGCGCCTTCGTCGAGTCCTCGCCCGCGCTGCTGCAGGGGCTGGACCTGTCGGAGCGCGGGCGCCTGACGGTGGTCGACCGCCGCCAGGACCCCGCGCTGGACGTGCAGCTCGTCACCAGCAGCCTGGGCCTGCTGCACGGCACGCGGGACGTGATCCTGACCACGCCGCTGCTCATCCTGCGCACCGAGGTGCTCTTGTGGCGGGCCGGCCTGGACGTGGGGGACAAGGGCCCGCAGAAGTGGGAGCGCCTGGCCGCCCACCGCGAGCTGGTCGACCTGCTGGGCCTGCGCTGGTTGACCAGCGTGCACCGGGTCGAGGTCGAGGATCTGCCGCTTCGGGCCAGCACCTCCGACGGGGCGGTGCACCTCTACGAGAACCCCCGGGCCCGCCCCGCCGCCTGGCTGGCCCCCTGCGCGCAGGTCGTCCCCCCGGAGCAGGTCGACGCCGACCCGGTGGCCTTCCTCGACCGCCTGGACGCCGACCGCCCGCTGGTCGAGGCCGCCGAGGGCGCCCTGGGCCTGCCCGCCTGCGGGGCGGCCGCCGCCTCGCCCGGCCGGGTCCACCTGCGCCTCGACGAGCCCCAGCGCCTGGTGCTGGACGTCGACGCCTCGGCGCCCGCCCTGCTGGTGCAGAACGACACCTGGACCCCGGGCTGGAGGGCGACCGTCGACGGGGAGGAGGTGCCGCTGTACCGCACCCTCTTCGCCTTCCGGGGGCTGGCCGTGCCCACCGGCCGCCACGAGGTGGTCCTGCGCTACGACCCGGGGCTGGCCGGGCGGCTGCTGCCCCTGACCCCGGTGATCCTGCTCACCCTGCTGCTGTGGGGGCTGCTCCAGGAGCGGGGGCGGGGCCGTCGCCCCCGTCTCGCAGGGCCGGCACCCGGTCCATGAGGGGCGAGAGCCAGGGCCACAGCAGCAGCACGTGCAGGCTCATCAGGCCGTAGCTGAACATGCCCAGGTCCATGCCCAGCGCGATGCCCAGGTGCATCGGCAGGGCGCACGACGACCACCACCGGGCGGTGCGCCGGAACAGCAGCAGGGGGCTGGACAGCTCGACGGCGATGGTCGCCCAGCCCATGAGGATCCACAGCGGGCGCAGCGGCAGCAGGGCGACCGGGTCGAGGTGGGCGGCCATCGGGTCGGTCATGATCCGGTAGACCACCGGCAGGGCGGGAGCGCCCAGCCAGTCGGGCTGGTCCATCAGCTTGGAGACGCCGGCGGAGAGGTAGACCATCACCATCAGCCAGCGCACCAGGTCGGCGGGCCAGGCCGCGACCCGCTCCCGCCGGGCCTGGGGCCACAGCCGCAGGCCCAGCGCGAAGCGCCGGTGCGCGCCGCTGAAGAGCAGGATCAGCAGCACCGTGCGCAGGATGCGGTCGACGCCGCGGTCGCCGGGGCTGAACAGGTGTCCCACCTGGGCGTAGGCCAGCACGCCGACCAGCAGCGCCGGCCGGGTGACCAGCCCCAGGCCGGCCAGGGTCAGGCAGACCAGGGTGGCGCCGTAGGCCCACAGGCCGCCGTGGGGCCCCAGCTCCCGCACCACCCACGCCGCCGCGTCGGGGTGGCCGTTGATCCCCCCGTGCTCGTAGAGGACGTAGAGATCGTCGGCCAGGCCCACCTGGGCGACCCGCAGCAGGTCCAGCACGACGGCGGCGCAGCACAGGATCCGCAGCAGGCCGAGCATCCGCGCGTCGACCCGGCGCTCCGTGAAGCGCAGCCACCACCCCCACGGCCCGCTCATGGCTCCTCCAGGGCCTCGGGCGCCCAGCCGGGCGCGCGGGCGACCCAGCCGTGGCTCGGGCGCGCCTCGGTCCCCGGGTAGCGGGCGATGGTCGCGACGATCTCGACCCGCTCGGCCGCGGGCCAGTCAGCGCGGGCCTGGGCCACGATCCAGCGCAGCGCGCCGCGTTCGTTGGGGCTCTCGGCCCGGCGGGCCACGTTCTCCAGGATGGGCCGCAGGTGGCGGTTGCGGAGCTGGGCGTCCCGCCAGGCGTAGGCCGGGTCGCTGCTGCGGTGGACCAGCCGGCCGTCGACCGAGATCTCCAGCCGGCGCACCCGGGTCGGGCCGTCGCGGTACAGGTGCCAGGACTGGCGGATCCGGAAGGGGCGCTGCACGGGCGCGAGCAGGTCGTACAGCGGCTGCCGCAGGTGCTGGTTGAGGTCCGCCGTCGCCAGGACCAGCGCCGCCAGCACCGGGCCGCCCGGCCGGCCGGCCGCAGCCTCCCGCAGCGCCGCGCGCTCGTCGGGCGCGTCGAGCTCCCTCCAGTCCTGGTGGTCCAGTCCCGGCGTGCCCAGGACCAGGATGGCCCCGAAGGCCAGCAGCACGAGCAGGGCCTGGAGGTGACGCAGCATGGCGGGGCCCCGGGTGCAGGCGCTGGTTTAGCATGGGGCCTGCGGCCGACGCGCCGCTACCATAGGCGAGGTCCATGAAGCCAGAACCCCAGGCACCGGCGCCGGTCACCGTCAGCGAGCTGACCCGGCAGATCAAGGACGTGCTCGGCGGCACCTTCGCCGACGTCCTGGTCCAGGGAGAGGTCGCGTCGATGACGCCGCACCGGTCGGGGCACTGGTACTTCACGCTGAAGGACGCCAACGCCTCGCTGTCCTGCGTGATGTTCCGCGGCTGGAACCAGCACCTGCGCTGGCAGCCGCGGACGGGCGACGAGGTCGTCGTCACCGGCCAGCTCGACGTCTACGCGCCCCAGGGCAAGTACAACCTGCTCGTCCGCCGCATCCAGCGCGCCGGCGAGGGGGACCTGCAGCGCCAGCTCGAGGAGCTCAAGCGCAAGCTCCAGGACGAGGGGCTCTTCGACCCCGGCCGCAAGCGCCCGCTGCCCTTCCTGCCCCGGGGCATCGGGGTGGCCACCTCCGGCAGCGGCGCGGCCTTCCACGACATCCTGAAGGTGCTGGGCCGCCGCTTTCCCGGGATCCCGGTCTACCTGGCCGACTGCCGGGTCCAGGGCGAGGGGGCGGCCGCCGACGTGGTCGCCGCCCTGGGCCGCCTGGTCCGCCACGGGCGCTGCGACGTCATCATCGTCGGGCGCGGCGGCGGCTCGCAGGAGGACCTGTGGGCCTTCAACGACGAGGCGCTCGCCCGCGCCATCGCCGCCTGCCCGGTGCCGGTGGTCAGCGCCGTCGGCCACGAGGTCGACGTCAGCATCTCCGACCTGGTGGCCGACGTGCGCGCGGCCACGCCCAGCCACGCCGCCGAGCTGGTGGTGCCCGAGCAGGCCGCGCTCCTGCTGTGGATCGACCAACAGCGCGAGCGCCTCTCGCTGGCGGTGGCGCGCCTGGTCCGGCGGCGGCGGGAGGCGCTGGCCCGCCTGCGCCTGCGCGACCCGCGCCACCGGGTCAGCGAGGGGCGGATCCGCTGCGACGACCTGTCCCTGCGCCTGCAGCAGGCGGCGCGTCGCGACCTGCAGCGGCGGCGCCAGGTCCTGGGTGCCCTGGCCGGGCGGGTGCACGCGCTGTCGCCGCTGGCCGTGCTCGACCGGGGCTACGCCGTCGCCCTGCACCAGGGGCGGGCGGTGAAGGACGTCGGGGCGCTGCGCCTGGGGGACAGCCTGGACCTGCGCCTGCACCGGGGCCGGGCCCGGGTCGAGGTGCGCGAGCTGGCGCCCGCGGAAGGTGGGGGAGAGGGGGGCGCGGCGGGGTAGGATCGCAGGACCTCCCGCCCCCCCACCCGCGAGGTCCCGATGCGCACCTGTCCGGACTGCCACGCCGAGTACCTCGACGAGCCCGAGCTGTGCCGAAGCTGCGGCGCGCCCACCATCAGCCAGGACCAGGCGGCGCTGTGGGCGGCGCTGCGCGATCGCATCGCGACCGAGCGGCTGGTCGCGGTCTGCGCGCTGGAGAGCCCCGTGGACGAGGCCTTCCTGCGCCGGCTGCTGGTGGACGCGGGCATCCCCCACGCCGTGCACGGCGGCAGCGTGGGCGGCCCCCTGCCCGGCGTGGACCAGGGTGCGGTCCAGGGCTGGGGCACCCTGCTGGTGCTGGAAGAGCACGAGGAGGAGGCCCGGCGCGTCGTCCGCCGCTACCAGGAGTCGGTGGTGGCCGAGGCCGACGCCTCCGAGCCGACGGCCTGAGCCTCACCAGCCGCGCAGGCGGTGCTCCTCGGCGCGGTAGAGGGCGAAGCTCTCGCGCACGACCTGCAGCGCCACGTCCGCGCCGCCGAACTCGTCGACGACGACCTCCTTGTGCTCGAGCACCTTGTAGTCCTCGAAGAAGCGGCGGATCTCGCGCAGGACGTGCGGCGGCAGTTCGCGGATGTCCCGGTAGAACTCGAAGGCCGGGTCGTGGACGTGCACCGCGATGACCTTGTCGTCGCCCTTGCCCTCGTCCCGCATCCGCATCACGCCGATGGCGCGGGCGGTCATGATGGCCCGGGGCACGACGGGCTCGTTGCCCAGGACCAGCACGTCCAGCGGGTCGCCGTCGTCGCAGTAGGTGCGCGGGATGAAGCCGTAGTTGGCCGGGTAGATGACCGAGCTGTAGAGCACGCGATCGACCTTGAGCAGGCCCGAGGGCTTGTCCAGCTCGTACTTGATCTTGCTGCCCTTGGGGATCTCGATGACCACCGAGAAGCCCTTGTCGGCAGTGTCGGGGTTGTTGGGCAGGTCGTGCCAGGGATGGGCCATGGTGTCCTCGCGGGGCCAGGGGCCTATCCGGGTGGGGGGGCCACGGGCAGGCGGGCGTGGACGGGGAGCCGCACCAGGAAGGTCGCACCCCGGGCCGGGCGGCTGCGCACCAGGATCTCCCCGCCGTGGGCCTCGACCAGGCGGCGGCAGATGGGCAGGCCCAGGCCGGTGCCGTCCTGGCGCCGGGTGAAGAAGGGGATGAACAGCTTGTCCATGTCCTCGGGGGCGATGCCGGGCCCGTCGTCCTCCACCGCCAGCTCCACGGCATCCACTGCCCGGCCGGCGCGCGCGCGGACCTGCGCGGTGCGGGTGCGCACGGTCACCGTCCCCTGGCTGCCCAGGACCTGCACGGCGTTGTGCACCAGGTTGAGCAGGACCTGCCGCACCTTGTCGGGGTCGACCTCGACGGGGGGCAGGTCGACGTCCAGGTCGGACAGGATGCGCAGCCCCGCCGGCAGGTCCTCGGCGGCGACCAGGTCCAGCGTGCGGCGCACCAGGGCGTTGAGGTCGGAGGGGGCCGTGCGGAGCTCGAAGGGGCGCGCGTAGTCCAGGAACTGGGACACGACGTTGTTCAGCCGGTCGGTCTCGTCGACGATGACCTGGAGGAACTCGGCGAGCTGCTGCGGGTCTCCCTCGCCCTGCAGGAGCTGGGCCGCGCCCTTGATGCCCGCCAGCGGGTTGCGGATCTCGTGGGCCAGCCCGGCCGCCATGGTGCCCAGCGCGGCGAGGCGGTGCTGCTCCTTCATCTGGTCGACGGCGTCGATGTTCTCGATGACGTGGGTCGCGCGGGCCACCGTGCCGGCCAGCCGCCGCACCTCGTCCTGGGAGAAGCCGTCGGACCAGGGCTCGTCCTTGAGGTTCAGCCAGCCCAGCACCAGCTCGCCGCTGCGGAAGGGGATCGTGAGGTCGGCCTCCATCGCGTCCATGGCCCGCAGGCGGGCCTCGGCGACGTCGGGGTCGAGGCCCGCGGGCCGGGTGCGGGCGTCCCCCCGGCGAGAGCGCCAGGCGAGGTCGGCGCGCACGTAGGCCCGCTCGCCCTGCAGGAAGCCCTCGGTGAAGGGCTGGCTGGCGATGGTGCGCATCAGCGGCTGCTCGGTCGTGCCCTTCTGCAGCACGAGCCGGAACAGGCCGGTGTCGGGATCCCGCAGGTACAGGCTGGCCAGGGGCACGCGCCCCGACCCGAAGAGCCGCGCCAGCAGCGCGCGGTCCAGGTCGGGCAGGGACAGGGAGCGCGCCAGGTCGCGGTCGACCTCGGCCAGGGTCAGCTCCAGCCGGCGGCCGCGGCTGTTGATCCAGGCGTCGAAGCGCCCCTCGATGCGGCGCCGCAGCGGGTCGTACAGCGAGAGGAACAGCACGCTGGCCAGGAAGATCTGGAAGGTGCCGTGGACGGGGTTGACCGACAGCCCGCCCAGCCAGAGCACGGCCAGCCCGTCCACGACCACCAGCAGCAGGCCGGCGACCGCCAGGGTCGAGATCCGGCTCATGATCTCGTGCAGGTCGAGCAGGCGGGTGAGCTGCACGACCTGGTGCAGGAAGTAGATGAACAGGGTCGTGAAGACCGTGCTCACCGGCGGGAAGACCCCCTGGAGCTGGCTGGCGCGGTGGGCCAGGCTGCCGCTGGGATCCGGCACCGGGCCCAGGCCGCGGATCAGGTCCTCGAGCAGCAGGAAGCCGATCGAGGCGCCCAGCAGCAGCAGCAGGTAGCGCAGGCGCGCCTTGTCGACGCGGCTCTCGGTGTGGCCGTGCTCCCACCACAGGCGCCGCAGCGAGAAGAGCAGGCCGCCGTAGCACCACACGCCCAGCAGCACCTCGGAGGGCGTGCCGCGCGGCAGCTCGCGGAACAAGGCGATGTCGGAGACCAGGAAGAGCGCGGAGACCAGGGGCGCGCCGGCCCACATCCGCCGCACCGCCGGGCTGGCGGGCGCCCACGCGCCGCCCAGCAGCCGGTCGAGGAACCACAGCAGGGCGGGCGGGATGAAGGGGGCCACGCCCGACTGCAGGTAGCGGGCCATGCCCATGCCCGGCAGCAGGAACAGGGCGAAGCCGGCGAAGTAGACGCCGACCAGGGCGCCCAGCACGACGAAGGCGCGCCGCACCGGGTCGCCGCGGTCGCCGTTCCAGGCGCGCAGGGCGATGCCCAGGCAGAACACGGCGGCGAGCAGGTAGAGCAGCGTGGTCACGGCGGGCTCCGGGCCGACCGCACTATCCTCGCTCGGCCCGCGACCGGCGCCCGCCCGGTCCGTCCTTCTCCCGGAGCGCCCCCATGGACCTGCGGAGCCTGCCCGCCATCCACGAGCTCCTCGCCGACCCGCGCCTGCTCGCCCTGCCCCGCCCGCTGGCCCTGCGCTGCGCCCGCGCGGCGGTGGACCAGGCCCGCCAGGAGCTGCGCGCCGGCGGGTCCGCGCCACCCGACCTGGCCCAGGTGGCGCTGGCCCTGGCCCAGGCCGCGCGCGCGCCCCACCTTCGCCCGGTGGTCAACGCCACCGGCATCCCGATCCACACCAACCTGGGGCGCGCCCCGCTGGCGCCCGAGGCGGCCGAGGCCGTCGCCCAGGTGGCGCGGGGCTACTGCAACGTGGAACTGGACCTGGAGTCGGGCCGGCGCGGAGGGCGCCTGGCCGGCGTCGCCGGGCCCCTTCGCGCGCTGTGCGGCGCCGAAGACGCCGTGGCGGTCAACAACAACGCCGCCGCCGTGCTCCTGGTGCTCACGGCGCTGGCCCGCGGCCGCGCGGTGGTCGTCAGCCGCGGCGAGCTGGTCGAGATCGGCGGCTCCTTCCGCGTGCCGGAGGTCATCAGCGCCGGGGGGGCGCGGCTGGTCGAGGTCGGCGCCACCAACCGCACCCGGGTCGCCGACTACGCCGGCGCCATCGACGAGCAGACGGCGCTGCTGCTGCGCGTGCACCCGAGCAACTTCCGCATGGAGGGCTTCACCGAGCGCCCCGACCGCGTCGGGCTGGTGGCCCTGGCGCGGCAGCGCGCCGTGCCCCTGGTGGAGGACCTGGGCAGCGGCCTGCTGGGGGCCCTGCCCGGCGGCGTCCAGGGCGAGGAGGAGCCCGTCGACGCCGTGCTCGGCGCCGGGGTCGACCTGGTGTGCTTCTCGGGGGACAAGCTGCTGGGCGGGCCCCAGGCCGGGATCATCGCCGGCCGCGCCGACCTGGTCGCCGCCTGCCGCCAGCACCCCCTCTACCGGGCCCTGCGCCTGGACAAGCTGGTCCTGGCGGCGCTCGAGGCGACCCTGCGCCTGTACCTGGAGGGGCGGGCAGACGAGGTGCCGGTGCGCGCGATGCTCGCCCGGGGGCCGGCCGAGTGCCAGGCGGTGGCCCGGCGGCTGGCGGCGGCCCTGCCCGGCGCCCGGGTCGAGGACGACGTCGGCTACAGCGGCGGCGGCGCCCTGCCCGCGCGGGGGCTGCCCACCCGGGTGCTGGCCTTGCCGGTGCCCGACCCCGACGCGCTGGCGCGCCGCCTGCGCCTGGGCGCGCCCGCCGTCGTCGCGCGGGTCGCGCGGGATGCGCTGATCATCGACCCCCGCACCCTGCTCTTCGGGGACGAGGCGCGCCTGCTGCAGGCCCTCGCTGCCGCCGGCGTGCCCGTGCGGGGCGAGCGAGGGGCGGCCATGCCCGAGGACGGCGACGATCCGGCCCGCGCTGGTTAGGCGGCGCCGATGCCCCAGGGTTTCTACGAGCTCCTCGGTGTCCCCGCCTCCGCCGCGCCGGCCGAGGTGGAGGCCGCGTACCAGAAGCAGCTTGCGGCCCTGGTCCGGCGGCTGCGCCACGCCCGCCAGCAGGGCGCGGACGTGCGCATCCTCGAGGCGCAGGAGCGGGTGCTGCGCGAGGCGCGGGCGGTGCTCTCCGACCCGGCCCGCCGTCGCCGCTACGACGCCTACCGCGCGGCCCGCGAGCGGGGGCTGCCCCAGGACGCCGAGCAGCTCTGGTCCCGCGCGGCCGAGGCGCTGGTCGACCCCGACACGGTGGCCGCCCTGCGGGTCGTCCGCACGCTGACCGACCTGCCGGTGGGCGATCCCTTCCCCGACGTGTCGGACCCGGTCGGCGCGGTGCGCGCGCCCCTCCTCCCGCCGCCCGCCGCCGCGCCCCCGCCGGCGCCGGCTGTGCCCGCCGCCACCGCCGGCGCCCCCGCCATCAGCCTGCCGCCGCCGAGCGCGACCGCGGCGAACAGCCCGCCCCTGCCGCCCGAGCCGGCCTTCGCCGAGGCCAGCGACACGGCGGTGGTCGACCTGCTGGGGCGCCTGCCCCGCTTCGACCCGCTGGACGAGCTGCTGGCCGACCTGTCGGGCACCGACGCCGGGGTGCGCGCCGCCCCGCCGCCCGAGCCCCTGGACCCCATCGACCGGCTGGCCCGCGACTTCGGCTACGACGGCCGCTTCCTCCGCGCGGTGCGCGAGGCGCGGGGCATCGGCCTGGACGACCTCTCCCGCGCGACCCGCATCTCCAACCGCTACCTCGAGGCCATCGAGGCCAACGGCTTCGACCAGCTCCCGGCGGCCACCTTCGTCCGCGGCTACCTCAAGGAGATCGTCAAGGTGCTGGACCTGGCCGACCGCGACGTGGTCGGGGGCTACATGGCGCTGTTCCAGCGGCAGCGGGGCTCCTGAGCGGGGCGG
The DNA here is from genome assembly GCA_023150805.1 of Myxococcota bacterium. Classification (GTDB taxonomy): domain Bacteria; phylum Myxococcota_A; class UBA796; order UBA796; family UBA2385; genus UBA2385. The sequence continues at coordinate 7,818 of JAKLKF010000092.1, read as the reverse complement.
GTGGTGGAGCGACACGTCCTGGTGGCGCCCCCGGGCGCCGGGCGGCTGGACCGCTGGCTGGCCGAGGTGCTGCCGATCTCGCGCAGCCGGATCCAGGAGCTGGTGCGCCTGGGCCGGGTCACGGTGGACGGTCGGAGCTGCAAGGCCAGCCTGTCGCTGGAGGGCGACGAGCAGGTGGTGGTCGAGGTGCCGCCGCCGCCGCCCTCCGAGCTGGTGCGCGACGCGATCCCCGTGCCGATCCTGCACATGGACGAGGACCTGCTCGTCGTGGACAAGCCCGCCGGCCTGGTCGTCCACCCGGCGAAGGGTCACGATCGCGGCACCCTGGTCAACGCCTTGCTGCACCACCTGGACGAGGCGGGGGGCGACCCCTCGCGACCGGGGGTGGTGCATCGCCTGGACAAGGGCACGAGCGGCGTGATGGTGGTCGCGCGCACGCCCCGCGCGATGGAGCGCCTCGCCGCCGACTTCGCCAGCCACGACCTCGACCGCCGCTACCTGGCCCTGGTGAAGGGGAAGATGCCGGCGCCGGCGGGGGTGGTGCGCGCGCGCCTGGGGCGGCACCCGACCGACCGCAAGCGCTTCGCCGTGGTCCAGGCCGGCGGCAAGGAGGCCGTCACCCGCTGGGCGGTGCGCGGAGAGGCGCGCCTGCCGGTGCCCGGCGCCCGCGACGGCGGCGTGCTCAGCCTGGTCGAGTGCCGCCTGGAGACCGGCCGCACCCACCAGGTCCGGGTCCACATGGCCCACCTGGGCCACCCCGTGCTCTGCGATCCGCTCTACCGCAGCAACGGCCTGCCGCCGCCCGCGCTGCGGCCGCTGCTGGAGCCCATCGACCACCAGCTCCTGCACGCCTGGCACCTGTCGATCCGCCACCCCATCACCGGCGCCTGGCTGTCGTTCACGGTGCCGCCCCCCGCCGACTTCCGGGCCGTGCTCGCCGCCTGCGACCTCGAGGTACCCCGGGCCCCCGGGCGCGACCTCGCCGCGCGCGATATCGTCCCGCCCTCGGTTCTCGATGACTCGGAGGCACGATGACCGCTCCCATCCTGCTCAGCGCGCTCCTGTCCCTCGCCTGCGGACGGGGGGGCCCGCCGGAAGGCCACACCCCAGGGGACGGTGGCGCGGGGACCGACGACACCGGCGTCACGGACGGCGGCAGCACCTCGGGGACGGGGATCCTGGGCATCCAGGGCCTGCGCGGCGAGGGCCAGGTCAGCCGCGTCGGCCCGGACTGGACCTTCGCCGGCACCGAAGAGGCCTGGTACCAGTCCGCCGACGGCAGCGTGACCTGGTGCTCGGTGCTCTCCAGCCTGGAGACCTACGACGCCGGCGTGCCCGCCTGTGACGGGTGCGAGTGGTCCTTCAGCCTGCGGACCTACGGCTCGGTCGCCACCGGGGCCTGCGCGGCGGACGCGGCCGACTGGGACGGCGCCACCTTCAGCTACGGCTACGCCCTGGACAAGTACGGCTACGGCGTGCTGGCCTACTACTACCAGGGCTATGGCTGGTACGGCACCTACGGCACCATCACCTGGGAGCCCGGCAGCGGCGCCTTCCAGTACGAGTGGCCGCTGAGCTACTTCTACTACTACGCCGGCTGAGCCCGGGCGGGCGCGGCCTCAGGCCCCGCCGCCCGTGTCCTCGCTGCACTCCTCGGCGTCGGGGTTGGGCACCACGCGCAGGCCCGGCAGGCGCTGGCCTTCGATGTCCTCGACCCGCAGGGCGACGCAGCGCTCCTCGCCGTCGGCGGCGCAGGCGACGCAGGACAGGCCCAGGTAGGACTCCAGCAGCTCGCAGAGCGCCTCGGCCGAGGTGCCGACGGAGGGCGCGATCTCGCGCGCGTCCAGCTCGGCGGACAGGGCCCCGCCGGAGAAGGTCTCGCCGCCGTCGGAGAAGGCGCCGGACAGGACCACGTCGTCCACCTGGACCGGCACGCCCTGGAACGCCAGCTCCAGGGTGGTGGGGCCGACCGCCACGTAGGGGTTGTTGCTGAAGGCCACGGGCTCGAAGTCGAAGGTCGGCACGCAGGGGTCCTGCTGCACCAGGTCCTCGTCCACCACCTCGGCCGCGCCGCCGATCAGGTCGACCTGGTCGGTCGTCGCCTCCTGCACGCCGAGCATCAACAGGCCCGAGAAGAGCTGCCCGAAGAGCACCTGGCCGCCGGCCGGCTCGATCCAGGTCGCCTGGTCCAGGTCCAGGCCCCAGGCCAGGTCCACGAGCGCCGCGGGATCCACCTGCTCGCCCTCGGTGCCCGTGCGGTAGGTGCCGGCGGTGGCGCTGCCGCAGGCGTCGAGGCTCCAGCTCACCTCGGCCGATGCCGGCAGCATCTGCGAGGGGGTCCAGCGCAGGGCGTCGTCGCTCACCTCGACCTGGCCCTGCTGGTCGACGCCGTCGGCCCGCACGGTGAACACGACGTCGTCGGCCGACAGCGCGCCGTCGACGCCCACGGTGATCGCGGCGCTGCGGCTCACCGGGTCGGCGCCCTCGGCCGGCCAGGCCTGGCCGAGCGTGGGTGCCTGGCAGGTGGACGCGGCGCCGCCCTCGCCGCGGCAGGCCAGCAGGAGGGGCAGGAGGGCGATGGGCACGGTGGCTCCCGGGCAGGAGGGACCAGACGCAGCGAGGCCGGCCCCCGCGAGGAGGCCGGCCCCGGTTCGGACGCCGCTACGCTACTCGGCGCAGGTCGGGTCCGCCTCGATCTCGGCGGTGCTGCGCGGCACGATGGTGGCGCTCAGCTCGTTCGCCGTGATGTCGCGGACGTAGACGCCCAGGCAGTAGGGCTGGCCGTCCGAGGAGCAGGTCTCGCAGCTCACGCCGAAGCCCGCGACCACGCCGCAGATCTCGTCGGGGTCCTTGGTGCCCAGCAGCTCGCCGACCAGGGGGGCCAGCAGGCGGGCGTCCAGCTCGCCGGACAGCGTGCCGCCGCCGAAGTAGCTGCCGTCGGCCGCGAAGGTGCCGGTGACCTCGAGCTGGAGGATCTCGATGTTGTAGCCGGCGACCGAGATCGTGGTGTCCTCGGGGCCCACCTCGAAGTACGGCGACTGGCTGAAGTCGGCGGCGGGGAAGGGGATGGTCTCGGTGCACAGGTCCTGGTCCGTGCCGCCGTCGACGCTGATCGCGCCGATCATCTGCAGGTCGGGGCTGGTGGCCTGCACGCCGAGCAGGATGCTGTTCTCCAGGCTGCCCAGCAGCAGGTCGGCCACGCCCGCGGGCTCGACGAAGTCGGCCGAGGCCAGGTCGATCACGTAGCTCTTGCCGACCAGGTCGGTGGTGAGCGGGCCGCCCAGCGAGCTGGTGGTGAAGGTGATCGGGTAGGTCCCGCCGCACCAGTCCAGGGTGGCGGTGTAGTTGGTCGCGGCGCTCAGCGGGGCGTCGGGCGTGAAGATGACGACGTCGCCGTCCTCGTTCAGAGTGGTCGTGCCGGCCACGGTCGCGCCGGCGCCGTCCACGACGGTCACGGTGGGGGTGCCCTCGGGGTCCGGGTCGGACAGCTCGAACTCGATGGTGGTGCGGTAGTAGGCGTCGGGGGTGCCGTCGACGGGGAAGGATGCGTCGACCTCGACCTCACAGGCGCCGGTGCCGCCGTCGCCGCCGCCGCCGTCGCCGGTGGGGCTGCCGCTGTCGTCGCCCTTGTCGCTGCAGCCGATGACGGAGACCAGGGCCAGGCCCGGGATCATCCAAGCGAAGTTCTTCATTCGTGTCTCCTCCGAAGGTCCCGCGGTGCGCGGGGGTGTTTCGTCATGAAGGCAGGGCCACGCGGGGGCCCTCTCCGACGCGGCACAGTACCCGCAGCCTCCGCGGGTGTCAAAGCAACCGCGCGGGCAATTGCGCGATCGAGCGGGATCAGCGCCCGGCGGCGGCGTTCCTGAGCTTCTCCCGCAGGTCCTTGAGCAGCGCGTCCATCAGCCGGGACTCGTCGTCGTCCAGGTTTCCCCGCGTCTTCTGCTGCAGCAGGTCCAGCACGTCGATCGTGTGCCGGGCCAGGGTCAGGTCGACGGCGTGCTTGCCCGAGGCCGGGTCGGCCAGCTCGCCCAGGTGGACCAGGGCCGAGCTGCCCAGCGAGACGATGAACTGGGCGAAGTTGACGGGCAGCTCGCCGGGCTTGCGGGCCGGGTCGGCGGCGGAGGAGGAGGTCTCGCTCATGGTTGCTCCGACGGGGAGGAGGACCGGTGCGGGGAGGAGGGGCCCGGGGGGGCCGGGTTCACAGGGGTAGCTTGATCCGGGACCAGGCGCCGCCGCGGCGCACGGTGAGCAGCGCGTCGCCGCGGTGTCCGCTCTTGGCGGCCGCCACCGCGGCGCGCAGCTCGGCGGCGCTGGAGACCGGCTGGCCGTTGAGGCTCATGATGTTGTCGCCGGGCCGCCCGCCCACCTGGGCGAAGGCGCCGGTGGCGGAGACGGCCGTGACGGGCACGCCGCCCTTGTGGCTGCCCTCGGCCACCTCGATGCCGAGCACCTGCGAGAGGCTCTCGTCGACCACCTCGTCGGGCAGGGCGCTGGCCGCCAAGCTCAGGGTCAGCTCGCGCCAGCTCTCGCGCGTGGGGCGGCGCAGGCTCAGCTCGACGGCGCGCCCCGGCGGGAAGCCGGCCAGCCAGGCGTTCAGATCGCCGCGGCCCTGCACCGCGCGCCCCTGCACGGCGACGATCACGTCCCCCGGCTGCAGGCCGGCCCCGGCGGCGCCGGCCCCCTCGTGCACGCGCACGACGCGGGCAGCGGTCCGGCTGCCCGCCGCCCGGCCCGCGCCGCCAGCGTCCTGGATGTAGACGTCCTCCAGGTCCACCCCGAGCCAGGGGATCTGCACCCGGCCGTAGCGGGACAGGTCCGCCGCCACCTTCATCGCCCGGTCGACGGGGATGGCGAAGCCGATGCCCTGGGCGTCGGGGCGGATGGCGGTGTTGATCCCGATGAGCCGGCCGTGCACGTCCAGCAGCGGCCCGCCGGAGTTGCCCGGGTTGATGCTGGCGTCGGTCTGCAGGAAGTCCTGGTAGACCCGCTCGTCGGTGGGCAGGGGCCGGCGCGTGGCGCTGATGACGCCGGTGGTCACGGTGTGTCCCAGCCCGAAGGGGTTGCCGATGGCGATCACCGGCTCGCCCAGCATCAGGTCGGCGGAGGAGCCCACCTCGACCGCGACCAGGTCCCGCGCGTCGCGCAGGCGGAGCACCGCCAGGTCCAGCTCCTCCGCCAGGCCCAGGATGTCGGCCTCGTAGGAGCGGCCGTCGGCGAAGCTGGCCTGGATCCGGCTGGCGCGGGCGACGACGTGGGCGTTGGTCAGCACCAGGCCGTCCGCCTCGATCACCACGCCCGACCCCTCGCTGGTGGTGCTCTGCGGGGCGCCGCGGAAGCGCGCGAAGGGGTCGTTGACCGGCACCTCGGTCGTGATCGAGACCACGGCGGGCGCCACCCGCTCCACGGCCTGCACCACCTCGGTGCGCCGCTGCGGGTCGGCCGAAGACGGCAGGGCCGGGGCGGTCGCCGCCGCGTCGACGGGGGCTGGTGCCGGGGTCGGGGCGGAATCGGGCGCGCCCGGTCGGGTCGCCACCGCCGCGCCCACCACCGCCGCGGCCACGCCCAGCAGCAGCCCTGCGACGAGGCTCAGGTGGTGCACGCGGGGCGGCTTCGCAGACACGCGGCACGGATAGCCACCAACGCCGGCCCGACAACCCGTTAGAGCGCGCCGATGCGCCTGCCCCCCCTCGTCGCCGCCTTCGCCCTCTCCCTCGCCCTGCTCGCCGCGTCCCCGCCCGCCGGCGCCCAGCAGCTCCGCCGCGGCAAGGAGCTGTCGGTCCAGGCCCAGTACGAGCTGGGGCTGAAGTACATCAAGCGCGGCTACTACGCCAAGGCGCTCGAGACCTTCAACCGCATCCGCAACTACCACCGCGACGACCCGCTGGCGGTCAAGGCCGAGCTGGCCGTGGCGGACGTGTACTACCGCAAGAGCGAGTGGGACCAGGCCCGCCTGGCCTACGAGGACTTCCTGCGGATGCACCCCCGGCACCCCGACGCCGACTACGTCGTCTACCGGATCGGCCTCAGCCTGTACCGCAAGGCGCCCCGGGTCGCGGCCCGCGACCAGACCTGGACCCGGCAGGCCGTCAACACCTGGGCCGGCTTCGCCTCCCGCTTCCCCGAGAGCGAGCACCAGGCCGAGGTCGACCAGCGCTACCAGGAGTGCCGCGACCGGCTGGCGCGCAAGGAGCTGCTGGTCGCGCGCTTCTACCAGCAGCGCAAGGCCTGGCCGGCCGTCGCCGGGCGCGCCGACGGCCTGGTGCGCAGCTACCCGGACAGCCAGTCCGCGCTGGACGGCTGGGCCATGCTCGCGACCGCCAGCGCCCACCAGGGCGAGGCCGCGATGGTCGAGCAGGCCCTGAGCCGGCTGTCCGAGAAGGACCCCGCCCAGGCCGAGCGGCTCAAGGAGCGCCTGGCCCGGGTCGAGCCGCCCGCCGAGTGAGGCTCAGCGATCCTCGGCGGGACGCAGGAAGCCGCGGAAGGACACGCCCAGGTCGACCGTCCACACGTCGGTGGGGTTGTTGACCGCGTAGAGGGTGTGCAGCACCCCCAGGCTGGTCGTGACCTGGTCGCCGGTGCGCACCAGCGCCTTGACCCCCGCCTGGGCCGACTGGATCCGCAGGGCCGAGAAGCGGTCCACGTCGCCGCCCAGGGCCGGATCCACCAGCAGGTCCTCGACGTCCACCCCCTCCGGCCGGTACAGCCAGGTCGCGGTCGGGCCCACCGCCACCGCCCGCCGCGGCGCCACCAGCAGCTCGCCCTCGGCCCAGACCTCGGCGCCGGGGGCCTGCACCTGGTCGTAGCTGCGGTTGCGGGAGCGGTAGCGCCCGCCCGCCTCCAGGTGTCCGCTCCAGTAGCCCTTGCCCAGCGTGCCGATGCGCCCGACCGAGGCGAAGGCGCCGGCGTCCAGGGTGCCCTCGCCCAGGTTCGTGATGCGCTGCCGGGTGGTCGAGGTGAGCTGCCCCAGCCGCAGCTCGCCGCCCAGCGCCACCGACACCGGCGGCCCCAGGATCTCGTCCACGACGAGCGCCTTGGCGCGCGCCCGGATGATCCCGATCCCCTGCGTCTCCTCGCAGGCGTCCAGGCCCAGCGCGTCGCAGGGGCTGTCGTCGGGCCGGTTGTTGCGGACGACCGACCAGGGCACGGACAGCTCCCCCTCCAGCCGCGGCAGCAGGCCCACGGTCGCGATGGCCTTGGCGCCGAAGGTCTGCACGCCGTCGGAGACCTGGATCACGTCGTCGGCGCCGCTGCCCGAGGACTGCGCCAGGTGGTCGAAGCGCTGCGCCTCCAGCCCCAGGTAGAGCGTGTGGTCGCCGGGGCCCAGCACCCAGGGGCCGCTGCCGGCCCGGGCGGGCGAGGAGGCGACGAGGAGCAGGGCCAGGGTCGGGAGCGAGCGCAAGGTCACCTCGGGTTCACTGCTTGCGAGCGGACCAGGACAGCGCGGGCTCCTTGCCGGCGCGGCCGTAGGTCCCCATCATGCCGGTGCCGCGCACGACGCCGGAGAAGGTCAGGCCCAGGCCGCCCTGCTCGACCAGCACCACGCGGTTGGACTCGGCGCTGACCGTGCCGGTGAAGTCGGAGACCCGCTCCCCGTCGCCCTGCGTGAAGGTCAGCTTGCCCGACAGGGTCTCGCCCTCCTGGGCCACGACCCGGATCGTCAGCGGCTTGTCGTTGGCGCTGCCCGACCAGCTTCCCACCAGCGCGGGGGGGGGCGGGGGTGCCGCTTTCCGAAAATTCCAAGGTCTTTACCAATATCGGGTAAGAATCTTCCCCTATCCGGGTGGACGCATTCGCACTTTTTGATTAATAGCATAACGC
>JAKLKF010000091.1 GCA_023150805.1 Myxococcota bacterium | reverse complement strand
GTGGCGGTCGCGGGACGTCAGTGGGCGGTGGGAGTGGGACGTGACAGTGCGGTGGACCTGGTGGCCAACCACGATCCCAGCTCCTTGTCCACCCAGTCCCTGCCGTCAGGGTTCGGAACCACGGCCCCCGGCGTGGCGATGTAGATCATGCAGTGGGCGCCGGACAGGAAGGGCTCATGGACCTTGTGCCAGTCGTCTCCCGCCGGCGCGGACTGGTCCCAGAACACGGTCACCACCGGTGGCACGTCGTAGCCAGGGGGTGCGGCCGGAAGCGGCTTGCCGTTCAGGGCCTTGTACAGCGCTTCGGCGTACACATCCCCATCCGCCCGCCGGTAACACAGGAAGACCAGCCACTCACGTTGTTCATTCGCTTCCATCACCACTCCATCTTCTGTGGTTGCATCCCTCGCCACTCCGCCTCAACCCAGCCGCGCTACCTTCCCCGCATGCCCCGCCCCCCCCTCCGCTACGCCGACTACCTGGACCTTGAAGCCACCGCCGAGCTGCGGTCCGAGTTCCTGGACGGCGAGCTGTGGGCTATGAGCGGCGGCACGGCCGCGCACGCCCAGCTCATCTCGAACACCACCGTCGTCATGAGCCTGGCGCTGCGGGAGCGCCCCTGCCGGGTCTTCTCCGAGTCGCTGCGGGTGTACCTGCCGGCCCGCGACGAAGGGACCTACCCGGACATCAAGGTGGTGTGCGGACCGACGGAATACCACCCCGCCCATCCGGTGGCGGTCATCAACCCGGCCCTGCTGGTCGAGGTGCTGTCGGATGGGACGGAGCCCTTCGACCGCGGGGACAAGTTCGCCCGCTACCGCACGCTGGCCAGCCTGCAGGCCTACCTGCTGGTGGACCCGCACACGCCCCGCCTGGAGCTGTACGAGCGCAACGCCGAAGGCACCTGGCTGTACTCCGTGGCCGAGGCGGGGCAGCGCCTGCTCCCGCGCGCCTTGTCGATCACGCTGCCGGTGGATGAGGTCTACCGGGATGTCGAGCGGACGCCCCGCCCCTCGCCGGCGGAGCGGGCCCAACGGTAGCGGGCGGCGCGGGCTCACGGCGCCACGCCTGCCAACCGCACCCCGTCCGTCCGCATCCCCTTCACGCCCTCCATCACCTCCCGGATCTCCAGGTCCCCCTCCAGGTCCGGGCTGGTGCTCCTCCAGTCCATGGCGGGGCTCTGCCGGATGTCGCGCCCCCACACGCGGGCGCTGAGGTGCACGTGCACCACGCGGTCCTGGCCGGACCCACGCTCCCAGACGCTGGCGTACAGCTCGCCGCCGGGGTGCCGCCAGGTGGCCCAGGCCGACGCCAGCTCGGGCAGGGCCGCCTCCAACTCCGCGCGGTGTCCATCCCGCTGGAAGAACAGGTCGAGGCGCTCCCAAGGGCGCCCGCGCTCCAGGCGCGCCTGCCGCAGCCTGGGGAGGAGCTGGCCGTGGTCGTTGCCGACGAAGATGATGCGGTCGAACTCGATCATCAGGTGCAGGGGCGGGACCTTGTACAGGCTGCCCGGCCGCTCCAGGTGGGTGGGCGCCTGGCGGTGGATGCGCTCGTGCACGTGCGCGCGCCAGGCGGCGTCGGGCAACCACTCCAGGCGCGGTGCCCCCACGGCCAGCTCGGCGAAGCGGTCCAGCGCCCAGGCGCCCCGGTCCACGTGCGCGACCGCGGCCGCCTCGAGCTGCACCTGGCCGGGCAGGGCCCGCCAACGGGTCGGCTCCTCAACGGGGACCAGCGTCTCCAGGCTTGCCTCTTCCAGACGCACCGACCACAGCGCCTCGTGCAGCACCGGCCAGTCCTGGACGTAGTCCTGCGCCTCCTCATTGATAGGTTGGTCGACCAACCCAACCATCCACGCTCGCAGCTCCACCGGCGGATGCACACCCAGCCGGTCGGACCAGGGCGCCGTGGGGTGCAGGCCGCCGGCCAGCTCGATCAGCGCGTCGGCAAAGCCGGGGCCGCCCAGGCGCCGCCCGATCAGGTCGGCCAGCAGCTCGGGCAGCCAGCGCTCCCAGGCCCCGGCGCGGGGGTTGTCCTTCAGCAGGGGCTTCCACGCCGCCCGGACCAAGGCCCGCAGGCCCAGGTCGTGGTCCAGGTCGTGGCCGACCTCGTGCAGCACGACGGCCAGCCAGCCGGGCATGGCCAGGTGGTCGGGCGGCAACAGGATGACGGGGAAGGGCAGCTCGAGGGCCAGCTCGCGCGCCATGCCGGGCGAAGGCACGGTGGTCCCGCGGGGCCAGGTGGCGGGGCTGGTGCCGGCCTCGACGACGCACAGGGGTACCGGGGCCCGGCCCCCGGGGCGGAAGCCGGCCTGGACGGCCCGGTCGAAGACGGCGTGGTAGCCGTCGAAGGCGACGGCGTCGGCCCACTGCAAGGCGCGGCCCAGGTGGCGGTCGCGCCGGCTGGCGTCGACCTGCCGGTAGAGCTGCCAGGTGGCCTCGGCCTGGGCCAGCGCGCTGGGGTCGTGGCGCTCCCGAGCGCGCTCCAGCAGAGCCCGGGTCCCGCGGGCCAGGAGATCGAGGTGGTCCCGCGGCGTGAGCAGGTCGCCCGTGCGCGTGGGATCGAGGCGCGCCCAGCGGGCCAGCTCGGCGTCGAGGGCGTCGCAGCGGTGGGCGAGGTGCCAGGCGGCCGATGGGGCCGGAGGGGCCGCCGCACTGGCGATCAGGGTCCGAAGCCCGCGAGAGGCCGCAGGTGGGGCCCCCAGCCGGGCCTGCCGCAGGACCTGGGGAGGGCCGCCCTGCTCGGGCCACTGCAGGAGCTGGACCGCGACGGCGCCATCCTGCGCCTCGACCACGGCCCCGGTCAGCCGGCGCAGCACCCGGGCCTGCGCCGGGCCGGACAAGGTGGGGTCTTCGAGCAGCTCCTCGAGGAACGCGTCCCACTCGGCGTCGTCGGCGTCTTCGGGCGGAGGCTGGATCAGCGGGGTCCATGTGCCGGTGTTGAGCACCGTGAGGCCGTCGAAGCGGCCGAAGGTGGCGGCGTGGCTGTGGCCGAGCAGCACCAGGCGCGCGCCGGAGCGGGCCTCGACGCCACGGGCCAGGTCCCACTCGGACAGATCGGGCTCCAGCGAGAAGAAGGCCTGGCCCTGCTTGCCGATGCGGACGCGACGGGAGCGCCCCAGGAACAGCGCCCGCAGGAGGCGGCGCGCCAGTGGCAGATCGCGCGTTGCGCTGGGGGCCGCGCTGTCGGTGTGTGCCCGCCAGAGCGGCGCCAGGGCCAGCTCCCATGCGGATCGGTCCTGGCCATCCAGCTCAATCAGGGCGTGCGGCGTTCCGGGCCCGGCGACGCCCGTCACCCGATACAGCTCGCCTTCGCCGCGCCAGAACAGGCGCCACAGCAGGCTGGCGACCCGCTCGCCGCGCAGGCGGGTCATCAACAGTGGATCCATCACCACCAGCGCGGCAGCGGCGGCGGCGTGGTCGGGCTTGAGCAGGTCGGCGAAGCGATAGCCGTGGACCTTGGCCGGGTTGAGCACGCCGTGCACCAACTCCGATCCCGGGGGGTAGACGGCCGGGTCCCCGCCGCCCAGCCGCTGCCGCGGGAAGCGGTTCCAGTCGTCGTCGTGCTCGCCATGGGCGATGGCCAGCGGCTGGCCGCCCAGCTCGACCGACATCACCTCGGACAGGTCGAACGCCAGCCGCTCGGCGTGCCCCAGCTTGGCTCGGAGCACCTCCTGCACCTCGGGGAAGCCCAGCTCCAGGTCGTGGTTGCCCAGCCGCACCGTGACCTGGCCGCCGGCGGTCAGCACCGCGCGCATCCCGGCCAGCAGCGCCTCGCCCGGCTCCCCGCGCACCAGCTCTTCCGCCCTCCTCACGGCCGTGGACGGATCCAGCGGGTCCTGGACCGTGCGCCCGCGCCTGCTCCTCCAGCGCCCGCTGGAGCTGCTCGTGCCGGTCCATGAAGTCCCACGCGCCGTTGGGACCGATGTGCAGATCAGACAGGACCAGCAGGCGCATCGGTTCAGCTCCGGGCGCGGCTGATGCGGAAGACCAGGTAGTTGAAGGGCAGGAGCTGCTGGCTGCTGTCCCGGCTCACGACCGCCTGCTGCTGCACGTCCCACTGCCAGGCGGCCCAGTCGATGGCGTTGGTCTTCGGCACCTGGGCGGCGATGTAGGAGCCCACGCGCAGGCGGTGGCCCGCCGCGGCGCCCCCGTCGAAGTCCAGGCCCAGGTCGAAGCTCTGTACGGCGGCCTTCTCGCTGTCGATCAGGCCCTGGAGCAGGCTCTTGGCCATGACGGTCAGCGGGGCCAGGGCGGGCTGGGCGGTGGTGAGCAGGGTCAGGCCGCCGTCCACGGCCGGTGAGCTGAGGAGCGTCTCGAAGGCCCGGACCCCGCGGCTGCCGACGTGCACGGTGTGGAAGCGCAGGCCCAGGCCCTGCCTGCCGGGGTTCACGCCGCGGAAGACCAGCTTGCCGCTGACGCCGGCGAAGTCCCTGGCGCCGACCTGGTAGGCCTGGTTGAAAGCCAGGGCCTCGGCGCGATCCCCCTGCTGGTGGCTGGCCTCGAAGTTCACGACGATCTTGTGGCCACCCACCCCGGGGTACTCCTCGACCCGGATGCGGTCGAGCCGCACCTCCAGCGGCTGGTCCATCAGGCTGGGGTCGGCCGCCTGTGTGCCGGCGGGCTCGATGGGCAGGATCGTCTCGCCCGTCGCGGTCGAAGGCAGGAAGCCGATCTGGTGGTGGGCGTAGCGCCAGGGCTTGTCGAACAGGCCCCCCCACAGGCCACCGCGCGTGTCGGCGATGGCATCCTCGACGGGCGCGCGGCCGGTGGCGATCAGGGCCTGGTCCAGGGCGTCCCGGTCCAAGGCGGCGAAGGTGGGGATCTGGCTCATGCATGCTCCGCGTGGGGGAGGGAGGGCAGCCCGGCGAGCACCAGGCGCACGATGTGGTCGGGGTCGGTCGTGATGGCCAGCTCGGCGTGCTGCGCCGGGCTGAGCTGGACGCCCAGTGCGGTGCAGGCGTCGCCGTAGGCCCGCAACTCTTGGCCCATGGCCTGGGCCGAGGGCAGCGGGTGCGCCGGGCCGGCCCAGGCGTGGGCCGCGGCGTAGGTGATGTCGAGCTCCTCGAGCAAGGCCTGGGCCGCGTCCGCCGTGATCGGGGCGGGCAGTCCCAGCAGGGCAGCGGCGACGGCGGTGGCGCCGCCGAAGCCTGCGCACAGGAAGACGGGCTTGTGCGCCCGGCAGGACAGGACGATCTCCTCCAGCACGCCGGGGACGGTGCCGGCGAACTTCCCGACCCGGCCGCCCAGGGCGACCAGCGCCCCCGCGACGGGCAGGGACTTGCCGCCGGTGTCGGTCTTTGGTGGGCGCCGGCCGTCGTCGTTGCGGACGGGCGGGCCCGCCAGGGCCATGCGCATGTCGGTCATGCCGCGGGACCAGGCGTAGCGCTCGGCGGGGCCCCGGTCAGAGGGGAAGGGCTTCCCGTCCGGGCTGAGCTGGGGCAGGTCGATCAGGGGGTCGGCCGGCTGCGGGAACACGTGCCTGCACGCGGTCCGCGCGAAGGCCGCCCAGACCTTCCGATCGTAGGCAAGCCCCAGCGGCCAGCCCACATAGGTCTCGATGGGAGCGACAGCCTGGGTCTCGTTCTTTCGCCGGTTTGCCGCCTCGACCAGGTTGAACAGCAGGCGGGTGAAGCCACCCTCCCGCAGATCGCCGCCGTAGGCGACGCTGGCGCCGCGATCGAGCAGGGCCCGCGCGATGGCGAGCTGGACGGCCTCGACGTGGCGGGGGCCCGCCCCGACCGCGGCCAGGCTGGCGTCGTCGGGCTCGGACACCGAGACCTGGACCAGGGTGCCGGCGGGCATTCGCGTCGAGACTCCGCCCAGCTCGCTCTGGGACAGCAGTTCCACATCCGGCAGGTGGCGCTCGAAGTGGTCCCGATCCATGGGGTGCATCGGCGGGTCGGGGTGCAGCAGCACCGGCGTCCGGCTCTGCACCACCCGCTGTGCGCGCAGGCCGTCCAGCAGGTCCGGCGTGTGGGGGACCAGCAGCACCTTGGACGGACCGCCCAGCGCGGCAACCCGCGCCTGCAGGCGTGCGCGCGTCAGCTCCCACCGCAGGGCCACTCGGATGGCTGCGTCGACGACCGCGGCGCAGGACGTGGGGCCGCGCCAGCGGATCCGCGGCGCCGCGCCGGGGTAGGGGAAGGACTCCTCGCCGCCCTGCTCACCCGCTTCGACCAGCAGGAAGGGCAGGTCGTGGTCCCGCGCCAGCCGGGCCTCCCAGCGGCACCAGGGGCGGGTCGGCCAGGCGTCGGTGTGCAGGGCCACGAAGACGGCGTGGCCCACCTCCACCTGCAGGCGCGCGGCGAAGTCCTCGCCCGGCGCGATGCCGGAGCTGTCGTAGAAGGCGGTGACCGGGCTGTTGCGGGCCAGGTACTCCAGCAGCTCACCGGCGATGCCGTCGCCGTCCTCCTTGGCGTGCGACAGGAACAGGCCCACGGGGGCCGGTCGGAGGCCGGGCGCAGGTAGCGCGGCCCGGGCGGCCAACACCTCCCGCGCCAGCTCGTGGGTCAGACGCGAGATCAGCCGCGCGGACCGGGCGTGGCCCAGGGCGGGCAGGTCCTCCAGCCGCACGTAGTTGATGGCCGCGACCCGAGGGTGGAGGTGAAAGGCGTGGCCGCTGAGGGAGACGGGCAGGAACACCCGGTCGGTCGTCCCCACCCAGCGGGAGATCACGCCCTCCAGCCCCCCGGGCGCATCGGCGAAGGCGACATCCTGCTCGGCCACCATGAGGTCGTCGACCAGCAGGACCAGCACCGGGAGCTGGTCGGCGCTGGGGGTGTGGTGCACCGGCACGGGAGAGGGGGGCTGGCCCTCGCCGCGCCATCCGAAGGCGACCGGCAGGTCCAGGGAGGGGTCGAGCGGGCGGGCCGGATCCAGGTGGAAGGCGCGGAAGATGGCATCGGCGAGGCCTGGGCCCTCCGCGCAGTCAGGGTGCCATGCGACCCGCAGGTGGGGGACGCGCAGCGTGCTCACAGCGGGATCCCGTAGGTGCGGGTGACCAGGCCCTGCACCCAGGTCCAGGTGTCGTTGCCCTGGCGGCTGTGCATGGCCTGCAGGAAGGCGTCGGGGCTGTTGGCGTTGATCACGTCGTTGTCGGCGCCGCTGACCGGGTTGGCCAGGGTCACGGTGTGGCCGGACGAGGGCGGCGCGTAGCCCGGCATCAGCGCCCAGTGCTCGACCAGGCGCCCGGGCACCGCCGGCACCGCGTGCACGTAGACGAAGCCGGCCAGGTTGCCGTCGTAGAGCACCCGGGCCTTCGAGATGAGGTTGCCGGCCACTCCGCCGACGCCACCGTCGGGGACGCCCTGCTGGCTCAGGCAGAGCACGGCGTCGTAGGTGAAGGTGGACGCCTCGCTGGGGAACAGGTCCCGCACGTAGTCGTTGAAGTCGTCTCGCGTGCTGTGCTGCAGGTCGTTGAGGTCGATGCGCGTGTTGTTGGCCTGGCTGGGCGCCCGACCGGGCCGCAGCAGCCAGTGCTCCAGGCTGACGGCTGGGTCCTGGGAGAAGACCTCGGTCCAGCCGAAGCCGATGATGACCTCGCCGCGCCGGAGGAAGACGGTGCCGGTGTCGACCTGGCGGCGCGCCTGGTAGCCGAGGTGGGCAGGAATGTGCTGATCGATGAGCATGGACATGGCGGCTCCGGGACGGAGGGTGGTGCAGGGGCACCCCGCAATGGGGCCAGCGGGCGACTTGTTATCCTGTGCCTGCAGGTTTTTCGTACACAGGAGGGGACATGGCGGGCGGGCAGCTGCGGGTGCCGGAGGTACCGATGGGACGACATCGACGGCTGGCCCTTGTGCCCGACCTGATGGGGTCGAGCTTGTGGGCTGGCGACCAGCTTGCCTGGCCCTGTGTCGACGCACTCCAGGCCCGAGGTGGGCGGCTTTGGACCGAGGCGCTGCGGGTCGAAGGGCCGGTGCCCGATGTCTACGAGCCGCTCCGTCGTCGGCTGGCCGCCCTGGGCCCGGTCGAAGTGCTGGCCTGGGACTGGCGCGACCACCTGCCCCCCCTGAGGGACGCGCTGGCGCGGCGCCTGCGGGCCTGGCTGCTTCGGGGTCCGGCTGCGTTGCCCGCTGCGGTGGTCGCGCACGGTGTGGGCGGCATGCTCACCTGGGCGGCGCTGGTCCAGGACCCCGGCCTGGCCTCGCAGCTTGGCGCCGCGCAGGGGAGGGTCCTGCTGCTGGGGCTGCCATGGGCGGGCTGCGGCCGGCTTGCTGCGCTGGCCCGGGGCGAGGGGCGGTTGTGGAGCCTGCTGTCCTCCGTGGGAGGGGACCCCGCGCGCCTGGCCGAGCTGCTCCCGGCCATGAAGGAGCTGGCGCCCCTGCGGGAAGAGGTGGAACGCGGCTGGGATGCCTGGCGTGCGGGCCAGACGAGGCATGGTGCCCTGGTCGAGCTGCACCTGGTGCAAGGCGGCGGCACGGCGACCTGGCCGGGCGGCGGGTCCTGTGATGGGGACGGCCGGGTCGCCTGGCTCAGCACGCCGATGGACCGAGATCCCGCGGACCTCCCTGGAACCGCCCTGCCCGGCGGCGTGGGCCGTTGGTGTGCGCAGGCCAGCCACGGCCAGATCCTCTCGGACCCGGGGCTGCTCGACGCGACCGCTGAGCTGATCGCCATGGGTAGCACCCAGTGCCTGGAGCAGGACGCGCGGCGGTCCACGCGCGCCCGGACGCTGGCCCAGGCTGGGACCGACCGGGACCCGCCAGCGGACAGCACGTCCCTGGCCTGCCTTGCGGTCGCGGGGGATGGTCCCTGGCCACCGCCGCCCCGGCGTCCGCTCCGCCTGCGGGTGGTCCACCTGCCGGACGACGGCGCGATGCTGCCACCGGAGCCGGACAGCCCGACCGCTCGCGCCGGCTTCCTGTCGGTCCGCCAGGAGGCGCAGGCGATCCTGGCGCGGGCGGGAGCGATCGCAAGGGCGCCGGTGGACGCCGCGGTCGCCAGTCTGGGCCCGCGACGGGGCCTGCAGGCGTGGGTGGAGGGGGCGTTGCTCGCCGCGCGCCTGGGCGACCTGCGGGAGGTGCAGCTTTCGAGCCCTTCCGTGGACCTGGTCGCGCGGCTGCGCGTGGAGCTTCCCCGGTTGCCGGCCTGCCTGGGACTGGCGCTCGAGCCCGGCGAGGAGCTGCTCATCGACGCTGGACCCCAGGCCCGCGGGCGCCCCCTGCCGGTGGAGGGCCCGGCGCCCCTGCGACTGGAGCCCGTGTGGGAGGAGGGGGGGCTGGCGTGGACGGCCCATGGCAGCGCGGCCGGCCTCTCTCGCTGGCTGGTCCCGGGGGTCTCGCGGTCCGACCTGGCCGCCCGCGCGCAGCGGGTCGCAGATTCGCGCCGGGGGACGCCACCCGGAGAGCTGCCCCTGTCCTTGCTGCTGCCTGAGCCCCTCCATCGGCCCTGGCAGGAGCGGGATCAGGTCCTCCTGCTCCGCTCTGAGCACCGCGGTGGTGATGACCCGGCCGGTATCCCCTGGGAGGTGGTGGGTCCGGCGGGGGCGGCCGCGCCTGGCCTGTCCCGTTCGCTGGTGCGACAGCTTCGTGTGGACACCGCCCCCGCCACCCGCGCCCCCCAGGGGCGCGCGCTGGTGATCGTGGCGGCCCGCGTGCCCGGCGCTCGCCCCCTCGAGCGTGCCCGCGTCGAAGCCCAAGCAGTCGCACATCTGCTGCGGCTGGCTGGAATCCCGACCACCGTCGTCCAGGTCGGCGGGCACGAAGCCTTGCGGGAAGCGTTGGCGGATCCCGCGGGGACCTCCATCATCCACGTGATCAGCCACGGGCTGGTCGCTCCCAGCAACCAGGAGCTCGGCGCGCTGTTGCTCACGGACGGCAAGGGGCGTCCCCGCTGGCTGCTGCCGGGTGAGCTGCGCTTCTCGCAGGCTCCCCCCAGGCTGCTGGTCCTCAACGCCTGTGAGGTGGGCTCGACCATCCATCCTGGGCACCGGGCCAGTGCGTTCCTCCCGCTGGCTCGGGCGGTGATGCAGGCGGGTGTGGCTGCCTTCGTCGGAGCCGCCTGGACCACCCTGGATACCGCTGCTGCGGCCTTCGGCGAGGCCTTCTACCGGGCGCTGCTCATTGGGCAGGAGCCTTTCGGCCAGGCCCTGCTGGCGGGCCGGCGAGCGGCCTGGCAGGTGGCTCCTGACGACTCCACCTGGGCCGCATTCCAGGGCTATGGGGACCCCCGCAGCACGCCGGTCCCGTGCCCGGATTGCGTGGAGGCCCCCGCCTCGTGGGAGGACTGGGCCGCGCGGCTCGAGGCGCTGGTCGATCGGCTACAGGGAGGGGACACCGGTGGCATGCCCGCGCTCGACGCACTCTCGGATGTGTTGGAGCGACCGGGTCGCTCGGTGCCCGTGGCTGTACGAGGCGCGCTGGCGCGTGCGTGGCTCGCGGCGGGTGAGCCCGCGCGCGCGGCCCGCGTGGCGCAGGGCTGCCCGGCCCTGGCGCCCCTGGCCTGTGAGACACGAGCGCTGGCTGCGATGGCGGCCTGGCTGGCGCTGCCGGACTCGGCGGGCCTGGCCGGGCGCGCGCCCGTCCAGGCGGAGCTGCGCGCCGCGCTGGACGAACTGGCCTGCCTGCCGAGCAGGCCGGATGACGTCGCGCTGTGGCTGTTGCAGGCGGAGCTGTGCTGGCTGGCTGCCCGGCCCGGCCTGGTGGCCGACCCGGCCCAGACGCTGGCCACCGCGTGGCGTGCGCTCGAACGGGTCCGGGGGCTGGTCGTTGCCCGACGACGCGTGGGAGCCGAGGATCCTGCGCTGACCGCGGCGATGGACCGCCTGCGGTCCGCGATGGAGGGCGACCTGTCGCGGTCAGTCCCGCTCGAGCCGGGCGCCCGGCTTCGCGCCGCCTTGTGGGCCTCCCGCGCCGGCTAGCAGCACCCGGCACTCTCGTCGGCTCAGCACGTCGATGATCCGGTCGAGGTCCGTCTCGGCGCAGTGGGCCTCGGCCACCGCGCCGAGGCGGGCCCACTCCCTCCTGCCTGTCGCCTGGAACAACAGCGCGTAGGCCTGGAGCAGGAAGTCGTTCCCTTCGTCGGGATCCACCTCTCCGACGTGGGCTCGTGCCCACGCCAGCCCATCGATCGCCCCGGCTTCGGCCTCGACCGCGGCAGCGAGCACCGCTGGCCCCAGCAAGCCCGCTGCGTGGAAGCCGGCCCGCGCCCGATGCGCCAGTCGGGCGGCGCGCGCTGTGTCCCCCTTGGCGCGCGCCAGCGTGGCCTCACCCAGCGCCACGGCTGCGCCCTGCGCGCCATGTCCCAGCATGAAGGCCGCATCCACCAGCTCTTCATCCGGCTCTACAGGCGCCCGCTGCCGCACCTGGACCGTGCGTAGCAGCCACCAGGCGCGCGCCTCCAGCAGCGGGTCTCGCGCCGTCTCGGCCTCGATCAGGCATGTTCGAGCGACTGTGCGCGCCTGATCGAGGCGACCGGCCTCCACCAGGGCGCTGGCCTGATTCAGCCTGGCCGCCAGGCTGGCGTGTCGGTCTTCGCGGTCTTCCGCAGCCCGCTGGTGGAGGCTGGCGGCCTCGTCGAAGCGCCCCTCCCTGTAGCGCAGGTGGCCCTGCCAGCCGGCCAGCCGCGCCTCGACATCGCGACCCGGGCGACCACGGGCGCGGCGCTCTGCTTCCTCGACCGCTGCTCGCTCTTGCGCGAGCGGCAGGCGGCGCGCCGCCTGGATGCGCACGGCCTCCCTCCAGCTCTCCAGGGGCCACCCGCGCGGGTCCTGCAGCCTCTCCAGCTCCTCCAGGGCCTCGTCGGGGCGGCCCTCCAGGGCGGCGCGGGAGCTGCGGAGCAGGCCGGTGAGCGATGGACGCTCGGAGAAGTCGGGTGCGCGCTCCAGCTCCCACGCGGCGTGGGCGAGGACGGGGGGCTGCTCGGTGGTCAGGGCGCTCACCGTGTACTCCACGGCCAGCAGGCCAAGCAGCGCTCGCGCCGAGGGCTCGCCCTGCAGCACCTGCAGCCCCAGCTCGAGCGAGCTGAGGGCGCCCCCCAGATCGCCTTCGACGTGGAGGCGACGCCCTTCCTCCAGCGCAGCCTCGGCCCAGGCCTGGGCGTCGGCGTCGAGTGTGGGGAGCCAGGGGAACGGCGGGGACGCTGCCAGCGGGGTGCGGTGCGTGGCGGCAGCGCGGGCCGAGGGAGCTGGCGACAGGGGGCGGCCAGCTTGTCGGCGCAGCCGGTCCAGGTCGCGTCGCTCGATCCGCAGGGAGCCCCGGTCTTGCCGGATCAGCCCCGCTGCGCGCCACGCCTCCAGCTCCAGGCGGACCCGGGACCGGTCCCCACCGGTGGCGGAGAGCAGGCAGCAGGAGGCATCGGAGGGCAGGTGCAGGATGCGCTCGGGGCCGCTGAAGGCCCCGGCCAGCGTCGCGGCGTCGAGCGGCGGGCCTTCGGGCCGCCAGGGCAGCGGCAGGGGGTCGCGAGCCTCGTGCAGTCCGAGGACGGCCAGGGCCTCGACGGCGTCTCCGGGGCGGTCCTCGGGCCGGATGGACAGCAGGCGCGTGATCGCGTCCGACACGTTCGGGGGGACATCGACCCCTCTCCCGGACAGCGACGGGGCGGGCGCCCAGCGCGCGCGGACCAGCGTGGACAGGTCGGTCGCGGGCCAGGGTCCCTCGGCAAGGAGCGCCTTGTAGAGCAGGACGCCGACGGCGAAGAGGTCCGCGCGTGGGGTCGGACGCTGGCCGACCAGCAGCTCCGGTGCCAGGTACTCAGGGGTCCCTCGGACGACCGGCGGGTCGACGGCTCCCTCCACGCGCCCCGCCATCCCGAAGTCCAGCAGGCGCGTCCAGCCACCGGCGTCGACCAGGACATTGGCGGGCTTCAGGTCACCGTGGATGATGCCCGCCGCGTGGACCCCCGCCAGGGCCTGCAGGAGCTGACGCGCGGGCTCCGCCAACCCGGACCAGGGCATGGGCAGGTCTTGGCCCGGGAAGCTCCGCCCCTCGACCTTCTCGGTCACAAGGTACCGCTCCTGGCCGTCCTGCCCCTCGTCCAACAGGCGCACGACGCCGGGGAGCACCAGGCCCCGCAGGATCGCGGCCTCGCGGATCGCGTCGGCGGTTCGCCTGCCCATCGGGATCAGCTTCACCGCGACGGTGCTGCCGGTGAGCTCGTCGATCGCCTCCCACACCTCGCCCTGCCCCCCTCGTCCCAGCAGGGCCTGGGTGCGGTAGCGGCGCGCGATCACCCGCTGCCCGACATCCTGGGAGGGTGGAGACTCGTAGGCTGGGGTCATGGCCAGGCGATGCTCTCACAGCGGCGACCTGCCCGGTCGGGTTCCCTCCGCGCTACATCGCCGCGTGCCCGCCCCTCCAGCCCCCGCCGCCGCCCTCCTGGTCGCCGCTGCCCCCGACTGGCTGGCGCTGTCCAAGCCCGCGGGCCTGCCGGTCTTCCCTCCGCACGACGATCCGGGAGGCGACTGCGTGCTCGCCCGCCTGCTCGCGGAGGCGCCCGCCCAGGACCGGCCCGACTGGCCGCCGGGCTTCGCCGGGGGCATCGCCCACCGCCTGGACACGGCGACCTCGGGCCTGCTCCTGGCGGCGACCTCGCCCGGGGCCCTGGCCCCGCTGCGCGCCCGCTTCGCCAGGCACGGGCTGGTCAAGCGCTACCTGCTCCTGTCCTGGCGCGACGTGCCCTGGGATCAGCACGAGGTCCAGGCGCCGTTGGCCCACGATCCGCGGCGCAAGGCCCGGATGGTGGTGCAGCGGGGCCAGGGGACGCCGCACCGCGGGCGCTGGCTGCCGGCGCGCACCGAGCTGCGCCGCCGGGGGCGGGTACAGCTGCCCGAGGGCGCGCTGACGGCCTGGGAGGCGCGCATGCAGACCGGGGTCATGCACCAGGTCCGGGTCCACGCGGCCTTCGCGGGCCTGGCCCTGGCGGGGGACGGCCTGTACGGCGGCGGCCCCCCGACGCCGCAGGCGGCCCACCACGCCGCGGCGGCCGGCCTGGCCGCCCCCCCCTTCCACCTGCACCACCTGGGCCTGTCGGGCGAGGGGCTGCATCCCCCCTCGCTGCCGCCGCCGGCGTGGTGGCCCACGTGGTAGGCAGGGGCCGATGAGCTGGTTCCTGCGACAGGCCCAGGGCCGCCCCGAGGCCGAGGTGGTGCGCGAGCACGCCCGCTACCTGCGCGCCGCCGGGGTGGACCGTGCCCTGGACGCCCTCGCCGGCCCCTTCGGCCTGCGCCGCTTCCTGGTGGCCTTCGCGGCCCGACCGGCGGGAGCGGGGCGCTACCAGGTGGTCCTGACCGACCTCGTGGCGATGCCCCTGGCCGCGGGGGGCGGGCCGCCGCCCGACGACCCCACCGGCGAGCGGGCGCCCGAGCTGGCGCGGGCGCTGGGCCGCCTGCACAGCAACATGGCCATGGGACCCGCCTGGTCGCGCGGGGTGCTCGGCTACGTGCGGGACGCCAAGGGGCGGACCCAGATCCTGCCGCTCTTCGACGAGGACAGCGACGCCGCCCAGCTCGACGGCCTGCCGGTGCCACCGGGGCCGGGCCACCCGCTGGAGCAGCCGCAGTGGGCCCGCCTGCTCGCCACCTGGGAGCACCGCATGCAGGCCGTGCAGGCCCGCACCTCGCGGGTGCGCCCGGACTGGGACCTGTGGACCGTGGAGGGGGACCTGCTGGTCCTCCGCTACGACCCGGTCCCCGGCCAGCAGGAGCGCTGGCAGCAGGAGCGGCGCGCGCGGTGCCACCCGCTGGGCACCTTCTCCCCGGCGCGGGGGCGCTTCCAGTGGCAGACCGACCGGCGCCCCGGCGGACAGGGCCTGTTCGACGGGCCGGACCTGGTCGCCGA
The DNA here is from genome assembly GCA_023150805.1 of Myxococcota bacterium. Lineage (GTDB taxonomy): Bacteria > Myxococcota_A > UBA796 > UBA796 > UBA2385 > UBA2385. The sequence continues at coordinate 14,345 of JAKLKF010000091.1, read as the reverse complement.
CTGGGCCGCCGCCCACGAGGTGGCGCTGATCTCGGCCGCCGGCCTGGACGCGACCTGGCTGTTCGCCGGCGAGTTCGGCGAGGACGGCGAGCTGCTGTACGCCGCCGTCTTCGAGGCGGGCTGAGGTGGCGCCGTGACGGGGACGCCTTCGGGACCCTGGCGGGTGGTCGCCATCTGCGGGGCCGGCCAGGCCGATCCCCCCGCGGTGCAGGCCGCCGCCGCCCTGGGAGCGGCGGTGATCCGCCTGGGCGCCGCGCTGGTGACCGGCGGGCGCGGCGGCGTGATGGCGGCGGCCAGCCGGGGCGCGCGCCAGGCCCGCGGCGACGCGCCCGTGCCGCCCATCGTCGCCCTGCTGCCGGGGGCCGACCGCGCCGCCGCCAACCCCTTTGCCGACCTGGTCCTGCCCACCGCCCTGGGCGACGCGCGCAACGCTGTCCTCGTGACCGCCGCCCAGGTGGTGCTGGTCGTAGGCGGCGGGCCGGGGACCCTCTCGGAGGTCGGCCTGGCCCGCAAGGCCGGACGGCCGGTCGTCGTCGTCCAGGGCACCGGCGGGGTCGCCGACCGAGCCGGGCTCCTGCTGCCCCTGGACCCGGGCCTGCACCTCGCGCGCGACCCCGCCCACGCGGCGGAGCTCCTGGCCAGCCTGCTCGCCGGGGTCGAAGCCCGGGATCGGGCCACGGATTAGGCCCTCGCCTCGACCTCTCGCCGGGTGTCCGATGCGTCCTGTCCGCTCCGCTGCCGTGCTCGCCCTCTGCCTGCTCGGCCTGCCGGCGCTCCTCGCCGCCTGCGACGCGCCTCCGACCACCGTGGTGGGCACCGACGGCGCCATCTCCGTGTCGGCGGACAGCTACGAGGGGCGGCTGGACGCGGCCCTGGCGCGGGTCGGCGGGGAGAGCCTGTCCCTGGACGGCGCCCAGAAGCTGGCAGACCTGGGTGGCGTGCTGCTGGCCGACGCGCCCGACCGCCTGTCGGGCCTGCCCGACGACCTGGCGGCCCAGCCGCTGCTGGCCGACCCGGAGCTGCGCGCGGCCCTGCTCGGCCGGGACGAGGCGGCCGTGGCGGCCCTGCTCGTGGGCCGCGGGGTGAGGTCCCTGGTCCTGCACAGCGACCTGGCGCTCGCGCTGGACCAGGATCGCCGCGTGCTCTCGCGGCTCTACCACCACGGCCACCTCGACCACTTCCGCCTGGTGCGGGTGGGCCAGGGGCTGTTGTACTACCAGGTCCTGGAGCAGCCGGTCCGCTTCAGCCCGCAGCAGGCCGATCTGTCCATCCAGTACCTGCGCGCCCGCCTGCGGGGACAGTCGGTCCAGGGCTTCCCCGAGCTCGAGTCCGGCACCGGGGAGTGGACCCTCTTCGCGACCCTGCGCGGGCAGGGCCAGGAGCTGGCCGTCGCCTTCGCGCGCGAGGACAAGCTGGACCAGGCGCTCGACGAGCTGGCCGAGGACCTGGAGGCCCAGCACCGCCGCCGGGTCGAGATCCTGGGCTTCCCCCGCCTGGCCGTGCACGTCGACCAGCTCTCGATCGAGGTGCAACGCGTCGTCGAGCGGGCCTACGTCGAGCCCCGCGACGAACAGACCCTGGCCGAGCTGTGGGAGCTGGGGCTGGACGGCGCCTACATGATGACCCCCGACCGCAAGGAGCGCGCCGCCGCGCCCGGCGCCCTGGCCTACACCCGCAGCATCCTGACCGCCGACGACTTCCTGCGGGAGACGGCGCGGCTGGGCCGGATGGGCGAGAAGCGCCCCTGGCGCGACCCGGCGGCCTGGCTGGAGCTGCTGCGCACCGTGCACTACCGGGAGGAGCCGGGCCGGGGCCTGGTGCCGCTGTACCGGGGCGTGCCCCCGCTGCCGACCCGGGCCGTCACGCTGGCCAGCACGCGCGAGGCGATCCTGTCGGCCGGAGACTGGTGGCTGGCGAACATGGCCGCCGACGGCAGCCTCAACTACAAGTTCTGGCCGCACGAGAACCGGTTCAGCGCCGACTACAACCACGTCCGGCACACGCTGGCGACCTGGAACCTGGTGCAGGCCTGGCGCATCGACCCCGAGCGCAACCCCGCGTACCTGGAGGGGGCCCGCCGGGCCCTGGACTGGACGAACCGCTACCGCAAGGACGAAGGCGACATGACCTTCTACTCCTACGGGGACAACCAGAAGCTCGGCAGCGTGGTCGTGAACCTGATGGGCATGATCGACCTGGCCCGCGCCACCGGCTCGCGCGAGTGGGACGACCTGATCCGGCGCCAGGCGCGCTTCGCCCTGTTCATGCAGAAGGACTCGGGCACCTTCGACGGCTACTACGTGCCGCGGGGGCACCCCTACCATGGACAGACCAACGACATCGTGCCCGGCGAGGCGGCCCTCGCCCTGGTCATGGTGGCCGACTACTTCGACGAGGACGAGTGGATCGCCACCCTGCCGAAGTTCTGGGAGTACTACCGCCCCTGGTTCGAGGCGCGCGTGTCCCGCCGCCACGACGACAAGGCCTGGCCCCGCTTCATCTACGACAACAGCGACCGCCTGGAGCTGGTCCAGTTCGGACCCTGGACGGTGATGGCGGCCAACGCCTACCACGCCCGCACCGGTGACGTGGCCGTCGCCGAGTTCGGCCTGGAGGTCGCCCGCTGGATGATCGAGGCCTACATGTACGACGAGGACCGGGCGCCCTTCCCCGACTACGTGGGTGGCTACTACAAGATCCCGACCGAGCTGCCGGCGATGCAGGCCTTCTGCTACGCCGAGGGCACCGCCGCCGCCTATGCGATGGCCCTGCGCATGGGACGCCAGGAGGACGCCCGCTGGTTCGACCAGCGCACCCGGGAGACGATCCGCTTCGGCATGCTGATGCAGTACGATGACCTGGACAGCTACGCCTTCTCACGGCCGGAGCTGGTGTGGGGCGGCATCCGCTACGCGATGAACGAGACCAAGGTCCGGGTCGACTACACCTACCATGGACAGTCCTCCTTCGTGCAGTGGTACGAGGCGGCCCTGCAGGACCCGGGCCTGCCCGCCGAGGTCCGGGACGGCCCGGCCGGGCGCTCCCGCCCGCGCAAGATCCTGCAGGCCGAGGGGCGGCAGGCCATGCCCGGCTACCTGGGGGCCCAGGTCTCCCTGGTGCAGCCCGAGGAGCCGGAGGGCGAGGAGCAGGACGGCGAGTAGGGTCCCTCCGGGGGGCGGTCGGGTCAGCCCTCCAGGCGCTGCAGGTCGGCGATGCCCAGCCGGACCTGGCCCTCGGTGATGCGACGCTCCACCACGCCCGAGGCGTCTTTCAGCCCGGCCGATCCGAACTGCCTGCGCAGGCGGTGGATGGCCACGTTGAGCGCGTTGGGCTGGACTCCCATCGCGCGGGCGACCTCGACCTGCCTGCGCCAGCCCTCCTCCTGGGCCTCGACGCCCGCGGCCTGGTCCTGCAGGCGCGCGTCCACCAGCACGCGCAGGAGCCGGTGCACGGCGCGCTTGCCGACCGGTAGCGTCTGGGTGCCGTGCCGCACCCAGACCTCGGCCTGGTCGAGCGCCGGGTACACCACCATCGAGAGCTGCACGGTGCGGGGCGTGGCCGCCTCGTCGTGGCGGGTCAGCGTCTGGCTGAGCACCTCGGGCAGGTGAAGGGTCCAGGCCACGCCGCCCACCGTGACGATGGCGCCGCTGCGGGTCCGCTGGGCTCCCTCCTCCGTCTCGATGACCCACTCCCCCTCGGGCGAAGGGCAGACCACCACCTCGGGCTCGTCCTGGTCCGGCAGCGCCAGGCTGTCGCCCACCGCGACGATCACCGTGCCGTCGGGGCGCTCGGCCATGGGGACGGGAGGCTCGACCGACTCGAACAGCCAGGCGTTCTGGGGGCGACCCAGGGCCAGGCGTGCCCCCTGCGAGATCTCCGCGGGGCTCCGGGGCCGCAGCCGCACCCCCGCCAGCCAGGTGCCGTTGCGGCTGCCCAGGTCCTCCACCAGCCAGCGGGCGCCATCCCAGCGCAGCTCGGCGTGCACGCCCGAGACATGCCCATCGGCGTCGACGATGCGGCAGCTCGGCGCGCGCCCCATCACCTGCAGGGGCGCGAGCAGGCGCGCCGCCGAGGTGTGTCCGAGCTTCCGGATTGCGGCCAAGGCGACTTCTCCTCTCGCGGGGGGGGCTGGGCGCAGCCTCGCGGCGCGCGTAGCATGCCAGGTCGGAACTTCCCACGAGGCCTGGCTTGACCGATCCGCGCACCCCTTCGAGCAGCCCGACCTGCGCCTGGCCCGGCGGCACCCTCGACGCCGAGGAGGCCGACCCGCAGGGGACGCCGCCGGCGGGGGGCCCGCAGGAGCAGCTCATCGCCGGGCGCTACCGGGACCTGGGCCCCCTGGGGATCGGCGGGATGGGCGAGGTGCGGCGGGTCTGGGACACGCGCCTGGCGCGGTCCACGGCGATGAAGATCATCCGCCCCGAGAAGCGGGAGCAGGCGCGCGCCGTCGAGCGCTTCGTGCGCGAGGCCCACACCACGGGCCGCCTGCAGCACCCCGGCGTCGTCCCGGTCCACGACATGGGCCAGCTCGCCGACGGGCGGTGGTGGTTCACGATGAAGGAGGTGGACGGCCGCACCTACGAAGAGGCGCTCGCCGACCTGCACCGGCACACGACGCCGGAGGCCTGGCCGGTCGCGCGCCCCGGGGGACCGAGCTTCCGGCGGCTGGTGGACGCCCTGCTGCGGGTGTGCCAGACGATGGCCTACGCGCACGCCGAGGGCTTCGTGCACCGGGACCTGAAGCCCGACAACCTGATGCTCGGGCGCTTCGGCGAGGTGCTGGTGCTGGACTGGGGGCTGGGCAAGCTCGTGGACCAGCTCGCCGACGATCGCCACCGCGCCGACGCCGAGCGGCTGGGCGGCGACGACCCGGTCCTGCGCGCCTCGGCCACCCTGGACGGCGGTGTGCTCGGCTCTCCGCCCTACATGGCCCCGGAGCAGGCGCGAGGCCAGGTCGGCGGCCTGGGACCTCCGCTGGACGTCTACGCGCTGGGCGCGGTGCTCTACCACCTGCTGGCCGGCGTGCCGCCCTACCGGGGCCGCAGCCCGCGCGACATCGTCGAGCAGGTGCGGGCGGGGCCCCCCTTGCCGGTCGGGCGCGCGGCCCGCTTCCGCTGCCCCGAGCCCGACCCCGAGCTGGTGGCCGTCTGCGAGCGCGCGATGGCGCGCGATCCGGGACAGCGGTTCAGCCACGCCGGAGAGCTGGCGCGGGCGCTGGAGGACTGGCTGGACGGGACGCGCCGCCTGGAGGAGGCGCGGGCCCTGGTGGCCGCGACGGACGAGAGCCTGCGGGGGCTGCAGCAGCAGCGGGAGCTGCTCACCCACCTGCGCCGGGAGGCCGAGCAGCTCCAGCTCGTCCCCGCGTCGGCGCCTTCGGACGAGGTCTCCTGGCAGCGCGCCTGGGACCAGGAGGACCGGGCCGACGCGCTCGAAGCCGAGATCGGGCAGGGCGAGGCCGAGTACGAGGTCGCGCTCCAGTCCGCGCTGAAGCTCGCGCCGGTCCTGACCGACGCCCACGAGCGGCTGGCGGACCTGTACCGGCGAAGGCTGGAGCTGGCCGAGGAGCGGCGGGATCGGCTGGCGGTGGCCCAGAATGAGGCGCTGCTGCGCGCCCACGACCGGGGGCGGCACGCGGGCTGGCTGCGCGCCCAGGGGCGGCTGAGCCTGCGGACCGAGCCCGCGGGAGCCCAGGTCGTCGTGCACCGCTTCGTGCAGCGCCACCGCCGACTCGTCGCCGTGGAGCACGGCTCGCTCGGCACCACGCCGCTGGCCGCGGTCGAGGTGCCGCGGGGGAGCCTGCTCCTGGAGATCGTCCACCCCGACCGCGCGCCGATCCGGGTCCCGCTCCTGGTCCGGAGGGGCGAGCACCTGGACCAGCGGCCGCCGGGCACCGACGAGATCGAGCCGGTGGTGCTGCCGGCGCTGGCGGGCCCGGGGCCCGAGCTGTGCCACGTCGCGGCCGGCTGGACGGTGGTGGGCGGGGATCCCATGGCCCTCGACGGCCTGCCGGGGCGGCGGGTGTGGATCGACGGCTTCTCGATCAGCCGGACCCCGGTGACGGTCGGGGCCTACCGGGCCTTCCTCGAGGCGCTGGTGCGCATGGGGCGGGCGGGGGAGGCCCTGGCCCGGGTGCCCCGCCAGACCGGCACGGGCGGCGAGGCCCCGCTCTGGCAGCTCACGCCGCCGGGCAGCTTCGTGTCCGTGGGGCGCCCGGGCAGCCCGCCGACGGGCGCAGAGGACCTCCTGCCGATCACCCGCGTGTCCTGGGGCGATGCGGTCGCCTACGCGACCTGGCTGGGCTCGGTGACGGGTCGAAGCTGGCGGCTGCCGCACGAGCTGGAGTGGGAGAAGGCGGCCCGGGGGGTGGACGGCCGCGTCTACCCGTGGGGCGACCACTTCGTCGAAGGGCGCGCCAACGTCACGGGTGCGACCCCGGGCACCCCCCTGTTGTCACCGGTGGGGGCCTTCCCCGACGACCAGAGCGTGTACGGGGTCGTGGACTGCGCCGGGAACGTCCGCTGCTGGTGCGGCAACGGCTATCGTCGCAGCTACGAGGTCGAGGAGGGGGGACGGCTTCGGGTCGACGCCGACTCCTGGTCGCGAGACGAGAGCCTGCGGGTGGTGCGGGGCGGCAGCTTCGCCAGCCAGCCGCACGTCGCGCGGCTGGCCTCTCGCTTCGCCTCGAACGTCGAGCTGACCTTCATGGGGGTGGGCTTCCACGTGCTCACCCCCCTGGCTCCCTGAGCGGCGACCCGGCCGCCCCGCTCAGGTCGAGATCTTGCGCTGGGCGTCGATCGTGACCGAGCCTGTGACCGGGCCGAAGGCCAGGCCACCCGAGGGCGTGGGGAAGTAGGCCGTGATCGGGTCGGTGGTCATGTACCAGGCCAGGCCGACCGGGGTGCCGTTGGTCCGCATCAGGTAGCCGACCTCGTCGGTGCCGACGGTCAGCTTGAACAGGGTCTGGCCGGTCCCCGCCGACAGGGTGTAGGAGCTGGTGCCGCCGGAGGGGTCGAAGGCGAACTGGGTGTAGACCTTGTTGGGCGCGGTGCCCGGGAGGCTCTCGGTGGTGGGCACGAGCTTGAAGGCCGAGGTCGGGAGCACCTCCCAGTACTCCCGGCTGGCGATGTAGTCGCCGGTGGGCTGGAAGCTGGACCCCGTCACCACCAGCCGACCCAGGTCGGCGCCCTGCAGCGTCTGGATCTTGTAGACCATGGAGTCGGTCTCCGGGCTGATCTGCCGGGTGACCTGGGCGGGCAGGGGTGCGGTGACCAGGACACTGTCGCCCGCCAGCGGCGCGATGCGCCGCGCGTCCGGCCCCACCAGGGTGGGGCGCTGCGCGAAGCCCAGTCCCTGCAGCAGGAGGCTCGCCTGGCGGTGGAGCACCTGGGGCGAGATCGGAACCAGCGCGCCGTGTGGCCCCAGCCCGGCCCAGCGGTCGAGCACCCGGTGCACCGCCCAGGTGAAGGCGCCCTGCCACTGGCCCTCCACCGCCAGCTCCTCGGCCACCTGGCCGGGCGAGGCCGCCGCCAGCACCAGGTCACAGGCGCGCAGGGCGCACGGGTCCGGCTCCTCGCCGGCGGTGGCGCAGAGGTCGACGAAGGCGGTGATGCCCCGCCCGGGGAGGTAGGCGTCGAGCCGCTCTCGCACCTGCTCGGTCCGCAGGTCCCCGTCGGCGCAGGCCAACAGGCCCCCGGTCGTCGCGCCGCCGTGGCCGGCCAGCACGAGCAGGCCCTGGCCCTCGGGGCTCGCCGCGACCCGCTGGGCCAGCGCGTCCAGCGCCGCGAGGACCTGGCCGCGGGTGGTGCCGGCGGGACCGATCCGCTCGATGCGGTCCTGGGGCACCCCCATCCGGACCAGCCGCGTGCGCCAGCCATCGAGGTCGGCGTCCACCCCGCGCAGCGGCGGGGTGTGGGGCCGGGGAGATGCGACTCCGACCAGCAGCGCGGAGATCCCTGTCATGGCTCGCTCCTTGGGTTGGGCAGTAGCCGGGGACGCTACCATGGTGGCGCCGCCGCCCTGCGCGGTGGGGTGGCAGCGCAGCCGGGGGGAGCGGCCTGGCCGGCGGTCGCCTCCTCCCAGGTCGGCAGGACCAGGGCGAGCGCATCCTGGCAGGGCCGCCCTCCCCCGGGCTCCGACAGGTCGCGGGCCAGCAGCGTGAGGGCGCCGACCGTGAGCTCCCGGGGGACGACCAGGGCGCAGGCGGCGGAGGCCTCCCCGAACCACGGCGCCTCCTCGACCACCTGCCAGCCCCGGGCGTCGGCGGCCAGCCAGCGCACGCCCTCGGGCGGGCGGTCCAACAGCAGGCTCACGCCGGGCCAGCGCGCGTGCGCGCCCACCGCGCCGGGCTGGGGCGGAGCCCGTCCGAGCAGGACCACCTCGTACACCCCCCACGCGACCAGGCGCTCCAGGCCGGGCTCGACCTGCGAGAGCGGGGTCTGGGGGTCCACGGCGAGCAGCGCCACGTTCCGGAGATCGTCCGCCCAGTCCAGTGGGGGCAGCGGGCTGCAGGGCCACTCCGGCCCCAGCGGGTGGAGCCGCCGGGCGGCGAGCAGCGCGTCGAGCCGGGCCGGATCCGACAGGTCCTCCGCGCGCAGCAGCGGTGCGGCGAAGGCGCGCCCGCTCGGCAGCGCCTGCACCGCCACGTCCGGTGGCGGGGCGGGGGGCAGGGCGGAGGCCAGGACCGGGTGGGTGGGCGTCGAGAGCCAGCCTGCGGTCAGCAGCACCAGCACCGCCAGCAGGGTCGGCGCGCGGCGCAGCTCGCGGGGTGGCGCCGGCGCGGGTGCGGCCGACCTGGCGAGGTAGAGCCCGGCGAGGCCCCCGGCCACGGCGAGCAGCCCGGCCCCCGAGCTGGCGTGGGCCCAGCGCGAGGCCGCCTCCGCCTGCCCGGCCTCCCAGGCGTGGGCCGCCGCCCGGAGCGCCCAGGCCGCCAGTCCGGCGCCGGCCGCGCCGCCGAGGGCCGCGCCGGTGGCCGGCAGGCTGGCCCGACCCAGCCCCGTCGCGCCCGCCAGGCCCCCCGCCCACAGCAGCGTGGCCACGCCCGCGGAGGTCGCCGCCGAGGCCTGCAGCAGGTGGTGGATCACCCCCTCCGCGGGCACGAAGGCCACCTCGAAGGTGTCGATCCCGACCCGCGTGGCGCGCAGGCCCGCCGCGGGCGCCAGCAGCAGGGCGCCGGCGGCCAGGCGCGCCAGGACGGGGCTCTTCTCGCCGGTCGCGCCGGCGAGCCAGGTCGCGCACAGCGCCAGCAGCGGCAGGCCCAGGGCATAGGTGGACAGCGGGCCGGTCAGCGGCGCGCCGACGACCAGCAGCGCCGCCAGGCCCACCGCGGCGGCGCGCAGCGGGCGCGGGGAGGCAGGGGGCCCCTCGGGGCGACCGGGGAGGAGGCCGGCGCGGTTCTCCTGCGCGGCGGGTGCGGGGTCGGAGCTCCGCATCTCAGGCAGGACCCGCGCCCAGCAGCCCCTGCCGCAGCATCCAGGTGCAGAGGAGGGCGACGATCACGGATCCCACCAGGTTCAGGGCCAGGCCGCGCCGAGCCATGAACCCGATCGGCACCCGGTCGGTGCCGAAGACGATGGCGTTGGGCGCCGTCGCCACGGGCATCATGAAGGCGCAGCTCGCGCTGATCGCCGCGGGCACCATCAGCAGCGCCGGCTCGATCCCCGCCCCCAGCGCCGCGGCGGCGAGGATCGGCATCAGCAGGGTCGTGATGGCGGTGTTGCTCGTGACCTCGGTGAGGAAGGTGACGACCAGGCAGATCACCAGGCTCATCGCCAGGGGCGGCAGCCGGGTCACACCCACCAGGGCCTCGCCCACCACCGCGCCCAGGCCGGAGCTGTCGAAGGCGCGGGCGATGGCGATGCCCCCACCGAACAGCAGCAGCAGGCCCCAGGGGACCTGGCGCGCCTCGTCCCAGGACAGCAGCCGGTCGCCGAGGGACTGGCCCGCCGCGGCGCGCGGCGCCTCGCCAGCGGGCAGGGTGAAGAGCAGGCCCAGCGCCACGAAGGCGACGGTCGCGTCCTCGACCCCCTCCGCGCCCAGCGCGCCGGCCCAGCCGCCCAGCGGGGCGGTGCGCGTCACCCACGCCAGGGCGGTGAGCAGGAAGACGGCCAGCACGCGCGCCTCGTGCGACCGCATGGGGCCGACGGGCGGCGGCGCCGGGGCCTCGCCCGCGGGCAGGTCGTGCACCAGGCCCAGCCACGCGACCGGCAGGAGGGCGACCACGACGGGCACGCCCAGGCGCATCCAGTCCAGGAAGCCCGGCTGGGCGCCGGTGGCCTCGGCGTAGACGCCCATCAGGATGATGTTGGGGGGCGTCCCGACGGGTGTGCCCATGCCGCCGATGCTCGCGGCCCAGGCGATGCCCAGCAGCAGGCGGCGGGCCAGCGCGTCGGCGTGCGGGTCCCCTCGGCTGCGAGCGGCGTCCAGCACCGCCAGCGCCACCGGCAGCATCATCAGCACGGTCGCGGTGTTGCTGATCCACATGCTGCACAGCGCCGTCGCCAGCATGAAGCCCAGCACCAGCCGCTTCCGACCGTTGCCCACCAGGCGGACCATGCCCAGGGCGAGGCGCCGGTGGGCGCCGCTGGCCGACATGGCGGTCGACAGCATGAAGCCGCCCATCAACAGCATCACCAGGGGGTGGCCGTAGCTGCCGGCCACCGCCTTCTCGTCCAGCACCCCGGCCAGGGGGAAGATCGCCAGGGGCAGGATCGAGGTGGCCGCGATGTGGATCGGCTCGAGCACCCACCAGGTGGCGCACAGGGCCGTCACCGCGGCGGTGACCACCGCAGGAGCGGGGAGCCCCGCCTCCGCGCAGAGCAGGGCGGCCAGCGCACCCAGGGCGGGGCCCGACAGCAGGCGGAGGGTTGCGGGTCCGGGGCGGCGCACCGGCGCACCCTACCGCACCCGCACGAGGCACCGCCCCATCCCCCGCAGGCTCGGGGGGGTGGGGCGGTGGGCTCCGACGGGCGACGCTCAGTCGGGGGCGACCTCGAGGACCTCCCAGGGCGAGGAGGTGGTGTCGACCAGCAGCAGGCGGAAGGCCTCGGCCGCGGGATCGGTCAGCGAGCCGGCGGCCAGGGCGAAGAAGCGGGCGCCGGCGAGGCCGGACAGGTCGAGGTCGAAGGTGATCACCGGCTGGGTGGTCCCCTCCAGGGCGAGGCCGACCGGGAGCGGTCCGGGCGCCAGGGAGAGGCCCTCGGGGGCCAGGTCCTCGCCGTAGGCCAGGGCGCCGAGCGAGCTGACGGCGCCGCCTTCGATCGGGCCGACCTCCACCGTGGGCGCGTCGGGCGAGGCGTGGCCGATGCGCACCCGGACGTTGGCCGCGTCCCCCCGCTCGAAGCGGTCGGCCCAGGCCAGCATGGTGAAGCTGCCGTCGGACAGGAAGCCGTTGGCCATCGCCAGGTAGGTCTCGCCGCCCTCCAGGTTGCCCGTGCTGGCCGACGCGGCGGGGCTGCCGGCGGGACGCGTGGTGCCCGGGGTGCTGGCGAAGAAGTCCAGGGTGTAGGCGCCCGGCGGAACCTGGAGGGGGCCGACCAGGTCGCCGAAGCTGGCCCCGGACACCACCTCGGCGTCGCCGGCGTAGATGTCCACGGTGGGCGCGTCGGGCGAGCCGTGCAGGGCGTAGACCACCGGGTTCTGGCGGATCACCACGGCGCCTTCGCCGGCGGGCAGCGCCAGCAGGCTGAAGCCCGTCGGCTGCCAGCCGGCCTGGCCCAGCAGGCCGCTGGCCAGCACCAGCACCTCGGCGCCCTCGGACAAGGCCGGCAGGGTGAAGGCCGTCACCGGCGCCAGCGGGTCCCCCGCCCACACCCCGACCTGCAACGGCGCGCCCGCGGGCAGCGGGATGCCGCCGGGGACCACGGCGTCGGTGTCGGCGAAGCGCTCGAAGTCGCTCACCTCCGCGCTGCCGTCGTTGCCCACGTCCAGGGCCACGGGGGGGGCGTCGGGGCTGGCGTGCACGATGCGGGCCCGGAAGGTCCCGGCCGACGGCGCCGCCCAGTCCTCGACCAGGGGCAGCACGCGGAAGCTGTCGTCGGCCGCCGAGGAGCCGACCAGGCCGGTGGCCAGCGCGGTGACCTGCAGCCCGTCGGTGAGATCCAGGGCGCCCGTGCTGTAGACGGGCGCGTCACCCTCGGTGGAGGGGTGGACCTTCACCTGGAAGTCGTAGGCGCCCTCGGGCACGGTCAGCCAGGCGGTCGCCTCGCCGTAGGCCAGGTCCGAGACGACCGGGGCGTCTCCGCCGGCCACCCAGATGTCCACCGCCGGGGCGTCGGGCGACAGGTGCACCACGCGTACGTCCGCCGTCCCGGCGGCGCCGCCGTCGCCGGTGCCGCCGTCGCCGGTGCCGCCGTCGCCGGTGCCGCCGTCGCCGCCGCCGTCTCCGGTGCCGCCGTCACCGCCGCCGTCGCCGGTGCCGCCGCCGTCGGTCGCGCCGCCGTCGCCGGTGCCGGTGTCGTCATCGTCCTTGTCGCCGCAGGCGACGGCGAGGGCCAGGGAGAGCAGGACGCTCGAGGTCAGGGTCATGGGGACTCCACGGTGGGTGGTGGTTGCACAAACCATCTACAATGTCTGTGCAGCCGTGCTGTCTCCGTGACATTTCGTGACAAACGTCACGGGCCCGCCCGTGGTTGGGGGGACCGGAAGGCTCGTCCCGCCGCGGTGCATGTCCCGGACGCGGAGGCTCAGCGCAGCGGCAGGCGCCGCAGCTCGCCAGTGCGGCGGTGCACCACCTTCAGCTCGTGGTTGCCGGTGTCCGCCACCAGCAGGAACTCGCCGGCCACCGCGACCCCGCCGGGCTCGCACAGCTCCCCCTCGGCCCCGCAGAGGGTGCGGGTGTGGCCACCCTGCAGCGAGATCACCTTGATCTTGCCGTTGAAGGTGTCCGCCACGTACAGCTCGCCGTCGGCCAGGGTCAGGCCCAGCGGGTGCTGCAACCGCACCTGGTCGGGGGGGCCGTCGACGTCGCCGAAGTCGAACAGGCCGCGGCCGACCACGGTGCCGACCTCGCGCTCCGCCAGGTCGAAGGCCCGCACGCTGCTGGTCTCGCTGTCCACCAGGAAGATGTACCGGCCGAACAGGCACAGCCCGCTGGGCTGGGCCAGCGCCGCCTCCTGGGGTGCGCCGTCGACGTGGTCCTCCCGCCCGCTCCCCAGGAAGGGCCCCAGCTCGTCGTGCTCGGCCAGGTACACCCAGACCTGGTGCATGCCGGCCATGGCCACGAAGACCACGTCCGGTCCCTGGGGGGCGCCCGGCATGCCGGCGTCGGCGCCCGCCACGGCGACGTCCCACGGGCTGCGCAGCTCGGTCTGCAGGGGGCGCCGCTGCGCCTGGGCAGGGCCGGCCGCCAGGCGACCGGTGCCGGCGACGGTGCTCACCTGCCCGGTCGACAGGTCGATCCGGCGCAGCGCGTGGTTGCCGGTGTCGGCCACCCACAGGCTGTCGCCGGCGCGGGCCAGGCCCTGCGGATCCTGGAAGCGGGCCAGCGGGGCGCGGGCGTCCAGCAGGCCACCGGTCCCGCTGCCGAACACCCGCTCGACGTGGGCCGCGGGCCAGCCGTCGGGGCCGCGCTCGACCCGGCACTCGACGACGCGGTGGTGACCGGTGTCGGCCACGTACAGGCGGGCCTGCGGGCCGAAGGGGTCCGCGCCCATCTCCTGCGCGGCGGCGTCCGGGTACAGGTGCATCTTGCCGGGGTGGTCCAGCAAGGAGTCCTCCAGGGTGGTGGTGGTCGCGGGCAGGCGCGCGGGAGCCGGAAGCCCGGCCTGGCGGGCCTCGTCCAGCAGCCCGTCCACCACGGCCAGCAGCTCTTCCCGCCGCACCTCGCCGGCGTGCCGCCAGGCGATCCGGCCCAGGGCGTCGAGCACGATCACGGTGGGCCAGGCCTGGACGCCGAAGGCCTTCCACAGGGCGTGGTCGGGGTCGTGGATCACCGGGTGCGGGATCCGAAGCCGGCGGATGGCGCGACGGACGGTCGACGCCTCCCGCTCGGCCGGGAACTTCCCGCTGTGCACGCCGATCACCGCGAAGGGCTGGCCGGCCAGTCGCGCCTCGACCGCCGCCAGCTCGGGCAGCACGTGCTGGCAGTTGATGCAGCAGGAGCTCCAGAAGTCCAGCACCACCACGCGCCCGCGCAGCTGCTCCAGCGAGAGGGGCAGCGGGGAGTTGAGCCAGCGTTCCGGCTCTTGCGGCAGGGGGGGCGCCGCCTCGCGCAGCGGCTGGGCCTGCCGGGTCGGCGAGGGGCTGGCGGCGTCCTCGAGCTGCTCGGCCAGGTCGGCGGGCTCCTGCGTGGGCACCAGGCAGGCCGAGCCCTGGCAGACGAAGGCCGTGGCGCGGTCGCGCGCCGCGGT
>JAKLKF010000090.1 GCA_023150805.1 Myxococcota bacterium | reverse complement strand
GCGGCAGCTCTTCGCCGATCACCCCTTCGCGAGCATGGCGCCATGGTCGAGCCAGAAGACGTCCCCCGCGTCCTGCTAGACGCGGCGCGCCTGATGCGGGAGGGGGAGATCGTCCTGTTCGGCAGCGCCGCCCTTTGCTTCTGGCTCCCCCAGGCGCCGCGGACCCGGGACATCGACCTGTGGTGCGAGCCGGCAGAGCGTGGACAGGCCGTCGAGGCGCTCATGGGGGAGCTTTCCTGGTACCACGACCGGCACGGGGCCTACGTCGAGGTCTGGGGTCCCGAGACCTTCGCCGCCCCGACCGACTGGCGGAGCCGGGCGCGTCTGTTCACGGAAGAGGAGGTGCCCGGCGTGAGGCTGGTGGTCCCGCATCCGCACGACATCCTCCTGGCGAAGGTGGAGCGCTGGGAGCCGGCCGACCAGGATCACGCGCGGCGGATCCTGGCTGCCTTTCCCCTCGACGCTGCCCGGCTTCTGGATCTCGACGCGAACATGCCCTATCGAGGCGGGCGGATCACGGATCCCAGACGGGTGGCCGCATACCAGGTCCACCTCGAGGAGCTGCTGCGGATGGTGGAGTCAGCACCGCCCGCGGCAGGGGAAGGGTAGCCGTGGGGAGTCCGTGCGGACACGTGCCCGACCCACCAGGGGTCGATTCGCGCGGTGTCGGATGACCCCGTGGTGGCCCGCCATCTGCCTGCTGGTCGCGTGTCCGGACAAGGGCGGCAGCGACGACGACGATGACGACGGCGGCACGGAGACTGCGCCTGATGCCGATGGTGATGGATTCCTCTCCATCGAACACGGGGGAGAGGACTGCGACGACGGTGATGCCAGCGTGAATCCCGAGGCGACCGAGACCTGGTACGATGGGATCGACCAGGACTGCGACGGCGCCAGCGACTTCGACGCCGACGGGGACCAGGCCGACAGCGATGGCCATGGTGGCGACGACTGCGACGACGAGGACGAGTACACCAGGCCCGGCGCGCTCGAAGTGTGCGACAGCTCGCGGGATGAGGACTGCGACGCCGCGGTGGACGAAGCGGACTGCGGCCTGTCACCGACTTCCGCGCTGTCCGATTGGCACGACGAGGATCTGCAGTTCCTGGGGGCGGCCCTGGCTGTGGACTGCGACCTGGATGCGGACGGGCAACTGGAGGTCCTGGCCAGCGCCCCCGGCGATGTCGACGAAGGAGTGCGGGGCAAGGTGGTCCGCTTGTCCGAAGGTAGCGAGCTGTTCGAATCGCCCGTCCTGGTCGTCAGCCATGGCGAGCTCGGTGCCGGGTTCGGCAGCGGCCTGGATTGTGGCGGAGACCTGGACGGGGATGGGGTCCCGGACCTGGTGGTGGCGTCACAGGACGATGGGGTCGATGAGCTGGGTCGAACGGCGGTGTTCCTTGGGCCCGTCGGCGACGGGCTGTCGGTGGAGGAGGCCGACATCTTGCTGTGGGGCATGGAGGGGACCGTGTACTATGAACCACAGGGGCACCGTGCCGAGGTTGCGGATGTCACGGGTGACGGAGTGGCGGATATCGTCTACGCACAGTCCGACAGCTATGGTCCGTGGGCCCCTGCGGCGGATAGACTCTACGGCGGCGCCCTCGCGGTGCGACGAGGTCCGGTGGAGGACTCTACGTACTGGGGACTTTCTGGCGCTGTTGCTTTGAGTTCTGGTGGGTTCGCCGAATTTGCAATAGATGACCTTGACGGCGATGGTGTCAACGATGTCCTAACCTCGCAGTTCAGCAGTTCTGACAAGCCGTTCCGGTGTGGCATAATCTACAGTGGTACAGACTTGGCGGGCGCTCCGGATGGCGAAATTCTCAGTGACGGCTACGGCGCCGCCGCGCGCCTGGACTGCCCAGGTTCCCTCTACTCTCCCACCTACATCTGGTCTCTGAGCGCGGATGTGGACCTGGATGACGACGGCTACGGGGACGCCTTCCTCGCCCACGACGCGGGCTGGTCCGCCTTTCAGGGAGGTGCGGGGGTCTGGACGGACATCGTGACCCCGCAGGCGCAGCTCCAGTCGGACTTCTGCGGCTACTTCGGGATGATGTCGGCCGACTTCGAGCGCGGGCCCGACAGCAGCCTGGTCTGGGCCACCACCCTGCATGGCATCGACTGCGAGCGATATCTCGACAACTACTCGGGGCGCGTGGCGCTGTTCGAGGGCTGGGAGTGGGCGGAACTCTCCCTGGACGACGCCGTGGCCTGGGTGGCCTGGGAGCCTGACTGGTGGGGGATCGAGCCCTTCCTGGCGGGCAGCCGCCGGGTGCGGTTCTCGCATGAGGCGGCGACACGACTCTGGTTCACGGACGGGGCGTGGATGTCCTACTCCACCTCGGGCTCCGACCTCGACACGGTCGGCGGGCGTGTGCTGGCCTTCGACCTGGACGACCTGTAGGCGCCTGCGCGCGGACCACTCGCCCTGACCCGCGCTCCTACTCCCCCCCGGCCACCACCCGCAAACGCTCCGAGGCGCTGCGCCCGAAGGTCTCGGGGTGGTACATCTCCTCGGCCTTGGCGGGCGGGATCACGAAGTCGCCGGGGGTGGTGGCGCGGGCGACGTAGCTGTACTCGTGCACGCCGGGCCACAGCAGGGTGGTGAAGGCCTCGACGCGCTCGTCGCGCAGGTTCTCGTGCTCGTACCAGGGCATCCACCACCACCACCAGCCGCCGCCGCGGCGGGCCTCGGGGCTGCTGGCCTGCGGGTCGGCGGGGATGTCTTCGCTGACGGCCAGCTCGGGGTTGATGACCTCCAGGCCCGCGGGCAGCGGGTCGACCAGGGCGACGTGGGTCCGGCGGGCGTCGGCGACCATGGTCAGCCGCACCCGCACGCGGGCGCCGGCCTTGACCTGCCAGGCGCCGTCGGCCCCGCGCTGCACGTCGGCCGGGTCGTCGACGGCCTCGTAGGTGCGCAGCACGACGAAGCCGCGGTCGGCGGGCGCCAGCTCCAGGCTCTTCGGCGCGTAGCGCAGGCCGACCCGGTAGTACATCCGGCCCTTGCCGTCGCGCTGCAGGACCAGGGGGGCGCCGTCGCCACCGGCCAGCTCCTGCACGGTCGTCATCGGGACCGTGATGGTGGCGTGCTCGGTGCTGCGGCCGCGGAAGGCGTGCTCGCCGGCGTAGACCTCGCCCAGCCAGGCGCGGGCGACGAAGTCGGGGGTCTCCGACTCGTAGACGGCGAAGTAGCGGTCCAGGGCCAGCAGGACGAAGGCGTTCTCCTGGGTGCTGCCCCAGTGGCCCTTGACGCGGTGGTCCAGCAGCCCGCGGACCAGCTTGGGCACGACGTCGTGGCGGGGAGCCACGGCGATGAGGGCTTCGAGCACGACGGCGTCGGTGCGGCGGTCGCTGTGCAGGATCAGCCAGTCGCCTTCGCCATAGCCGGTGCTGATCTGCGCGCCGGCCGCGGTCTCGGCGATGCGGCTGTCGACGAAGCGCAGGATCTCGTCGACCTGGGCCTGGTGCTTGCCGGCGTGAAGGCTCGGCAGGATCCAGGCCAGCGACTCCAGCGACAGGCCCGGGCGGCCGACGTCGGCGATGCCGGCCCTGCGGTACAGGGCCAGGGCCTCGGCGCTGTCGGTGTCGGACAGCAGGTGGCGCACGTAGAGGGCGTAGGCCCGCAGCGCCTGCCTGGTGGACTCGGGGTAGTCGCCAGGCAGGCGGCGCTCGATGCTGCGCAGCCAGGCCAGGGCGCGGCGGCGCGTCTCCGGCGGCACGGTGAAGCCCTTGGCCTCGGCGCGGGCCAGGGCGTGGGCGACGTGCAGGGTGACGAAGGGCCAGCTCTGCTCGCCCTGGCGCCAGAAGCCCCAGCCGCCGTCGTGGTTCTGCAGGCGGGCCAGCTCGGCCACGTCCCGCTCGACCGCCGCTTGCAGGGCGGCCGGGTCGGGCAAGCCCTCGGCGTCGAAGGCGGTGAGCACGTCGCGCAGGGCGGCGATGGCCAGGACCCGCGAGGCGCGCTGCTCGGCGCACTCGAAGGGGTACTCCACCAGGTAGAGCAGGGCGTCGGTCAGGGCCTGCACGGCGGTCGAGGAGGTGGTGATCTCCAGGCCGCCGTACTGGGGCCAGACCTCGGCCGGCGCCTTGACCTGCTGGAGGATGGCGCCAGGGTCGCCGCCGGGGGGGGCTCCGGCGGGCGGGAGTCCCCCGATCTCGCCGTAGGTGGCGAAGGCCTCGCTGGTGGCGGGGGTCCAGACGGGCAGGCTGAGCTGGGCGGCGTCGGTGGCCTCGGGGGCCTTCTTGACCCCCACGGCGCGGCCGGACAGCGCGGCCTGGAAGGTGGCGGTGCCGGCGCGCAGCGTGGTGACCGGCAGGCGCACCTCGACCCGGTCCTGGGCCGGGACCTCGAAGATCCGGCCGGCGGAGACGCTGCCCTCGGAGCCGCCCTCGCCCTCGAAGCGGGCGTTGGCGGCGCCGGCGGCCAGGACCACCTGCATGGCCTGGTCGGTCTGGTTCTGCACGACGAAGGGCAGCTCGGCCTTGTCGCCGAAGTTGAGGAAGCGCGGCGCGCTGGGCCGCAGCATCAGGGGCTTGCGCGAGGTGACGGCGGCCTCGCCGCTGCCGAAGCGCTGGCCGCCCTCGACCGCGACGACGGTCACGCGGTAGCGGGTCAGGCTGTCGGGCAGCGTGAGCGGCACGGTGACGCTGCCGTCGGCGCCGGTGCGCTCGGCCGGCAGGAACAGGGCCAGGGCGCGCAGGTCGGTGCGCAGGGCGATCGCCGGGCCCGACGCATCGGGCGCGTTGGCGCGGGCGTCGTCGGACTCGCCGTCCCTGCTGCTCTTCGCCATCTCGCGCGCGACGGGCGCGGCGGAGGGGGACGGCGGCGGCAGGGCCATGTCGCCACCATCGGCCATCATCATCGGCATCGCCGCGCCGGTGGTCGGCAGCGCCTCGGGGGGCCCGCCGGGGCCCGCCCCCATCCCGGCCATGGCCGCGGGGTCGCCCAGCCACAGCATGGCGCGCAGGTGCTCCTCGCTCACGTCGCCACCGCGGGCGACGTAGAAGGCCGCCAGCGGGTCGGCGATGCGGTAGCCGGTCAACGCCAGGACGGCCTCGTCGACGACGACCACGGCCAGCTCGGCGCCGGCCACGCCCTGGCCGTCGGCGTCCTGCACCTGCACGTCCAGGGTGGTGCTGGCGCCGGGGTCCAGCGCCGTCGCGGCGGGCGTGACCGCCACCGACAGCGCGCGGCGCACCGGCGGCACGTCGATGGTCAGGCTGCCCTGGGCCCAGGCGGGCTGGCGCGGCAGGTCGGCCCGGGTCGCCCCCTGGTCGTCGGTCCGCGCCGTGCTGCCGACCAGGTCGACGTGCACGTGCAGGGTGGGCACCATCGCGTCTTCGACCGGCACGGTCAGCACCGTGCTCTCCCCGTCGATGCGGAAGCGCCGCACCTCGACCAGGCCGCTGCGCCGCAGGCTGAGCAGGCCCTCGGCCGGCCCGATGGGGCTCTGCACCAGCAGCTCGGCCACGTCGCCGGGGGCGTAGCGCTCCTTGTCGGGCACGATCAGCACCGCCTCGGCCGAGACCGAGCGATCGCGCGGCCGGTCGCCCTCGTCGCCCTGCACCCACACCGACACCTCGGTGCGGTTGGGCCGCCCCGCGGCGTCGACCACGGTCGCCTGGGCCGTGTAGCGCCCGCCGGCCTTGGGCGTGAAGCGGCAGGTCTCCACCCGCGCCTCGTACGCGTCCTTGCCCGTGCCCCCCGCGCTCTGCTTCTCGCAGGTCTGCACGTCGTCCTCGACCTCCTCCCAGCCGCCGGCCTTCGTGCGCTGCCACCGGTCCGTCCACCAGCGCACGGTGACGGGCCGCCCCGCGACCGGACGCCCGTCGAGGTCGACCGCCATCAGCTCGACCTCCACCGGCTGGCCGGCCTCGGCGAAGGGCCGGGCCGTGCGCAGGCCGACGTAGACCTCGGAGGGGTGGACGAGCAGGCGCGTGGACGAGGCCCAGGCCTGGCGGTTGACGTCCTCGACCACGGCCTGCGCCTCGACCTGGACCGGGCGAGGGGTGCCCAGGGCGGCGAAGTGCATGGCCAGGTGGTGGGCGCCCATCGCGTCGGTGGTCGCCGCGTGCGGCGCCGGGGCCGCCAGCGGCGGAGGCGCCGGCTCCCACCACCGGCCCCACCACCACGGGATCGACAGGCCGAACTGCCAGCCCTCCTGGTTGGGCGGCCGGTAGTCGGCCCACGAGGGCTGCACCGTCCAGCGCACCTGGGCGCCCGGCAGGGCCCCGCCGGCGTAGTAGGCCGCCGTCACCGACGCCGTCGCCGTCTGCCCCAGCACGAAGGGTCCGGCCTCGACCGAGGCGGTCACCTCGTACTCGGGGCGGCGGAACTCCTGCACCTCGAAGGCGTGCGAGAAGGCCGTGCCGCCGTGGGCGCCATCCTCGGCCTGCAGCTGCACCCAGGCCGTGCCCAGGTTCATGTCGTCGGGCAGGTCCAGGCGCAGGTCGAAGCCGCCCAGGCCGACCACCGGCGCCTTGCCCCGCGCCAGCTCGCTGCCACGGCTGTCCGAGAGCACCCAGGTCAGCGACCGGGGTCCACCCTCGCCCAGGGGGCCGACGTCGCCGCCCCGCCCCTGTCCCACGCTGCGCAGCCAGCCCTTCACGCGCACCTGCTCACCGGGCTTGTACAGGTGCCGATCGTCGAAGACGAACCAGGCCAGGCTGTGCCCGGGGTCGCGCCGCGTCCAGGGTGCATGCTCCCCCCAGCCGCCGCCGACCGGGACGAAGGCCAGGTCCGCGCCCTGCCGCGCGATCAGGAGCTGCGGCCCGGTCCCGCCGTCCGGCAGCGCCCCGCGGGCCAGGCCCTGGGCGTCGGTCGACAGCGTCGGGCCCGTCGGCGACAGCTCCACCGAGGCCCCCGTCACCGCGGCGCCCGTCGACAGGTCGGTCACCAGCGCCACCAGCTCGGAGGCGTCCGACAGCGCCGTGACGCCCAGCTTCGTGCGCTGGGCCCAGGTGATCGCCACCTGCCGGCCCCAGCCCTTGGGCGTGTTCGGCGCCTCGACCCAGACCAGGACCTGGCCCTGGCCGTCTTCCAGCCAGGGGGAGAGGTCGATCGCCGTCTCGGTCAGGCGGTCCGGCTGGCCCTGCACGGCGATCCGCTGGTCGGCCAGCCGCGTGCCGGGCGGCTCGGGCAGCCGCGTGTCCTCGTCCCACCAGCCGCGGTGGTCCCGCCAGGCCCGGTAGGCCGCCCAGTCCTGGGGCTGCACCCGGTACACCCGCAGCCGCAGTGTCTCGTGGTTGACCGTGTAGACCGCGTAGGTGGGCGTGCCCACCGGGTCGAGCACGCGCAGCTCGGGCCCGGGCGCGGTCATCCAGGGCTGGGCCGGCTCGTCCTTGCCGGTCTTCTTGCGCACGGTGACCGGCTGCCCCAGGGTCTGCCCGAAGCTGTCCCGCAGGGCGCCGTCGACCGTGATCGTGTAGGCCGTCTCGGCCTGCTTGAGGCCCTCCAGGTTCAGCCAGGCCCCCGAGGCGTAGAGCTGCAGGCCCGGGATCTCGGGGCTGACCTTCACCCAGGCCGGGTCGAAGGCCTCGACGTCCAGCGGGTTGTTGAAGCGGAGCTGGATCGTGTCCGAGGGCGCGCAGCGGTCGCGCCAGCCGCACTGGCTCTCCTCCAGCGAGAGCGCCCCGTAGGTGCGGAAGGACCACGCCTGGTCGGCCTTCGTGGTCAGCGGGCCCTCGGCCGAGGGCGTGCCCGCCGGCACCGACACGGTCACCGTGCTGTCCAGCGGCAGCGGCGCGGCCGGCACCACCGCCAGCCACCGCCCGGCCCCGCGCTGGTCGATCTGGGCGAGCTGGTCCTTCACCGCCGCCCGCTCCGCCTCGGTCGCCATGCGCACCGGGTGCACCTTGCCGGCCGTGCTCACGCGCAGCGCCGCGCGCACGACCTCGGCGTCCACCGCCTGGTCGAAGCCCACCAGCAGCACCGGCTGCCGGTCGACCGGCCCGCCCACCGGGGACTGCGCCACCACCCGCGGCGGCGGGGTCTGGAAGCGCAGGACGTGGTCCTCGGCCAGCGGCTGCCCGGCGACGCCCTTCGTGCCCCGCGGCACGGTCACGGTGTAGGCGGTCGCCATCGGGAAGCGCCCGCCGGTCCCCGGGCCGTTCGCCGCGTCGACGCCGCCCGGCGCCGGCTCGAAGGTCAGCGTGCGGGTGCCCAGCCAGCGCCACTGCCCCGGGGGCTGCGGCTCCAGGCGCGCCGGCACCACGGCCGCCGCCTCGTCCTGGCTGGTCAGCGCCACCATCGGCTGGTCGAAGGTGATCGACAGGTGCGGCGCCATCGGCACCTCGCCCTCGGGCGATGCCCGCAGCACCGTCAAGGGCCCGCTCTGCACCGCCGGCGCGTCGCCCTCGACCGTGCCCACCAGGAAGGGCACGGCCACCTCGACCCCCGGGCGCGGCGCCGGGCGGCTCTCGGCGCGCCGGTTGAACTCCGCCTGCCCCAGCGCCTCGTCGGGCAGCGGCGGCAGGCGCGACAGCAGGGCCGCCACCTGCTCGGCGCTGGCCGGCGTGGCCGCGGCGGTGGGCGGCCGCACGTAGGCGTCCCCGGCGGGCGAGGCGTCCGACAGCTCGATGCGCAGCCCCGGGTCGATGGGCGAGGGCTCGAAGTCCACGGTGCGGCTCCCGGAGGTGGGGGAGGAGGCAGGTGCCTGCGAGGTCGAGGCAGCGTCCCGCTCGCCACAGGACGACGAGGACAGGGCCAGGGCGAGGCCAGCGGCGGCCAGGGCGAGACGACGGGGCATGGGACCTCCTCCCCGGGCCAGCGCGGCGCAGTCCCGGGGCACAGGCTGGGGAGTATGCCCCGCGCGGCGGGCCCCCCTGCGACAGCTTCGCGCGGGACGAGGCGGGCTTCGGCGCCTACCCTGCGGTCATCCCCACGCGGCCGGGAAACCGGGAGGCCCGATGCTGGAGCAGCGACATCCGGACGGACAGCGGTGGACGCGCATCCTGGTGCCCACGGACCTGGGCCCCCTCTCCGACCTGGCCACCCGCCACGGCCTGCGCCTGGCGCTGGGCGGCCCGGGGATGCTGACCCTGGTGCACGTCGGCCCCGAGGGCGCCGCGCCTCCCTGGTCGGCCTTCCCCTCCTTCCGGCAGGCCGCGGCGGGCTGGGGCATGTGCGCGCTGGAGGGCGAGCGCACCGACATCGACGACCTGGGCGTGCCCACCACCATCGTCCGGGTCGACAGCGACACGACCGTGCCGGCCATCCTGGACGAGGTGCGCCAGCACCGCCCCGACCTGCTGGTCGTCGGCAACCACCGGCACGGCGGCCTGTCGCACTGGGTCGGCCACCTGGTCAGCGAGCCGCTGGCCCGCCGCTCCGGCCGGCCCACGCTGTTCATCCCCGAGGGCTGCCGCCCCCTGGTCGACCCGCAGACCGGCGCCCTGCACCTGCACCGCGTGCTGGTGCCCGTGCACGAGCACCCCGACCCGGTCCTGGGCATCGCCGGCGCCGCCCGCACCCTGCGCACCCTGGGCATCACCGACGCCGTGATCTTCCTGCTGCACATGGACGAGAAGGGCGACCTGCCCCACGTGCCGCTGCCGCCGGACAAGGGCTGGGACTGGCGCGGCAAGGTCATCGCCGGCGACGTCGTGCCCGAGATCCTGCGCGTGGCCACCCAGTGGCCGGCCGACCTGGTCGTCATGGGCACGCTGGGCCACGACCACATGACCGACGACCTGTTCGGCACCCGCACCGAGCAGGTGCTGCGGGCCGCCCCCTGCCCCGTGCTGAGCGTGCCCGCGCCCAACGCCGCCTGACCCGGTCGCCCCACGCGCCGCCTGGTGCGGCGGGTGCCCGGCCCGGCCCGGCGCGGTAGGCTCGCCTCCCGCCCGCGCGAGCTTCTCCCGCACGGTCGATCCCCGCCCCCCCGGTCGCCAGGAGCCGCGCATGTCCACCTCGCATCTCGACCTCACCGTCACGGCCGACAAGGTCGTCCTCATCCACTACACGCTGACCAACGCCGCCGGCGAGGAGCTGGACAGCTCGCGCGGCGACGAGCCGCTGCCCTACCTGCACGGCCACGGCAACATCGTGCCGGGGCTGGAGCGGGCGCTCGGCGGCAAGAAGGTCGGCTTCCAGGACACCGTCGTCGTCGCCCCCGAGGACGGCTACGGCGAGCACGACGGCAGCGAGCCCCAGCAGGTGCCGGCCGACGCCTTCCCCGACGACTTCGAGGTCGAGGAGGGAATGCAGTTCGTGGTCGAGAACGACCTGGGCGAGCAGATCCCGGTGTGGGTGGTCGGCTTCGAGGAGGGCCTGGTGCTGCTGGACACCAACCACCCGCTGGCCGGCGAGACCCTCCACTTCCAGGTGGAGATCGTCAAGATCCGCGACGCCACCGCCGAGGAGCTGCACCACGGCCACCCCCACGGGCTCGAGGGCACCGAGGGCCACCACCACGGCCACTGAGGGCGCCTGACCCGGCGGGGCGACCCTGGCTTCAGTCGGGGTCGACGCCCAGCGCCCTCAGTCGAGCGGCCAGCGCCTCTGCTCGGGCCGCTTCGCGGTCCGCGCGGGCGCGCTCCCCCTCGGCCCGCGCGCGCTCCTCCTCGGCCCGCGCGCGCAGCTCGGCGAAGCGCAGGAAGGGCTGGCCGTCGGGTCCGAATACCCGGATGGCCTGCTCCTCGACCTCGAAGCGGACGCCCAGAAGCGGGCTGGTCCAGGACTCGGCCACCGGGTGGCCGACCAGGCGTCCACCCTCCCGCGTGAACACGCTCAGCGTGTGGTGGTCCGGATCCAGCACCCACAGCTCCTGCACGCCGTAGTCGCCGTAGAACCAGGCCTTCCCCACCAGCTCCGCGAAGGTGTTCGACGGCGACCAGACCTCGACCACGACCTGGGGGGCCACCCCGCCCTCCTCCCACTGGCGGTAGCTGGAGCGGTGCCCCTTGGGTCGCCCCAGCGCGACCAGCACGTCGGGCGCCCTGCGGGTGCGGTTGTCCCCTTCCACCGGGTACCACAACAGGTCGCCGGCCACGAAGGCGTCGGGCAGCATCACGTCCAGGTTCTCCTTCAACGTGACGATCCACTCGAGCTGCAACGTGTTGTCGGCCATCGGTTGACCATCGGACGAGGGATAGACCACCCCGCCGGAGACCTCGGACAGGGACGAGCTGGGAGCGAGCATGCTGAAACCATAGCCCACCCGGCCGACCGCGGGCCTGCCCGCCGCGACCGTCCAGGGTCCGCTCCCGACCGCTCGGCCCGCATCCCGCTCCGGCCCCGCCGGGGCGGCCTACCTTCCCGACGTCCGGTTCCCCTCTCCTGGGAAGGGGCCTCGCCGGCCCCCTTCCCAGACCCTCCCCCGCCCTGCGCACCAGGAGGCCGCCGTGAAGGTCGACATCGTCGTGGTCTACGTCCCCCGCTACGCCCGGGGCCACGCCCGCCAGTTCGTGCCCCCGGTCACGGGCATCCACCTGGCCGCCCTCTGCCCGCCCGACGTGCAGGTCCGCGTCGTCCACCAGCAGGCCGGCCCGGTGCCCCTGGACACCGACGCAGACCTGGTCTGCCTGTCCTTCTTCACCGGCTTCGCCCACGAGGCCTGGCGCCTGGCCGCCGCCTTCCGGGCGCGGGGCAAGCGGGTCGTCGCCGGCGGCCCCCACGCCACCTTCTGGCCCGAGGAGACGCTGCGCCACTGCGACGCCGTCGTGCTGGGCGAGGCCGAGTCCGCCTGGCTGACCATGCTGCGCGACGCCGAGCGCGGCCGCCTCCAGCCCGTGTACAGAGGCGAGGCCCTGCCGCTGTCGGGCCTGCCCACCCCTCGCTACGACCTGCTGCCCGACGCCTTCTTCGTGCGCCGCGTGCTCCAGGCCACCCGCGGCTGCCCCTTCTCCTGCTCCTTCTGCACCGTGCCCGGCCTGCAGCCCGGCTTCCGGGTGCGCCCCGTGGACCAGGTCCTGCGCGACGTCGCCCACGAGGAGCCCGGCTGGACCTGGTGGCAGCGCAAGGTGGCCTGGTTCTGGGACGACAACCTGCTGGCGAACCGCCGCTGGTCCCGGGCCCTGCTGGACGGGATGAAGGGCATGGACCGCTGGTGGCTGACCCAGGCCAGCATCGACATCACCCGCGATCCCCGCCTGCTGGACGCCCTGGCCGACAGCGGCTGCATCGGCATCTTCCTGGGCATCGAGAGCCTGCGGGCCGACAGCCTGGCCGAGGCCGGCAAGCGCCA
The DNA here is from genome assembly GCA_023150805.1 of Myxococcota bacterium. Lineage (GTDB taxonomy): Bacteria > Myxococcota_A > UBA796 > UBA796 > UBA2385 > UBA2385. Next base: position 17,159 of record JAKLKF010000090.1, on the reverse strand, counting down.
GAACAAGGTGGCCGAGTACCGGGCCGCGGTGGACGCCCTGCACGCGCGCGGCATCTGCGTGATGGCCGGCTTCATCGCCGGCTTCGATCACGACGACGAGCACAGCATCGTCGCCATGGCCGACGAGCTCTTGGACATCGGCGTCGACGTGCCCTTCCTGTCGGTGCTCACCCCCTTCAAGGGCACGCCCCTGTGGGATCGCCTCGCCGCCGAGGACCGGCTGCTGCTCGACCGCGGCTGGGGCCACCACAACGGCTACAACGTCGCCTTCCGCCCCGCCCGCACCTCGCCCGAGGGCCTGCTGGCCGCCCACCGCGCCCTGTGGCGCCGCGCCTTCTCGCCCGCCCACACCGCCCGCCGGCTGGCCCGCACCCGCGCGCTCTCGCCCGGCGCGGCGCTGATGAGCGCCACCATGAACGGCTTCTACGGCCGCAAGGCGCTGACCGGGAACCTGCCGGTCGACATGTCCACGGTCGACGCCGGGCCCGCCGTGCGCCTGGCGCTGTCTGCCCCCGCCGGGGAGCTGGCGCACGGGGGCCCCGCCGGGGAGCTGGCCGCGAAGTAGGCTGCGCGCGTGACCCTCTGGCTGCACACCCTGCGCGCCCTGGCCCTGCCCCGGCGGGCGGTGCCCATCGCCCTGGTCTGCGGCGCGATGCTGCTGGCCCAGTGGTGGTTCACCCGCGACGGCTGGGCCGTGGTGATCGCCCTGGCCCTGGTCGCCTGGTTCCTGCTGGTCGGCCCGTGGAGCTGGCGCGCCCTGTTCCCGCAGGGCGTCCGCCTGGAGCGCCTGCCCCTGTACGCCCTGGTCGGCGGCCTGCCGGCGCTGCTGGGCTGGCTGCTGCCCCGGTGGTCGGGCCTGGGCGACACCTTCCTGACCGCCGGCGTGAACACCCTGGTCGTCGCCAGCCTGTTCTGGGTCGGCGGCTGGGGCCTGGCCCGCGACGTCGAGCAGGAGGCCCGCGTCGAGCAGGCCGAGGCCCGCGCCGCGACCGCCCAGCGCCAGGCCGAGCAGGCCCGCCTGCTGGCCCTGCGCGCCCACCTCGACCCGCACTTCCTGTTCAACACGCTCAACGCCATCGCCGAGTGGACCCGCGAGGACCCCGAGGTCGCCGAGTCCGCCATCCTGCGCCTCTCCGGCCTGCTGCGCGAGCTGATGGCCGGGGTCGAGGCCGAGGCCTGGCCCCTGTCCCGCGAGCTGCAGGTCGCGCGCGCGGTGTGGGATCTGTACGCGATCCGCGACCCCGGCCGCTACCAGGTACAGTGGTCGGTGCCCGAGCCCCTCCCCTCGGTCCAGGTGCCCCCCCTGCTGCTGCTCCCCCTGGTAGAGAACGCCGTCAAGCACGGTCCCGCCGCCGGCCACCGTGGACTGCTGACCCTGGCCCTGTCCGACGGCGCGCTGCGCATCGAGAACCCCGGCCCCTTCGCCGGCCCCCGCGCGGGGGGAGAGGGACTGTCCCTGGTGCGACGCCGCCTGGAGCTGGCCGGCCCGGGCTGGGCCTTCTCCATCGGGGGGCAGGGAGATCGCACGGTGGCCACGGTGCGGTGGCCGTGAGGGTGCTCATCGCCGACGACGAGCTGCTGGCCCGCAAGCGCCTGCAGCGCCTGCTCGGCGCCCTGCCCGGGGTCGAGGTCGTGGGCGAGGCCCAGGACGGCGGCGAGGTGCTGGCCGCCGTGCGGCGAGGGGGCGTCGACGTCGTGCTGCTCGACATCCACATGCCGGGCCTCTCCGGCGTCGAGGCGATGCAGCTCTGGCCCACCGACGGCCCGGCCATCGTCTTCACGACCGCCCACGCCGAGCACGCCCTCGCCGCCTTCGAGGGCGGGGCCATCGACTACGTGCTCAAGCCCGTGGACGCCGGCCGGCTGCAGAAGGCGCTGGAGCGCGTGCGCGGGCGACGGGCCAGCCCCCCCGCCGACCGGCTGGCCCTGGCCACCCGCAACGGCGTGGTCGTGCTGGCCGCCGCCGAGATCCTGGCCGCCGTCATCGACGGGGCCACCGTCACCGTGCACACCGACCGGGGCCCCTTCTTCACCGACGTGCCCCTGGCCGAGTTGGAGGCCCGGCTGGGCCTGCGCCGGGTCCACCGCCGGGCCCTGCTCCACCTGGACCGCGTGCAGCGCTTCGAGGACAACGAGGTCGGCGGCTACACGGCCGTGCTGCCCGGCGGCCTGAAGGTCGAGGTCTCCCGCGCCGTGGCCCGCGAGCTGCGGCGCGCGTGGGGGATGTGAGCGCGGGACCGGCTCAGCCCCCGCCCGGCCAGCCCCCCTCCAGGCGAAGCGTCAGCAGCTCGGCCGGCGCCTGCGGGTCGTCGGCGTCCGTGACCGCCAGGATGGTGCCCCCGTCGCCGCCGGCGGTGCCCCTGTCGCCTGCGGCGATGCCCTCGATCTTCACCCGCGCCAGCGCCCCCCGCTCGTCCCGCACCGGCGCCCAGGCGCCGCCCTCCTCGTCCGCCCAGCCCAGGACCGAGCCGGTCACCGGGCCGTCGCGCACCGCGTCGGGCGAGGCCTCGGCCGCGGCCGAGAACAGCCAGCGCGTCGGCGCGCCGGGCGAAGCCGGCAGGGCCAGCCCGTCCGTCCACGACAGCGGCACACCGTCCAGCAGGCCCAGGTGCCAGCGGACCACGCCGCGCAGCGGGGGCGCGCCCTCGCCGCCCGCCAGCCAGGCGTCCAGCCAGCCACCGTCCAGGTCGATCACCGCGTCCACGCCGCCCGCGCCGTTGCCCCGCTGGAGCAGGCGCAGGTGCCCCTGCCCCGTGCGGAAGGCGCCCTCCACGTTGAGGGCCGCCCCCGCCAGCGCCCCGGCGAGGGCCGCGTACAGGCCCGGGGCCCGTCGGACCCGAGGCGGGCCGCCGGACAGCGGCATCACCACCACCCGCTCCCGCGCCGGGGTCGAGCCGCTGCCCAGCGCCACCAGCAGCGGTCCGCCCGGCGATGGCCAGCTCAGGGCCGCCTCCAGGTCGAGCTTGCCCGCCTTGTTGCCGCGGTCGTCCCCGAACAGCCGCACGCCGTCGGGAGCCGGCAGGGCCAGCGCCTCCACCCGCCCGGTCGGGCCGCGGCAGGCCAGGAAGAGGGCGTCGTCCTGGATGACCAGGTGGCCGTGGGGCGTGGCGAGCAGGGCCGAGGCGGCGCGCACGTGGCCGGGGCGGTCCAGCGCCGCCGAGGGGCCCTCGGCGTAGCGCAGGGGCTCGCGGCGCACGATCCGCGCGGACAGCCCCGGGTCCCGCCGCGCCTGGCGGACGATCCCGGGGCTCAGGCCGGCCCCCTCGCCTTCTCGGCCCGCTTGCGGTTCCGCTCGATCCCCAGCGCCTCCAGGCCGGCCTCGTTCGCCGCCGACAGCGCCACGCCCAGGCCGCAGAAGGGCGCCAGCAGCAGCGTCGTCGAGGGCGAGGCACGCCGGATCTGGGCCACCGCCTGCGCCGCCGCCGCCCGGCCCATGCCGTGGCTCCAGTCCACCTCGCCCAGGTCGGGCAGCACGTCGGGGCCGCGCTGCTCGACGGGCAGGGTCGCGCGGCGCGAGAAGGCCAGCAGGTGGCTGTAGCCGGGCCGGCCCATGGTCTTCGTCCCCGGCGGGCGGCGCAGGACGACCTGGTGCCAGACCAGGGGCAGGTCCAGCGCGGCCGCCGCCGCCAGCACCATCGCCGCCTTGCTCACCTGCCGGCCCTCGTGCCGGTTGTCGGTCTGGAAGAAGACGGCGACGCCGTCGTCGGGCACGGCGAGCAGGCACAGGCGGGCGGCCTCGGCGAAGAAGGCGGGCCAGGACGCGGGGGGCAGGCCCGCCTCGGAGACGTCGGGCAGCGAGGTGAGCAGGGAGGCGCCCGGCCAGGCGGGGTGGGCGGCCAGCCAGGGCAGGGCGTCCTGGTGCAGGACCTGGCGCCCTGGCCCGCCGGTCACGGCGCCTGCGCCAGCGGCTTCCCCGTCCGCAGCATCTGCACCATGGCCGCCGGGAGCTGTCGCCAGCCCCGCGCCTTCGCCGCCTGCCAGGCGTCCTTGCCCGCCAGGGCCAGGCCCGGCCAGAAGACCAGCTCGGCCGACAGCAGCATCGCGCCCGCCAGCGTGCCCGCCTGGGCCGCGGTCAGCGGCAGGAAGGGAACCAGGGGCAGGAGCAGCCAGGGCACGATGGACGAGGCCATCAGCGCCACGCCGAGGCGGAACAGCATGGCGCGCCTCTAACCGCGGCGCTTGGGGGGTGGTTAGACCGGCGGCCCCGCCTCTGGGAGGCCCCATGCCCCTGCGCATCGGCATCGCTGGCGTCTCCGGCTACACCGGGGTCGAGCTGCTCCGCATCCTCACGGCCCACCCCGGGGTCCAGGTCGCCGCCCTGGCCGCCGGGCAGCAGGCCGGCCGCTCGCTGGCCCAGGTCTGGCCGGGCTGGACCGGCCGCCTGGACCTGCCCCTGGTCGAGGTCGACGCGCTGGCCGGCGCCGGCCTGGACGCGGTCTTCCTGGGCCTGCCGCACGGGGTCTCGGCCGCCGTCGCCCCCGCCCTGCTCGACGCCGGCGTGGTGGTGGTCGACCTGGGCGCGGACTTCCGGCTGCGCGACCCGGCGGTCTACGCCGCCGCCTACGGCCCCCACCCCTGCCCCCAGCACCTGCCCCAGGCCGTCTACGCCCTGCCCGAGCTGCACCGCGAAGCTCTGCCCGGCGCGCGCCTGCTGGCCTGTCCCGGCTGCTACCCGACCGCGACGGCCATCGCGGGCCTGCCGCTGGTCGAGGCCGGCCTGGCCGATCACGTCGTCAGCGACTGCCTGTCCGGCGTGTCCGGCGCCGGGCGCAAGGCCGGCCCGCGCAACCTGTACTGCGAGGTCCAGGAGTCCGCGACGGCCTATGGCCTGGCCGGCAGCCACCGCCACACGCCCGAGATGGAGCAGACCCTGGGGGTGCCCGTCGTCTTCACTCCCCACCTGGTGCCGATGGTGCGCGGCATGATCGCGACCGTGAAGGTCCGCCTGCTGCGGCCGGTCTCGCAGGCCGAGCTGCACGCGCTGTACGTCGAGCGCTACCGGCACCACCCGGCGGTGATCGTGCGCGCCGATCCGCCCCAGAGCGCCGACGTCCGGGGCACGGCCGCGGCCCACGTGCACGTCGCCGTCGACGCCACCCGGGGCTTCGCCACCGCCGTCTGCGCCATCGACAACCTGGGCAAGGGCGCCGCCGGCCAGGCCGTGCACGCCTTCAACCTGGCGATGGGCCTGCCCGAGACCCAGGGCCTGCCGCTGGTGCCGCTGCTGCCCTAGCAGCCTGTCGTCGACAGCGGGAGAACGGCGCCGGAGGGCCTCGCCGCCCGTCAGGCGCCGGTGGAGGGGGAGCGCGCGTGTCGCGCGCGGTGCGGGGGAGGGCGCTCCCTCCCCCGCCAGCAAGAGCCTGGCAGCCTGCGAGGCTACGCCCTACAGGCTGCCAGCCGCTCAGGGAGGCAACACCTCGGGTCCCAGGCAGCTGCTATGTTGCTGCCCGCGGAGGCACCTTGGTCCAATTCCAGTTCCCCGGCAGGCTGCATCCCGTCACCTTCACCGAGGACACCATGGTGAACCTCGGCTCGGCACCTGCGGTCCAGCCCGCTCTCGACGAGGCGCGCATCACCTGGACCCACTCCATGTACACGGCCTTCGCTGCGGACGAGCAGAAGCTGGTCCTGTCCGACGGCATGGCGGAGTGGGACCTGGTGGTTGAGCACGAGCAGGAGGTGGTCATGGGGCGGAAGGTGCAGGGGCACCGCAACCTGGACTTCCGCCCCGGCGCCTACCAGACCGCGCGCCTCACCGTGCCCTACGAAGCGCTGATCGACAACACGATGCCGGCCGGGATCGCCGCCGCCCAGAAGACGCAACTCGCCATGGGGATGGTGCACCCCGTGACTGGCCCCTACTACACGGCCATCCGGGACGCCGAGCAGGCGCTGCGGGATCTCATCCGACCCGACCTGCCAGGGACTGCGGACGGCGTGGTGCTGGTGGAGGACCTGCTCGAGCTGCGAGTGGATGGACTGGCCCGGCAGGTCCACCGCCCTGCCATGTTCCGGCACCGGATCGACGGGATCCGCGCTCCCATTCCATCCGGCCCCAGCGTCATGCACTTCCAAGGGAACTCTGCCACCCGGCCCTTCCTGCTCGTGCCCGGCCGCTACACCCTTCGCTACACCTTCGGCATGCGGGTGTCGGCGACCGTAAGCAGGCCGTCCAACCGCCCCGCCTTCGCCGCCGGGTGCTGGCTGATGCAGGCGGACGTTGTCCTGGACGACCTGCAGACCTCGTGGGCCAACCTCCCCGGAGGGATCAGCGTGTACCTCCGCGAGCCCGGCTCGGACGACCCGGCCGCGGGTGGTGGAGGTGGGGGACACTCGGACTGGCTGGATCTCGGCGGGTGAGCGGGAGCGGTCGCGGCGCCGCCTGATGTGATGACTTGCATAAATATTCTCGCTCGTGTATAAGTGTGCCGCCCGCACCCGTCGGGACACGTGCCCCCATGGGCCGGACGATCCGGCCCGTCCGCCTGTCTCCCCTCGCCCGCACAACTCCCCCACCGGCGACCGGTGCCCCGGTCGCGTCCTGGAGCCCGCCATGAGCCAGCTCCGCTTCCCCGGCGTTCCCCTCGTCGAGGTCCGCGCCGCCACCGACGCCGACGTGCCCGCGATCCGGGCGCTGATGGCCCCGCACATCGCCTCGGGCGCCGTCCTGCCGCGCGCCGTGGTGGCGGCGGACTTCCTGGTCGCCTGCGTGCAGGGCCGGGTCGAGGGCTGCGTGGCGCTGACCCCGTGGACCGACGAGGTGATCGAGCTGGGCAGCCTGGTCTCGGCCCGGTCGGGCCTGGGGCGGCTGCTGGTCGAGGCGGCCTGCGAGGCGGCCGTGGCCCGCGGCTGCCAGCAGATCGTCGCCCTGACCGGGGTGGCCGACTTCTTCCTGCGCTGCGGCTTCGAGCCGCAGGGGACCGCGCCGTGGGCCGTCGCCCGGGGCATGGTGGCCGGCCCCCCCGCCGTCGCCGCCAAGGCCCGCAAGTGCGCCGCCTGCCCGCTGCTGGCCGGCTGCGCGCAGACGCTGCTCGCCCGCCCCCTGAAGATCCGGCTGGCCGCGTGAGCGGCCGCCCCAGCTCCCCGGATGGCCGCGTGACCCACCCCGTGCCCGACCTGCACCCGCTGCCCGTGCCCGCCCCCCCCGCCGTGGGGATCGTGCCCGGCGGCACCTGGACCACCGTGGCCGGCACCCAGGTCGGCGTCGCCCAGGGCGACATCAAGGGCAACAAGAAGCTGCGCGACGACGTCGCCGTGCTGGTCGCCCCCGGCGTCGCCGCCGCGCTGACCACCACCAGCAGCGCCGCCGCCGCCCCTTGCCGCTGGACCCGCGCCCGCGTGCCCGGCCCGGTGCACGCCGTCGTCGTCAACGCCGGCAACGCCAACGCCGCCACCGGCGCGCAGGGCCACCGGGACACGGCCGCCACCGCCGCCGCCGCCGCTGCCGTCCTGGGCTGCCCCGCCGACCAGGTGCTGGTCTGCTCGACCGGCGTCATCGGCGTGCCCATGCCGATGCAGCGCCTGCTGCCCGCCGTCGAGCGCGCCGCGGGCCACCTGTCCGCCGACGGCCACCACCTGGCCCGCGCCATCCTGACCACCGACCTGGTCGAGAAGGAGGTCTGCGTCGAGCTGGACGGGGTCACGGTCGCCGGCGTGGCCAAGGGCTCGGGCATGATCCACCCCGGCATGGCGACGATGCTGGCCTTCCTGGTCACCGACGCCCAGGTCGAGGCCCCCGTCCTGCAGGCGCTGCTGGCCGACGCCGTCGACCGCAGCTTCCACTGCATCACGGTCGACGGCGACGCCTCGACCAACGACACGGTCATCGTCCAGGCCACCGGCCAGGGCCGCCCCTGCCCCGAAGGCAGCGAGGCGCACGCCGCCCTGGCCCAGGCGCTCTTCGCCGCCTGCCGCCACCTGGCCCGGGCCATCGCCCGCGACGGCGAGGGCGCCACGACCCTGGTCGAGTGCGTGCTGCACGGCACCGCCGACGACGCCACCGCCCGCGCCGCCGCCCGCGCCGTGCTGCGCTCGCCCCTGGTCAAGTCCGCCGTGCACGGCCGCGACCCCAACTGGGGCCGCGTGGTCGGCGCGCTCGGCGCCGCCGGGGTGCAGGGCCTGGACCACCTGGACCTGGACCTGTGCGGCATCCCCGTGCTGCGCGACGGCCAGCCCGTCGCCTGGGACGAGGCCGCCGCCAGCGCGGCGCTGCAGGCCCCCGAGGTCCGCTTCACCGCGCGCGTGCCCGGGCCCGGCCTGGGCGTGGCCTGGGGCTGCGACCTGTCGGCCGACTATGTCTCCATCAACGCCGACTACCGGAGCTGAGATGGCTCCCACTCCCACGGCAGTCGACCTCGACCTCGCCGCCCGGGCGCGCGTCGCCGCCCTGGTCGAGGCCCTGCCCTACGTGCAGCGCTGGGCCGGCCAGACCGTCGTCGTCAAGTACGGCGGGGCCGCCCAGGTCAGCCCCGAGCTGTCCCAGGCCGTGATGGAGGACGTCGTCCTGCTGCACCAGGTCGGCGTGAACGTGGTGCTCTGCCACGGCGGCGGCCCCACCGTCAGCGAGCTGGGCAAGCGCCTGGGGATCGTGCCGCGCTTCGTCGACGGCCTGCGGGTCACCGACGAGGAGACGATGCGGGTGGCCCAGCAGGTCCAGGTCGGCCTGATCTCGCGCGACATCGCCGCCGCCATCGGACGCCGCGGGGGCCGCGCGCTGGGCCTGTCGGGCCAGGACGCCGGCGGCTGGCTGCGGGCCCGGCTCTACCCCTACACCGACCGGGTCACCGGCGCGCCGGTCGACCTGGGCCGCGTCGGCGAGGTGACCGAGGTGCGGGCCCAGGTGCTGCGCGACCTGCTGCACGACGGCATCATCCCCGTGGTCGCCCCCGTCGCCGTCGACGAGCAGCTCGACGCGCTCAACGTCAACGCCGACGCCGTCGCCACCGCCGTCGCCGGGGCACTGGGCGCCGCGCGCCTCATCTTCCTCACCGACGTCGACGGCATCCGCGGCCCCGAGGGCACGCCCGTGCCCCGCGTCTCTCGCCACCAGCTCGACCTGTGGATCGCCACCGGCGTCGTCACCGGCGGCATGATCCCCAAGGCGACGGCCTGCCTGGAGGCCTTGTCGGCGGGCGTCGGACGGGTGACCGTGGCGGACGGCCGCGTGCCCCACGCCCTGCTGCTCGAGCTGCTGACCGACCGCGGGGTCGGCACCCTGGTGGAGGACGCGCCCTCGGAGCCCCAGCCATGACCCCCTTCCTGCACACCTACGCCCGCTACCCCATCGAGCTCGCCCGGGGCGAAGGGCTGCGCGTCCAGGACGAGGAGGGCCGCTGGTACCTCGACGGCATCGCCGGCATCGCCGTCCTGGCCCTGGGCCACGGCCACCCCAAGGTCAAGGCCGCGGTGCACACCCAGGTCGACCGCCTGATGCACACGAGCAACCTGTACAACGTGGGCATCCAGCGCGAGCTGGCGACCGTGCTGTCGCAGCTGTACGGCGACGCCGCCGTCTTCTTCTCGAACTCGGGCACCGAGGCCAACGAGGGCGCCATCAAGCTGGTCCGCAAGCACCACTGGCGCCGCGGCGACCCGCGCCACGAGGTCATCGTGCTGGACCACGCCTTCCACGGCCGCACCCTGATGTCGCTGGCCATGACGCCCAAGCCCGCCTACCAGCAGGGCTACGATCCGCTGCCCCAGGGCGTCGTCGTCCAGGAGCAGCACGAGGCCGCCGCCGCCGTCACCGACCGCACCGCCTGCGTCTTCGTCGAGCCGATCCAGGGCGAGGGCGGCTGCCGCCCCATCGAGGTCCTGCCCGCGCTGCGCGAGGCCTGTGACCGGCACGGCGCGCTGCTGGTCTACGACGAGATCCAGTGCGGCCTGGGCCGCTCGGGCGAGCTGGTCCACAGCCCGGCCCCCGACATCCGCACCCTGGCCAAGGCCCTGGGCGGCGGCCTGCCGCTGGGCGCCATCGTCGCCGCCCCCCACCTGGCCGAGACCTTCCAGCCCGGCGACCACGGCACCACCTTCGGCGGCAACCCCGTCGCCTGCGCCGCCGGCCTGGCCACGCTGGACACCATCCTCGCCGACGACCTGCCCGCGCGCTGCGTGTCCATGGGCGCCCGCCTGCGCGCCGGCCTGCAGGCCACCGGCGCCCCGGTCACCGGCCGGGGCCTGATGCAGGCCGCCTGGACGGGCGGGCCCGCCGGCCCCGTGGTCGACGCCATGCGGGCGCGCGGCGTCCTGGTCTGCCCCGCCGGCGGCGAGGCGGTGCGCTTCCTGCCCCCCTACACCATCGACGAGGGCGGCATCGACGAGCTGGTCGACGCCTTCGCCGGGGCCCTGCGCGAGGTCCGCGGCGGAGCAGCCGGGTGACGCCCGCGAGGCCCGACCCGCGATAGCGGGCGGAATGCGCACCCTCGCCGACGTCGACTGGTCCACCTGGAGCCCCACCATGCGGGGCACCCTGCTCTTCGTGCTGCACCAGGGGCAGGCCCTGCTCATCCGCAAGAAGCGCGGCCTGGGCGCCGGCAAGATCAACGCCCCCGGCGGCAAGATCGACCCCGGCGAGACCGCCCAGCAGGCCGCGGTGCGCGAGGTGCAGGAGGAGGTCGGCGTCGCCGCGCTGGGCGCCGAGGAGGTGGGCGAGCTGTCCTTCCAGTTCGTCGACGGCCTGCGCCTGCACGTCGTCGTCTTCGTCGCGCGCGCCCACCAGGGGCAGCCCGTCGAGACCGACGAGGCCATCCCCCTGTGGCTGCCGGTCGACGCCCTGCCCTTCGACGAGATGTGGGCCGACGACCGGGTCTGGGTCCCCTGGATGCTGCGAGGGGACCGCTTCCACCTGCGCGCCCTCTTCGACGGCGACGCGATGCTGGGCCACGAGATCGGCCCCCGGTGAGGGCCCCCCCGCGACACCCCGCCGGGCTGAGCAGCCCCCGCCTCGCCGGTTAGGTCGAGCGCCCCGCCTCGGAGGCCCCATGCGGAACCCCCAGCCCGGCATCCTCGGACCGGTCCCCCGCTGCGCCCGCCTGCTGGAGCTGGACCTGGCCCACGGCGCCGACCCGCGGGCGGTGCGCGCCGCCCTGCTCGCCTGGGCCATCGGCGACGAGCTGCTGGTTGGGCTGGGCCAGCCGATGGTGAAGGCGCTGGGGGGCCAGGTCCCCGGCCTGCGCCTGCACCCGCTGCACGTCGGGCCCGGCGGGGTCGAGGTGCCCTCCACCCCCGCGGCCCTGTGGCTGCGGGTCGCCGGCCCCGACCGGGGCGAGGTGCTGCACCGGAGCCGCCGGCTGCTGCACAGCCTGGGAGGGTCTGTCCAGGTGACGCGGGTGATCGACTGCTTCATGTACCGCGAGGGCGACGACCTGTCGGGCTTCGAGGACGGCACCGAGAACCCGGTGGACCAGGAGGCCGAGGCGGCGGCGCTCTGCACGGCCGACGGCCTGGAGGGCAGCAGCTTCCTGGCCGTTCAGCAGTGGGTGCACGATCTCGACCGCTTCGAGTCCTTCTCGCAGGAGCAGCGGGATCGCACCATCGGCCGCAGCCAGGACGACAACGAGGAGCTGGACGACGCGCCGGCCTCGGCCCACGTCAAGCGCACCGCCCAGGAGAGCTTCTCGCCCGCCGCCTTCGTCGTGCGCCGCTCGATGCCCTGGACCGACGGGCACCGCGACGGCCTGGTCTTCCTGGCCTTCGGCCGCAGCTTCGACGCCTACGAGGCGCTGCTGCACCGCATGGTGGGCGGCGAGGACGGCGTCGTCGACGCCCTGTTCACCTTCACCCGCCCCGTCACGGGCGCCTTCTACTGGTGCCCGCCGCTGCGCGACGGCCACCTCGACCTGTCCGCCCTGTCCTGAACGGAGCCCGCCGTGACCCCTCCCTCGCCCCAGGTCGGGCTCATCATGGGCAGCCAGTCCGACTGGCCCACCATGCAGGCCGCCGCCGAGCTGCTCGACCAGCTCGGCGTGTCGTACGAGGCGCGCATCGTCAGCGCCCACCGCACCCCCGACCGGCTGGTGCAGTACGCCCGCACCGCCCGGCAGCGCGGCCTGCAGGTCATCATCGCCGGGGCCGGCGGCGCCGCCCACCTGCCGGGCATGGTCGCCAGCATGACCAGCCTGCCGGTGCTGGGGGTGCCGGTGCAGAGCAAGGCCCTCAGCGGGATGGACAGCCTGCTCTCCATCGTCCAGATGCCGCGGGGGGTGCCGGTCGGCACCCTGGCCATCGGCGCCTCGGGCGCGGCCAACGCCGGCCTGCTGGCCGCCAGCATCCTGTCCTTGCAGGACCCGGCCCTGGCCGGGCGCCTGGACGCCTTCCGGCAGGCCCAGACCGACGCCGTCGCGATCAACCCCGTGGACGGAGGATGAGCCCGCTCGCCCCGTCTCCACTGCAGCGGAGTCCGCTGCAGCGCGGCGCGGTCATCGGGATCCTGGGCGGCGGCCAGCTCGGCCGCATGACCGCCCTGGCCGCCTACCGCCTGGGCTTCCAGGTGCACGTCATGGCGCCCGAAGAGGGCCCCGCCACCCAGGTGACACCGCGGCGCACCCTGGCACCCTACACGGACCTCGACGCGCTGGCCGCCTTCGCCGCCCAGGTCGACGTCGTCACCTGCGAGTTCGAGAACGTGCCCGCCGCGGCCGCGCAGTGGCTGCACGACCACGTGCCGGTGCGGCCGGGCCCCCGGGCGCTGGCCACCTGCCAGGATCGCATCGCCGAGAAGAGCTTCCTGCGCGACATCGGCCTGCCCACCGCGCCCTGGGGCGTCGCACAGGGCCCCGACGACGTCGCGGCCCTGGCCGCCGAGCTGGGCCGCCCCTGCGTGCTCAAGTCCGCCCGCATGGGCTACGACGGCAAGGGCCAGGTCAAGCTCGGCCCCGACACCGACCCCGCCGCCGCCTGGGCCGCGATGGCCGGCCACGCCGCGGGGGTCCAGGGCGTGGTCGAGGGCTGGGTCGACTTCGCCTGGGAGGGGAGTGTGATCGTCGCCCGCGGCCTGGATGGTCAGATGGCCGCCTACGAGCTGGTCGAGAACCGCCACCGCGATCACATCCTGCACGACACCCTGGCGCCGGCCCCCCACCTGACCCCCGACCTGGCCCGCCGCGCCCGGGAGCTGGCCCTGCACGCCGCCCAGGCCCTCGACGTGGTGGGCCTGCTGGCCGTCGAGCTGTTCATCGCACACGACGGCGGATTGCGGGTCAACGAGCTGGCCGCGCGCCCCCACAACTCCGGCCACTGGACCATGGACGGTGCGGCCACCTGCCAGTTCGAGCAGTGCGTGCGCGCCGTCGCCGGCCTGCCCCTGGGAGATCCGGCCCTGCGCCACCCCACGCGCATGCAGAACCTGCTGGGCGCCGAGGTCCTGGACCTGCCCCGCTGGCTGTCCGACCCGCGGGCCCGGGTGCACCTGTACGGAAAGGAGGCCGTGGTGAAGGGCCGCAAGATGGGGCATGTGAACCTGGTCGGCGGCTGAGGGCGGGCGCGCCGGGATAGGCTCAGGACGTGACCGACACCCTCTCCCCGCGCTTCTTCAACACCACCGGCCCCTGCCGGCCGGACAAGCACTACATGCTCCCGCCCCAGCGGCGGCTGCCGGAGCTGCGCCGGCTCATCGCGGAGGAGCAGTACTTCGTCGTGCACGCCGCGCGGCAGACGGGCAAGACGACGGCGATGCGGGCGCTGGCCGAGCAGCTCCGCGGCGAGGGGCGGGTGGCCCTGCACGTCTCGCTCGAGGCCAGCCGGCAGACTCCTTCGGTGGCCGAGGTGGAGCCCCGGTGGATCCAGGCCATCCGCAACGCCGCGCGCTGGAACCTGCCGCCCGACGAACAGCCCCCCGAAGGGGCGGACGAGGGCGCGACCGGGACCCGGCTGGCCAGCCTGCTGGGCCACTGGGCGATGGCCCTGCACCCGCGCCCGCTGATCCTGCTGCTGGATGAGGTCGACACCATCGAGGGCGAGGCGATGGCCAACTTCCTGGCCCAGGTCCGGTCCGGCTTCCACGACCGGCCCCGTGCCTTTCCCTCCAGCGTCCTGCTGGTCGGCCTGCGCGACCTGAAGGACTACCTGGTGCAGGCCAAGGGTGGCCTGCCACCCAACCCCGGCAGTCCCTTCAACATCAAGGCCGAGTCGCTCACCCTGCGGAACTTCAGCCGCGAGGAGATCGCCGAGCTGTACGCGCAGCACACGCAGGACACCGGCCAGGCATTCACGGATGACGCCGTCGACCGGTCCTGGTTCTGGACCCGGGGCCAGCCCTTCCTGGTCAACGCCCTGGCCTACCACCTGACTCGACGCGATCCCATCCCCGCCCCCACGCCCATCACCGGCGACGACATCGACAGGGCGAAGCAGGCGCTGGTGCTGTCTCGCACGACCCACCTGGACAACCTGGTCAAGCGCCTGCACGAGCCTCGGGTCGCCCGCATCCTGCGGCCCATCCTGCTGGGCGACCTGCCGCCGACCGACGTGTCCGACGACTTCGACTACGCCGCCGACCTGGGCCTGCTGGCCAAGGGAGACAGCGGCTGGGAGCCGGCGAACCCTTTGTACCGCGAGGTGCTGATCCGCGCCCTGGTGCAGGCGCCGCAGGACGTGCTGCCCGCCCCCTGGTGGCCCTGGCGCACGGCAGAGGGTCGCCTGGACCTGCCCGCGCTGGTGGACGCCTTTCTGGACTGGTGGCGCCGCCACGGCGACCTGCTCATCGAGCAGTCCGATGCCGGCTGGCGTGAGGCCGCCGCCCACCTCACCTTCATGGCCTTCCTGCAGAGGGTCGTGAACGGTGGTGGCCAGGTCCACCGCGAATACGCCAGCGGGCGAGGTCGGCTGGACCTGCTGGTGGAGTACGGCCCCGACCGCTTCGTCATCGAGCTCAAGCGCGTGCCCCCGGCCCACGTCTCCCTGAAGACCGTGCGCGAGGAGGGCATCACGCAGCTCTGCGGCTACCTGGACCAGGTCGGCCTGACCGAGGGCTGGATGCTCATCTTCGACCAGCGGCCCGGCCGGAGCTGGGAACAGCGGCGCTGGCGGGAGCAGGTCGTGCGAGAGGGGAAGACCCTGCACCTGTGCGGGAGCTGAGCAGCCTGGGAGGCCGTGCGGTCGTCTGAGCGGACCATCACAGCGCCCAGGGCCGCGGCCACTCGTCCGACAGGGTCGAGAACCAGACGTGCATGCCGGCCATTCCGCTGTAGGTGTAGTGAATCATGGCCATGTCGTCGATGGCATCGCCGTCCACGTCGGCGTCGAAGCTGATGTGATAGGCCGGGTCCCAGCTCATATCGATGAAAGTGATGCCATCGGTGTACACCCTCGTGCCCTCCACCGGGCCGTGGAACAGGCGGGCGTCCTGGTGGGCCAGCACCAGCTCGTCCCGACCGTCTCCGTCCAGGTCACCCCCGGTGAACATCTCGGTGGGCATGTAGCTGTGGTCCACCTCCCCCAGGATCGTGCCGGTGGCTTCGGCCTCGATGTGCATCGGTCCCGCCAGGGGCCCCGACAGGATCCAGACCGTGCCCGCGAACATCATGTCGTCCACATAGCTGCCGCGAGAGGCGATGGCGATATCGGTGTAGCCGTCCCCGTCCAGGTCACCCGCGGACTTCGTGTAGGTCCCCACCTGGTCGCAGCCCCGGTAGGTGCCGTCGGCGCCGCAGCGGGAGTCGAAGCGCGCCAGGGTGGCGTCGGCCTCGTCCGTCGTACGTGCCTCCGTGATGGGGCCGTCGTAGAGGTAGACCTGTCCTTTGTCCTCCGTGAGGGTGAAGGCACCGACCGCCATGTCGTTGATGCCGTCGGCGTTGTGGTCCCAGCCGCCACCCACGAAGCGGTCTTCCAGGTCAATCCAGTCGTAACGCACCACGCCGCCCAGCACGATATCCCAGGGCTGGTCGGCCAGCTCGCCTTCGACGGGCATGGCCTGGACGGCCAGGACGTCGTCGCCGTCGCCGTCCGTGAGGAACCGGGCGATGTCGGGGATGGCGTCTCCGGTGATGTCACCGATTTCATACACTCGGAATGGGAGGGGAAGGAAATCAACACCCTCAGAGGGAGAATCAACAAAGCCAGGCAGAAAGAAGTACCCGGGATCCATCCCACCCTCGCCGACAATCAAGTCGACTTGACCATTCCCATCAACATCAACGATATCACCGGTCACGCCGGCCCAAAGAAAGAGATCATCACCAAGTGCCCATCGGGAAGCCACCTCTGTCTCCCAGGCCCTTACTTCTCCCCCTGTTGCTCGAAGGGGGGTGTGAGAGACCATGCCACGGTACTCCCGATCCTCCCCCTCCGAGACCTCCCATCTTACAAATGAGCCGACAATGACTGATCCGCCGACCGCGACACCACCATATGGTTTGAGGATCGGCACGTCACCCGGTGACATATCCCGACACGACCGGAATACCACATCCCCAAGTCGAAAATCACTCATCCCTGACGAACTGAATTCCCTGCCGTCCACCTCCGCACAGGCATCATCCTCCGGCTCCGCGCAGGTCGCCCCCTCGCACGGCGAGTCTCCCCCCTTGCCAGCGCAGGCCCACACCATGATGGCGATCCACATCACGCCTCCTCAGCCCATCGAGACGGTCAGCGCCACCGGTGACAGCAGGACCACCACATTCCCGCCGCGGAACAGCTCCAGGCCCACCGA
This sequence comes from Myxococcota bacterium, assembly GCA_023150805.1. Lineage (GTDB taxonomy): Bacteria > Myxococcota_A > UBA796 > UBA796 > UBA2385 > UBA2385. Next base: position 511 of record JAKLKF010000090.1, on the reverse strand, counting down.
TCGGGTCGCACCCGGGAACGCCTCTTCCAGCGTGCCGATCGAGTCCACCAGGCGGTAGCGAGGCAATGGTGTGGCCTCACTCTCGCGGCTTTCGTCCACCGTCCACGCTCGCCAGAGCTCGGGGTTCTCCGCCCACGGCTCCAAACGCTTCACCTCCCCCAGCCGGCCATCGGCCGATTCGAGCTGCACCAGGTGGGCACCCGCGGAAGCCGCGGTCGGATCGACCAACAGCACGTAGGCCCAGGTCAGGTCCACCGTGACGTTCTCGCCGATGCGGTCCAGCGCCAGCCCTTCCAGTTCGAAGGCGAAGACCGGGGTGGCCTCCCACGGGCGGTTGGGAGCATCCCCGCTCAAGGTCAGCCAGGACCGCGAGGGGAAGGCCGCTGGCAGCACGCAGTGCACATCGACGGCCGTCCACATCAGCAGGGCCGCCCGGTGGAAGGCGAAGTGGGCCGGCTTGGCCAGCGCGTCCGCCGCCGCGCCTTCCACGTCCTCCTCCGGGGTCTCTCGC
>JAKLKF010000008.1 GCA_023150805.1 Myxococcota bacterium | reverse complement strand
GGCCAGCCCCTGCGCGCCGGCGCGCGGGGGAGAGGACGGCGGAGAGGGCGGGGTGGCAGCCAGCGCGGACCCGGGGTGGGAGAGGGGTGCGGCGCATCCTACCCGGCCCGGCCCCCGGGCCCCAACCCTGATAGGCTGCGGCCGCCATGCGACGGCCCCCCACCACGTCCCGCAGCCCCTCCGTCGGCCCTGCCGGCCCGGCGCTCCTGGCCCTGGCCCTGCTGCTGGCCAGCCCGGTGGCCGGCGCGGTCGGCGCCGACGTCGGCGGCTACCTGCGCATCGGCACCCGGCCGGACTTCCAGGGCGGCGACGGCAAGCTGGGCTACTGGAACCTGTACGGCCGCCTGCTGAACGAAGGCCCCTACGCCACCCTGGACCTGCGCCTGGATGCGCTGGAGCAGCAGCCGGGCACGGCGGCCCCCTGGACCAGCGTGCACCTGCGGGTCGAGGGCGGCAGCATCGGCAACGCGGACACCACCAACGGCGGGCTGTCGGCCTTCCGGATGTCGCAGGCCTACATCCAGGCCGGCAACGTGCTGCTGCGCGATGTCACCTGGCAGGTGGGCACGCTGGACTTCTACTTCGGGGACCTGGGCCTGTACGACATGCGACCGGCCCAGATCTTCTACGAGACGGTCGGCGCCAGCGCCCTGGTCGACGCGGGGCGGGTCCAGCTCCTGCTGGGCGCGGGGGACTCGGGCTACCACCTCAAGGGCAGCGAGTACAACACCGTGCTGACCGGCGGCGGCGCGCTGCGGGTCCGGCCCCTCGACGGGCTGGAGCTGGGGCTGGGCGGCCAGGCCCGCTACGAGCCCAAGGTGGTCGGCAACCGCTACGCCCCGCACCAGACGCCGGACGTCACCTACGAGGACTGGCTGCGCGGGCAGGTCGTACAGAGCTACGACCAGCAGCACCCCTACCAGCTCCTGGACTTCCCCGATCCGGTCCCCACCGACGCCAGCTCGTGGAAGGTGATCGGCTACCTGGGCTTCGGGGGCTTCGGCCCGGTGACCTGGAACAACCTCTTCGCCAGCCTGGAGCGCAAGCACCCCGAGGGGGCGGGCACCGAGAGCTACCAGGGGACCGACTACACCATCTACGCCCGCGAGCTGACGGACCAGCGCACGGTGCTGATGGTGGGCGACGAGCTGCAGCTCCAGCTCGTTCCGCGGCGGCTCGACCTGGTGCTGGCCGGCCTGTACGGTGACCACCGCGACGGGGACAACGACATCGCCCCCAGCGACCACGACCGCCGCTACTGGTCGACCGTCGGCAGGGTCCAGGTCTACACCTCGCCCACCGTCCACCTGCTCGTGGAGTCCAGCTACGCCCACGAGTGGTCGCGCAACGGCAACGCCTACCGGGAGCACGCCGACAGCATCTTCGCGGGCACGGGGGGGGTGCCGGACACCGAGGGGCTGGAGGTCGGTGACACCGACACGCGGCGCACCTGGCAGGGCAAGGGGGGGGTGGTGCTCAGCCCCCTGGGCAAGGGCGTGTACACACGCCCCAGCCTGCGCCTGCTCTACGGTGCACAGTACAGCAACCAGAACAACGCCTTCGGCAACAGCTTCGTCGAGAGCCTGGACCAGTACGACGACTTCGAGACGGTCGAGCAGCACTGGCACCACGTGGTCGCCCTGGAGACGGAGGCGTGGTTCTGATGCCCATGGTCCTGCCCGCCCTGCTCTTCGCCACGCTGGCCGGCTGCATGCCCAAGGCGGCGGTGGTCCAGGCGCCCGCCCCCCTCGACGTGGCCATCGTCTCCGCCCTGGAGCCGCTGGATGCGGCCGAGGTGCTGCCGGTGCCCGCCGACGTGGGCGCGGCGCTGGAGGCACTGGTGACGGCCCGCAACCTGCGGCCCCAGGCCCTGGAGCAACAGGCCTGGGAGGGCGCCTTCACCAAGGGGCGCACGACACGCTTCCGGGTGGCGCACGCCGCGCTGGCCAGCGACGCGGACCTGGTGCTGGTGGTCGAGGCCTTCGCCCGCTACGGCAGCCAGCTCGGGGGCCGCTACCGCTGGACCGTCCAGGTGACGGCCTCGCTGGCCGAGGTGGCCCGCCCCGAGGAGGCGGTCACCCGCAGCTTCGAGGTGCCGGTGTTCCTGCAGCACCACCACGAGCGCGAGGCCGAGGCGGTCCAGGCCGCGACCGGGGTGATCGAGCGCCAGGTGGGGCTGCTCCTGGACCAGGTGCTGGGGGGCTTGAGCGCGGAGTGATCGCCGGCCTGCTGCTGGCCTGCGCCGCGCGTGGGCCCGTCGTCGCCGGCGGCCCCTCGCCCGCGGTTGGCGAGGACCCGCAGCTCGGGCCGACGCCCCCCGCGGAGCTGATCTACTTCGCCCTCGTCGACCGCTTCGCCAACGGCGACCCGGGCAACGACCAGGCCTCGCCGGGCCCGGCGGTGGACCTGGCGGACCCGCAGGCCTGGCACGGCGGCGACCTCGCCGGGCTGCGCCAGCACCTCGACCACATCCAGGCGCTGGGCGCGACCACGCTGTGGATCTCGCCGGTGTTCCGCACGCGCACCGCGCCCATCGGCCAGTGGGGGGCCTTCCACGGCTACTGGCAGTGGGATCCCCTGTCCGTCGAGCCGCGCTTCGGGACGCGGGAGGAGCTGGAGGGCCTGGGCCGCGACCTGCAGGCTCGCGGGATGGGCCTGCTGCTGGACCTGGTCACCAACCACGTGGGCTACGACGCCCCGCTGGAGCGGGCGCACCCCGACTGGTTCCACGGCGCGCCGTCGATCGAGGACTGGTCGGACCGCAGGCAGCTCGAGGACGGGCGGGTGCACGGCCTCCCCGACCTGGACCAGGACCACCCCGAGGTCGCCGCCTGGCTGCACCAGGTGGCCGCGACCTGGCAGGACCTGCCCGGGCTGCGCGGCTACCGGGTCGACGCCGTCCGCCACGTGCCCAACACCTTCCTGGCCGAGCTGGGCGGGGCCGTCGTGGCGCGCGACCCGGGCGCCTGGTGGCTGGGCGAGGACTTCACCGGCGACGTGGGCGAGCTGGCCCTGAGCCAGCGGACCGGCGGCTTCACCCACGTCTTCGACTTCCCGCTGCACTACGCGATGACCGAGGTCTTCTGCGACGACGCCGCGCCGGCGCGCCTGGCCTCGGTCCTGGGCCAGGACGGCCGCTACGCGCGCCCCGAGGGGCTGGTCACCTTCCTCGACAACCACGACCTGCCACGCATCCGCAGCCGCTGCCACGGCGACGAGGGGCGCGTGTTCCGGGCGCTGGCCTTCCTGCTGACCGCCCGCGGCGTGCCCGCGCTCACCTGGGGCACCGAGGCCGGCCTGGAGGGCGCCCACGAGCCGCACAACCGCGGCGACATGCGGCTGGGCACCACGGCCCTGGGCCAGTGGATCGGCCGCCTGGCCGAGCTGCGCGCCAGCTACCCGGCGCTGCGCACCGGCGCGGCCCGCACCACCCGCCTGGAGCCCGACCTGGTCGTGCTCGCCCGGGTGCACGGCGCCCAGGCCGCCCTGGTGGCGGTGAACCGGGGCCCGCAGTCCCGGCCCGTCGACCTGCCCCCGCCTCTGTCCGCCATGCGCGTCGTGCACCACCTCGCCCAGGGTGGCGAGGGCCTGCCCGGGTCGAGCGCCACCCCCGGCGGCGCGGCCTGGCCGGAGGAGACGCGGGAGGTGCCCGCCCGCGGCATCGCGGTGTGGGTGCTGGAGGGGCCCGCCGACCCGTGGCCCACGGGCGAGGTGGACCTGGCCGTGGAGGTGGCGGGCGCCCCGGAGGGACAGGTGCGGCTGGTCGGCGCCGACCCGCTGCTGGGCACCTGGGATCCGGCGCGTGCGCCGCGCCTGGACTGCGCCGGGGGGCGCTGCCGGGGCACGCTGCGCGTCCCCCAGGGGACCGTCCTGGAGGGCAAGCCGGTCCACCTCGGAGCCGACGGGACCGTCACCTGGGCGGACGGCGCCAACCGCGCGGTCCTGGCAGAGCCGGGGGTGGCCTGGCGACTGGACTGGTGAAGGGCGCGGGGATGGCCCCGCCGACCCGGGGGGTGTGGCAACTCGCCGCCGCTCGGTGCATCCTGCGGCCCACCGCCGCTCGCCCGCCCCGCGGGCCGCCCCCCGGAGCCCCTTCCCATGACCGCTGCCCTGCTCTCGCTCCTGCTCGCCTGCCAGCCCGCCACCGTCGACAACGACGACGACGGCGGGACCGACACCGGCGACGGGGGCGCGACCGACGGCGGGACCAGCGGCGGCGACGGCGGGACCGACGGCGGCGACGGCGGCACCGGTGACGGCGGGACCCTGGGCGACGGGGGCCAGGCCAGCGACTTCTTCGACGGCCTTCAGTGGCGGCTGCACGACGAGATGGGGTCCCTGGTCTACGTGAGCTGGAGCCAGCAGGACGCCGCCACGGTGCACGTCGAGTACAGCTTCGACGACGGCGAGTGGCACCAGAGCCCCCCCTTCTCGGCGGCCGCCGGCAGCAACGAGCAGCTCCTGGTCGGGATCCCCTTCGACATGCGCGCGCGCTGGCGGGTCAAGGCGGAGACGGGCGAGACCGAGGACGGGCCCGACATCGAGACCGACGAGGTCCCCAGCGGCGTGCCCGAGGGCACCCTCGAGGTCAGCGAGCCCGACCGCTGGCTGCCCGACCACGGCTACCTGCTGACCAGCATCAACGAGCAGACCGGCGGCTGGACCGGAGGGCACTACTGGACCCTCATCGTCGACCGCAAGGCCCGGCCGGTGTGGGCCAGCGAGGCGCCGCGCGAGCACTGGACCCTGTTCGCCCAGGTCTCGGTCACCGGCGACTACATCCTGTGGGACGAGGCGACCTACTGGAGCGACTGGGACCACGGCGCGGGCTCGACCGTGCACCGCACCTGGCTCGACGGCGAGTTCGACGAGATCGAGACCCCCGGCCTGCACCACGCCTTCGTGCAGCTCCCCGACGAGACCCTGGTCTGGGGCAGCCAGGACCACGGCGGCGGGGAGGCGCTGGTGGAGCAGCCCATGGGGTCCAGCGACCAGACGGTGCTCTGGACCTGCCAGGGGGACTGGCCCAACTCCGGCGACTGCGAGTCCAACGGCCTGTTCTACGTCGAGGAGACCAACAGCTTCCTCTACAGCTTCTACACGAACAACTCCCTGGTGGAGGTCGACCGGGCGACCGGACAGAGCCTGTGGTGGGCCGGCGAGGTGCGGGGCGGCTACACCTTCGACCCGGCCGACACGCAGTTCTCCTGGCAGCACGGCATCAGCTACACCGAGGCGGGCACCCTGCTGGTCTCCACCGAGGCCTCGGCCATGGGCCGCAACACCACGATGGTGCGGGAGTACGAGGTCGACCACGAGACCGGCACGCTGCACCATGTCTGGAACTACGACCCGGGCGTCTTCGCCAGCACCAACGGCGACGCCTGGCGGCTGGAGAACGGCAACACCCTGCACGTGGTGGGCAGCGCCGGACACGTCTTCGAGGTCGACGCGGCCGGCGTGCCCGTGTGGCACGTCGACTACGACGGCAGCCACCTGATGGGCCGGGGCGAGCTGATCTCGGACCTCTACGCCCTGGTCAGCCCGGCGGCCCGGCACGAGTGAGCCGGGGTCAGGGCGCCGGCGGGCCGGGCTGCGGGGTGCCCGCCTCGGCGACCAGCTCGGCCAGCACCGGGACCTGCAGGCTGTCCCCGATGCGCAGGTGGTCCAGGTCCAGGTCGGGGTTGTAGGCGGCCAGCACCCAGGTGGGCACGTCGGCGCCGTCCCGCGCGATGGCCCAGGCGGTCTCGCCGGTGCGGACGCGGTGCGTGCGCACGCCGGCGACGCCGCCGCGGGCGCGCAGGTAGCGGTCCAGGCGCGCGGCCAGGGCCTCGTCGCGCAGCGCGAGCAGGGCCTCCCCGTCCACGCGGTCCACGGGCAGGAGCAGCGCCTGTCCGGGGCGCAGCGCCGTGCTCACGTCCAGCCCGTTCCAGGCGGCCAGGTCCTCGACCGGGCAGCCCGCCAGGCCGGCCAGGGCCACCAGCGTCTCGCCGTGGCGGACGGTGATCTCGACGGTGGGCGGCGGGGGGAGCACCTCGGCCGCGGGCGCGTCCTGCGCGCGGGGGGCCTCGTCCACCGCCGGCAGGGCGAAGCTCGGGGCGACCTGCACCGTCGCCTGGTCCAGCGGCGCGGCCGAGAGGGCCAGCGGGTCGGGGCTCTGGTCGACGCTGCCCCCGCAGGCCGACAGGGCGCCCGCGACCAGCGCGGCGACGAGGCCAGGGCGGGGCAGGAGGGAGGTGGCGCGACGGCGGGACGACATGGGATCCTCCGTGGAGTGGCCCGAGGGGGCTGCCCGGGGTGGGCGCCACCAGGGAGCGCAACGGCCGTGCCAGGGCTCGGCGACGCAGGCGCCATCGCGTGGATCGCGGCGAGGGCCCAGGCTCTGGCGCCCGGCGGAACGCGACGATTCCTGTACGGGTCGCCCCGCGGGATAGAACGGCGCCCTGCGCGGGTCCGACGAGGACGCCCCCACGGTCCTCTCCCCCGGCAGCGGAGCCAGCGATGCGGGTCGTCTTCGTCCGACACGGGCAACAGCGGGCCGGCGAGCTCGACGGTGGGCTGACCAGCGCCGGTCACCGCATGGTCGGCGAGACCGCGCAGTGGTTGGCGGCGCACCAGGTCGTGCCCGACCTCTGCCTGCACACCCCCACCACCCGGACCCGCCAGACCGCCGACGGCCTGCTGGAGGGCCACGCGGGCGTGCGCCGGATGGAGGTCTCCAGCCAGCCGGAGACCCTGGCCGAGTGGCTCGACCTGGTCAGGGCGTGGCAGCCGCGCCTGGGCGACCACGGCGTGCTGCTGCTGGTCGGCCACCACCCGACCCTGGGCCTGTTGCTCCACGCCTTCGGGCCGCCGCCCGAGCCCGTCCCCACCGGCAACCTGGCCGCCGCGCTGGTGCTCGACCGGGTCTTCACCGGCAGTTGGGTCATCTCGGCGGCATGGCCGGGTCGCGCTGGATAGGCTGCCCCCTTCCCCATTCGCGAAAAGTGCGCGAGACTGCCGAAGGTCACCGGGTCCCCCATGAACGACGTCGACAAGATCAGCAGCCTCTACGTCTTCCGCTCGACCCCTCGGGCCGACATCGAGGCCCTCTGCGCCCTTGCGCCGCCCCAGGACTTCGCGGCGGGGGCCGTGGTGTTCCACCAGGGCGACGTGGCCGACCGCGCCCTGCTGGTGGTCGAGGGGCGCCTGGAGGCCACCGTCGAGGCCGGTGGACGCGTGCGCCGGGTGGGCGAGGTGGGCCCCGGCGAGGTCGTGGGTGAGCAGGCCCTGTTCCACATGGGCGCCCGCCGCAGCGCCACCGTCTCGGTGCTCCAGCCCGCGCGCTGCCTGTTGGTCGACCGCGCCCTGCTCGAGCGTGGCGCGGACAACCTCGCGCTGGTCGCGCTCGAGACCTACCTGCTGGGCTCGATGGCGCGGCGGATCCGGTCCACCAACCGGACCCTGATGCAGGCCTGGAAGGAGACCCACCCCAAGCCGACCGTGCTCGAGACCCACGCGCCGACCACCAACTCGCTGCTGCAGAACCTCCGCCGCCTGTTCCAAGGACAGTCCTGATGCTGCCGGAAGAGTCCCGCATCCAGGCCCTCCGCCTGATCAAGCAGTACCCCTACCCGGGCGCCTCGGTCGAGGGCATCGTCCAGCTGCTGGACGCCGGCTACCGGATGGAGTTCAGCAACGGGCAGACGATCTGCTCCGAGGGCGAGCCCGCCTCCTGCATGTACGTGCTGACCTACGGCAAGGTGGCCGTGAGCAAGCGCGACTTCTCCACGATCGAGCGGCGGGTGACGGTGATGCACTCGCCCTCGATCTTCGGCCACATGGCCATGGTGGACGGCTCGCCGCGCTCGGCGACCTGCGTGGCCGAGGGCATCGTCACGGTCATCGTCATCGACCGCGAGACCTACCAGCACCTGATCAGCGAGCCGACCCCGGTGGGTCGCACGCTGCGCCGGATGCTGCTGTCCAGCCTGACCGACCAGCTCAGCCGCGGGAACAAGCGCCTGCGCGAGCTGACCGGCGGCGCCGACGCGGCCGTCGACCCGGTCGCCCCCGAGAAGGAGATCACCGAGGAGGATCTCTCCGAGATCTCCAGCGAGCTGGAGGGCTGGCGGCAGCGGCAGATCGAGGACGAGGACTCGACCGAGCACTACTCGGTCAACGACGCCGACGGCCCGGTCGAGGACCGGTAGCCCTCCCCCTCAGGCGCACCAGCCGCCCGGCGGCGGCAGGCGCAGGGACAGGCAGGTCAGGCGCCCGTCGGCGCGGTGGATCTCGTCGCCGGGCACCTCGAGGGTGTGCAGGCCCCGCCGGCGCAGGGCGGCGGCGGTGCGGGGCGCCTCGGCGGGCACCAGCACCTGCGCCTGTCCCAGGGCCAGGACGTTGGCGCCCACGTGCTCGTCGGCCTCGATGACGGCCAGGCCCCGGTCGGCCAGCACGGCGGGGTCCAGCAGCCGCGGGTCGACCACGGCCAGGCCCGCCGCCGCCAGGGTCACCGCGCCCTTCAGGTGCATCTGGTCGCCGATCGCGACGGCCTCCACCCGCAGCCCCTCCCGGGCCGCAACCCGGGCCAGCGCGGCGACGCCCGCCTCGTTGGTGCGCCGCGAGAGGCCGACCAGCAGGCGCGCGCCGATCCGCAGCACGTCACCGCCCTCCAGGGTGGCGGGCGCGGCCATGCGGTGCACCACGCAGCCCAGGGCCGCCAGGGCGCCGGCGACCGACCCGACCTCGCCGCGACGCGAGGGCGCGCCCGGCCGGGTGACCAGCGCGTGCCGCCCCAGCACGACGGCGGCGTCCTCGGTGAAGCAGCCGTCGGGGTGGGGCCCGGCCGGCAGCATCACCACCCGTACGCCCGCGTCCAGCAGCGCGGCGGCGTAGGCCCGCTGCTGGGCCCGCGCCCGCTCCCGGTCGAGCGGGCCGTCGTCGTGCTCGCGCAGGGCGTCCCCCCACCGCGCGCTCACCTCGCGCAGCAGGGCGACCCGCGGCCGACAGGGACCGCTCGCCGGCATCACAGGGTCGTGGTCGTCACGTTCCAGGTGATCGTGCTCTCGTCCAGGGTGCCGATCACCTCCTTGCTCCAGGTCTTCGCCGCCTGGTCGTAGGTGTAGACCCGCACCTCGCGCTGCTCGTCGGAGGCCACGTACAGCTCCAGGCTGCCGTTGCCGTCCAGGTCGGCCAGGACCGAGGCGTGCTCGAAGCCGCCCGACTTGTCGTCGATGAGCGTCTTGGTCCAGGTCTTGCCGCCGTCCTCGCTGTCCAGGAACCACAGGCCGGTCTTCATCGCGGCGGCGACCAGCTCCTCGCGGCCGTCTCCGTCCACGTCGCCGTGCAGCAGGAAGCGGGTCTGGCGGTCGTCGATGGTCATGATGTCGACCTTGTCGAAGCCACCGCCAGCCTTCGGCAGGTACTGCCGGATGGTGACCGGGCGCTTGACCTGCTTGTCGACCACCTCGGCCTCGAACACGCTGAAGAACTCGCTCTTGCCGTCCTTGTCCAGGTCGGCGGCCAGGATCTCCTTGGCGTGCGTGCCCGGCTCGTCCTCGACCACGGTGCGCACGTACTTGCCGCCCTGGTGCCTGTACATGACCACCAGGCCCGGCTGGGAGGCGTCGGCCTTGTTGCGCTCCGACGGCGTGGCGAAGAACTCGAGCTTGCCGTCGCCCTCCAGGTCGCCGATCTCGATCTCGTGCACGAAGGTGTCGGCGAGCTGGTCCAGCTCGGTCACGCCCCCGCCCTTGCCATCGGCCAGCTCGACGTCGATCACCGCGACCACGCCCGAGTCGTGCGTGGCGATCACCAGCTCGTCCTTGCCGTCGCCGTCGACGTCGCCGATCTCCAGGTCGCGGATGCGCTGGAACTTGCCGCCCCAGTTGCGCTCCCACAGCAGGGTGCTGGTCCACTCACCGTTCTGGAGCGTCCACTTCTTCACCATCGCCTTCTCCGCACCGATGGAGATCAGGCCGCCGTCATAGGGCAGCACCTTGTGGAAGACGTTGCTGTCGGGATCCTCCATGCGGCTGCGCTGCCAGCCGCTGTCGGTCTTGCGCCAGATCTCCAGGCGGGCGGGCCCGGGCTTGGGCTTGCCGTCCTCCTTGGTGAACCAGGCCTCGGCCAGCAAGAGCGTCGGGAAGGGCCCGCCGGTGAGGGCGGCGTCGGTGGGCGCGGCCGGCGCGGCCGGCGGCAGGGGGGCGGAGACCGGGGGCGGCGGCGGCGGGGCCTGCACGTCGGTGGTGTCGGTCTCGCCGCAGCCGACGAGGGTGAGGAGGACGGCGGGGAGGAGGAGGGTGGCCATGGTGGGCTCCGCGGGAAGAAGGGCAGCCCGCGCTATCCGCGGCTTGCAGGGCGGTCCAGGGGGGGCGACCGGGGAGCACGGGATCTGCACGGGAGGGGCACGGATGACGCACCGCGAAGAACCTGCCCCCATTCTCCGCAACTCATGCTATGGCTTCACCACATGGGGTGAATGCGATGGACAGGGGAAGCAGGAAGCAGGAAGCAGGAAGCAGGAAGCAGGAAGCAGCCAGCCTATCGGCGCCTGAGCCGGGTGGCGATCTTGATGGCTGCGGCACCTTCCATCTGGGCGGCAACCCGCGACGACGCGCCGCCGGCCCTCACCGCTGATCCGGCGGGCGGCAGTCAGGGGGAGGTGATCTACCGGCAGCAGCTTCGAGTCTCCGCCGACGGCTCCCGGGAGGTAGTGGCGGAGGGGTCCAATGTCGTTGAACTCGAAGACGGCAGCACCTTCACGGTCACCTTCGACGACCTCGTCGATCCCATGGGGCGCCAGTATGCGATCGAGGGCAGCGTGACCCAGTCTGCGCCTGAAGCGGACGTGGTCTACGATCTCCGGGTCGTCGAAGAGCGGCCTCGCGAACTCGGTGAAGTGGACCTGCTCACCGCCTGGCGGGAGCTGCACCCCGAAGGCTCCGACGAAGACTTGGAGGCCTTCCAGCGCCGTCGTGCCAGCTCTCCCGACCTCCCCGCCGATTCGATCGAGGTGGATGGGCTGCTGCAGGCCTGGCTGGACGCGGCGGCGGACACCGACCGGGCAACCGTCTGGCTCAAGCTGACGGACCAGCCAGCGCTGGACCTTCCCCAGGTGGGTCCTGGCCTGGCGGACACCGATCCGGTCTTCGTGCTGGACCAGTTGGAGGACCGCCTCATCGCGATCGAGGCCCGGAAGACAGCAATCGCGGAGCTCCAGTATGATCTGGAGGCGGAGCTGACCGAGCGCGGCGCCCGAGTCACCGGGCGCCTGTGGACCATGAACGCCATTCAGGTCGATGCGGATGCTGCCACCATCCGGGCACTGGCCACCCTTGACAGGCTGGCGCGGTTGGAGCTGGACGGTGGGGACCGCAACGAAGCCACCAACCGCGGTGAAGAGCTGCGCGTGGCCACGCAGATCCCGCAGTACCTGGACATGGGCTTCGACGGTTCTCTTGGCAGTGGTCGCAGCGCCATCGACACCATCTATGTCGCCGTGGTGGACGAGAAGGTCGACATCGATCACCCGGCCTGGCGGGACTGCAGCATCATCACCTGCGACAGCCGCCTGGTGCGCCAGGAGAAGTGGAACGGCAGCGCGTGGGTGGAGGACCTGGTGGGCGACACGGGTGGAGAACAGCATGGCAACAGGGTTGCCGGCCAACTTCTGGCCGACCTCACGGACGGGCAGGATCTTACCATCTGGAACGCTGCAGAGCGCGCAGCGCGCACCGGCATGACCACCGAGACCTCGTTCATCGCAATCGACAAAGGCAGCAGTGGCATCGACGCCGGCATGGAACGTGGAGTTGAGCTGAACGTGGACATCATGAACCTGTCGTCCGGCTGCGGGGACTGCACAGTTTGTGACCTGACACACGACCGCAACGACCTGGCGAACATCGCCTACCACGAAGGGGTGTTCTTCACGAAGGGGGCGGGGAACGACGGCCACCCTACAAGCGAATGCTTGATGATGCCACCTGGCCTTGGTGCCGGGACCTTCGTCGTCGGAGGCACAGATCATACCGCAGACGATCTCAATGAAGCTGAGATCGCCTCCTTCAGCTCTCGCGGGGGAGACGCCATGGGGCGCGCAGTGATCGATGTCACCGCACCGGCGGGGCGCTCCCCCAACGGAGTGCCGGAGTACGACGACTCCTATACTACCATCGATATCTTCGGGACCAGCTACGCCGCCCCCATCGCAGCCGGAGCTGCCGCGAACCTGAAGCACCAGCTCATCGACCGCTGGGGAGCCACCATGGCCAACCAGGTTGGCTTCCTGCACGCCATGATGCTGTTGATGGGGGACGGCCAGATCGAGTCCGGAGTGCCTGTGGCAACCACGCCCCTCGACGACCTGTGGGGTGCAGGGCGGCTGCGGATGCGGATGTGGGAGCCTGAGGGCATGGACGCCCCCTACAGCGTCTTCTGGGCCAAGCGCGTCCTGGAGGATGGCGAAACCACCTCCCTGTTGCTGAACCCCGACGAAGCCAGGGAGAACCAGGATATCCCCAATACTGTCGATGCGTTCAAAGCAGTGGTCTGGTGGTACGAGCCCAACGTCAACTACGCATCGGGCACTCCGACCGAGCTACGTACTCGGGTCTGCGATGAAGACACATCGTACTGCTACACACACAGCTCAGGGGATCCCGACGCCCACCGCCTGAACCTGGGCTCGGTGGTGGCAGACCGTACCTGGCGCCTCGACGTCACCGGTCTGGACATCCCTTCCAACCTCGATCCGAACGACCACTACGGCCAGCAGAAGCGAGACGTGTTCATCGCCTTCTACTGGGAGGATCGAGCGCGCGACGACGTCGATGGCCCCGATTCCGGTATCCAGTGACCTTGGAGGACACATGAACCCCTTCCCGTTCATCGCCGTACTGTGCCTATCCGCTTGCATCGCAGGGGGCGAACCCGAGGACGACACGGCGGCGACCCTTCCCACCGGGGATGACACCGGGGGGAGCGTGACCGATGGGGGCACGCCCGGTGGCATCCCATTCGAAGTGGTAGTCGAAGACGTTCAGGAGGACCCCTGGTGGTGTGGGAAGGTGGAGCCCACCGAGCGGAGCTGCGACGAAGAACACCTGGTCTTCATGTGGACCCGCGACCACACCGAGCTTGATACCTGGCTGGTCGAGCACATTCATATCGAACCGCCTTCGGTCAAGCTGGACGGCTCCTGGGCCATCCTCTCCTACCTCCCGTACTGCCCCAGCTACCAACAGAAGCTCCGCGTCGAGCGGATCGACATTGCAGGCACTACGCTCCAGGTTGCCGAGCAGCTCGTCTCCCCTCCTGACCCGAACGAACAGGTCGGTTGCCCCTACTCTCTCGTGACCATCCCCGACACGACGGTCTTCACAGCCGTCGAGGGCACCCTCACCGAGGTCTGGACCGACTGATGCGCCACCGAACGCTCCTGGCTATCGCAGGGTTGGCCTGTGCAAGCCTGTTCGCAGGTGTGCTCCATTCACGGCCCGATGGCGACGATGACCTCCGAACCACCCGCGCCTTCGAGCTGCGCAGCATGCGGCCCTCGCTCGGAGACGAGGAGACCCGACAGCTCCTGGACCAGTCGGACGGGGTCGTGGAGGGCCTGAAGGCCCAGGGCGTCGTCGACATCCCGGCCGGACTTCGCCAGCGCCTTGCCCAAGCCGCGCCCACCGAAGCGGAGCGCCAGGAGTACTTCGCCGCCAACAGCCACATCTTTGGCGGACGAAGCTACGCCGAGTCCATGTGGACGGTCGACCAGCTCCTCCGGATCCAACGGGTCCGCGATGAGCTGGGCATCGAGCGCAGCACTCCGTACCAAGGGGCGGCGCCCGTCCCCCTCGCCCGCGCCGGCCGCGCCGACCTGCCCCGGTAGCGCTGGAGCCCCATGAAACCGCACCTGATCATCGTTCCTTTGTGGCTCGCGGCATGCGCCGATGGAACGGACCCCGAAGACGACACCGGCTCGACCTCGATGCCTGGAGATGACACCGGGGGGAGCGTGACCGATGGGGGCACGCCCGGTGGCATCCCATTCGAGGTGGTGGTCGAGGACGTGCAGACGGACCCCGCCTGGTGCGGCAAGGCGGAGCCCACTGAGCGGAGCTGCGACGAGGAACACCTGGTCCTGATGTGGACCCGCGACCTGTCCGTGCTGAATGGCTGGCTCGTCGACCTCATCAAGATCGAACCGCCCGCCATGAAGCTGGACGGCTCGTGGGCCATCCTCTCCTACCTGCCGTACTGCCCCAGCTACCAGCAGAAGCTCCGCGTCGAGCGGATCGACGTTGCAGGCAAGACGCTCCAGGTTGCCGAGCAGCTCGTCTCCCCTCCTGACCCGGGTGACATCGTAGGTTGCCCCTACTCTGTCGTGACCATCCCCGACACGACGGTCTTCACCGAGGTCGAGGGCACGCTCACCGAGGTCTGGAGCGACTGATGCGCCCCCCGGCGGGCCCTACCCGCCCCGAGAGCGGCTGCTACTCCACCACCAGCGCCGGCAAGGGCGGCGTCCACTGCCCATCCCCATCGGCGTCGACCCGGATCGCGGCGGTCGCGGCCCACGGTGTCTGTCCCGGGTAGGCCGGGCTCATCGCCTGGGTCCCCTCGGCGACCAGGACGTAGGAGGCGTCGGCCTCGGGGGCCAGCTCGAAGCTGCCGGCGAGCTGGGTGGGCGCCTTGCCCCGATCCTCCAGCTCGGCCACGATCTCGCCGTCGCGCAGCAGGGTGACCCGGTCGACCACGATCCAGTCGGGCGCCAGCACCTGCACGTCCAGGGTCTGGGGCCCCGTCACATCCCGCCCCGGCGCCCACTGGCCGCCGATGGTGGCCAGGATCATCGGCCCGGTGCTGGCGACGGTGGCGCGGGCTGCCATCGCCGTGCGCAGCAGGTCGGGGGTGAAGGCCGTGGGCTCGTCGATGCCCAGGTGCAGGAAGGTCAGGCTCTGGCCGACGTCGCTGTCCGCGCCGTGGGCGTCGCTGACGCCGACCGGGGCGGGGGTCAGCCCGCGGCTGACCATGTCCAGGTAGTAGGGGAAGTAGTCGGCGTGGCTGCCGCCGTTGAGCACCTCGATGGCGTCGAAGTCCGGGGACCACCGCTCGCCGTCGGCGATGGTCCCGTCGTTCAGATCGTAGCCGGCCGAGGAGAGCATCCCGCTGTCGGTCGGGTGGTTGGACTGGATCACCCCTCCCGCATCGCCCAGCATGCGCGACCGGATGGCCGTGAACAGATCCCCGGTGGTCGGCAGCTCGCGCCACTCCTCCCACCAGCGCACGCTGCCGCCGTTGGGCAGGTCGGGCGCCTGCTCCAGCGGGTAGACGTTGAAGTGGCCGCGCATGGGCGGGCTCACCTCGTCGGCGACCACGCTGGCCAGCACGCCGTCCAGGCCCAGGGGCGCCAGCAGCGGCCGATAGTCGACGACGTGGTCGTGGTCGGTGCCGTAGTGCACCTGCACGCCGTGGGCGGCCAGCGAGAGCAGGCGCGCCTCCATCGTGGCGCTGGCGTCGTTGCTGGGCGAGGCGTGGGCGTGGGGGTCGGCGGCCAGCACACCCGGCACGCTCCAGGCCAGGGGCAGGTCGGCGGTCACACGCGCTGTCTCACCGGCGGCGACCTCCACCGTCTCTGTCCAGGTGCCGTGTCGCACGCCGCGGTGGACCAGCACCTGGTAGCTGCCGGGCTCGACCGGGATGGACAGGCTGCCCTGCCCCAGGAAGCCCTGCGCGGCCAGGCCACCGGGACGGCCGGGCACCAGGCGCGGGTCGGCGGAGACCGGGTCCCCGGCGGCGAAGGAGACCTGGACCTTGGCCGGGCCGTCGTCGGTGGTGGCGACCTCGAGGAAGCCCGGCCGGGTGAGGACCAGCTCCATGGCCCCCGCGGCACCCACCGGCGCCGACAGGCCGTAGCCCTCCACGCTGGCCAGGGACGCCCCGGCGACCAGGCTGTCGCGGGCCAGGCCGTTGGCCGCCGCGTCGGCGTAGGGGCCGCTCCAGGCCGCCCCCTGGGCGATGTCCAGGTGCAGGCCCTTGCCCCGCCCCGTCGCCACGCCGTCGACGACCAGGCCCGTCGGCACCGACGCGCTCCAGCTCCCGTCCTCGGCGCTCACGGCCACGGTCACGGGCGCCCCGTCGGCGTCCCGCAGGTGGACCCGCGCGCCGGCCACCGGCGCGCCCGTCTCGTCCACCACCTGGCCGGCCAGGGCCTGGGTGCCGACCCCACGCTGCGCCCACCAGGCGCCGCTGAGCGTCGCGATGTCGGGGCCAACCCCCAGCCACCGGCGGAAGGTCGCCTGCTGCCCCTCCTCCAGCGACAGGTCCTCGTACATGCCGACCATGGCCTGCCCGACCTCGCCGAGCACGCTCTGCAAGGGGCTGTCCGAGAAGCCGTCGGCGTCGGGGAACAGGCCCAGGGCCAGCTCCTGGCGGTCGCCCAGGATGGCCACGAAGGAGCCGTCGGCGTCGGCGTCCTCGTCGAAGCCGGCGCCGGGGTGCCAGACGGTGCCGACCTCGTAGGAGACCAGGGCCAGGTCGCCCGGCTCGACGGTGAGCGGATCGTCCTGCCAGGTGATGGTGGTCTCGATCCGCAGCAGCCAGGCGTCGGGATCCAGGATGTAGTCGGTCGAGAGCCACATCTCGCTGGTGGGCAGCAGGTCGTCGCTCTCGACCGCGCCCAGGATGAGGGACAGCGGTACGGCCGGCCCCTCGGCCCGCACGATGGCCGGGCCCCCGTCCAGGCCGTCGGCGACCACCGTGACGGTCTGCGCGTCGCAGATCCGGCCGATGCCGGCCATGGGCTGGTGCTCGTCGAGCAGGTCGCGGCCGGGCTCGGCCGCCCCCCGCACCAGGTCGGCGTCGATGACGCCGCCGGCCTCGGAGACGTAGTAGTTCCCGTCCCGCAGGCCCTGGATCACGAAGCGCACGCGGTCGTTCTTGAGCAGCAGGTCACCCGGCTGGCCCTCGGCGCTGATGCCGCCGAAGAGGGCCGCCGGATCGGTCACGACGCCGGCGCGGGACTGGCCCGCGGGCACGGGCGAGACCAGGTCGATGGCGGGGGAGGTGCCGGAGTCGGACGGCCCGGCCGGGCCGCCCTTGTCCTTGCAGGCGAGCAGGCCGGGCAGGAGCAGGAGGGTGAACATCGCCGCACGATAGCGTGTCGGGACGCCGACAGCCTGCCGTGCCGGCTCAGTGCCGCCCGGTCGAGCCGAAGCCGCCCTCGCCCCGCGCCGTGGCGTCCAGCGCCTCCACCTGCACCAGCTCGGCCTGCACAACCGGGCAGAGCACGAGCTGGGCGATGCGCATGCCCCGCGTGATGGTCACCGGGTCGCGGCTGAGGTTGACCAGGATGACCTTGACCTCGCCGCGGTAGTCGCTGTCGATGGTGCCCGGGCCGTTGACCAGGCCCAGGCCGAGCTTCGCGGCGTTGCCCGAGCGCGCCCGCACCTGGGCCTCGAAGCCCGTAGGGACCGCGATGCGCAGGCCGGTGGGCACGAGCGCCCGGTCCAGCGACAGGAGCACCAGCGGCTGGTCCTCGGGCAGGGCGGCGCGGAGGTCCATGCCGGCCGCGCCCGCGGTCTCGTAGGCGGGCAGGGGCAGGCCCTGGCCGTGGGCCAGGACCTGGACGGGCAGCACGGGCATGGACCCTCCGAGCGAGCCGGGGACGAGGGGCTCAGGCCCCCGCGGCCTCCAGCGCCTCCTTGCGGGACAGGCGGATCTTGCCGCTGCGGTCGATGTCGATCACGCGGACCAGCACCTCGTCGCCCTCCTGGACGATGTCGGTGGTCTTCTCGACCCGCTCGACCGCCAGGTGGCTGATGTGGATCAGGCCCTCGGTGCCGGGGAAGATCTCGACGAAGGCGCCGAAGTCGACCGTGCGCTTGACGACACCCAGGTAGAGCTTGCCGATCTCGGCCTCCTGGGTGATCTCGCGGATCATCGCCAGGGCCTTGCGGCCGGCGTCGCCGTCGACGCTGGCAACCATGACGGTGCCGTCGTCCTCGACGTTGATCTTGCAGCCCGTGCTGGCCTGGATCCCGCGGATGGTCTTGCCGCCGGGGCCGATCAGGTCGCGGATCTTCTCGGTGTTGATCTTGATCGTGGTGATCCGCGGGGCGTGGATCGACAGCTCGGCGCGGGGCGCGGCCAGGACCTTGCCCATCTCCTCGAGGATGTGGATCCGGCCCTCGCGCGCCTGGTTGAGCGCGCGCAGCATGACCTCGCGGGGCACGCCGGAGATCTTGGTGTCCATCTGGAAGGCGGTGATGCCCCCCAGGGTGCCGGTCACCTTGAAGTCCATGTCGCCCAGGTGGTCCTCGTCGCCCAGGATGTCGGAGAGGACGGCGAAGCTGTCACCCTCCTTGATGAGGCCCATCGCGATGCCGGCCACCGGGGCCTTGATCGGCACGCCGGCGTCCATCATCGCCATCGTGCCGGCGCAGACCGTGCCCATCGAGGAGGAGCCGTTGCTCTCCAGCACGTCGGCGCAGATGCGGATCGTGTAGGGGAACTCGGCCTGGGTGGGGACGACGGCCTGCAGGGCGCGGTGCGCCAGGGCGCCGTGGCCGACCTCGCGCCGCTTGGGGCCGCGCATGGCCCGCGCCTCGCCGGTGGAGAAGGGCGGGAAGTTGTAGGTCAGCATGAAGTCGCGGAACTCGGACTGGCTGCCGGCGTAGTCGATGCGCTGGCTGTCCTTGTCGACACCCAGGGCCGCCGTGGCGAAGACCTGGGTCTCGCCGCGGGTGAAGACCGCCGAGCCGTGGGCGCGGGGGGCGACGCCCACCCGGTTCCAGATGGGGCGGATCTCGTCGGTGGCGCGGCCGTCCAGGCGCACGCCCTTCTCGATGACGTCGCCACGCATCACCTTGCGGGTCAGCTTCTCCCAGGCGGTCTTGGCGTCCTCGGTGATCCGGGTGCGCTCGGCCTCGTCCTCGATGCCGGCCAGCAGGCCGTCGATGATGGCGTTGCGGGCGGCCTTGATGGCGTCGCTGCGCTCGTGCTTGCCGGGGGTGGCCATCGCGGCCTTGAGCGGGGCCAGGCCCTGCTCGTTGACGGCGACCAGGACGCGCTCGTCCAGGCTGGGGGGGTCGGCGATGACCCGCTTGGGCTGGCCGCAGAGGCCGCGCAGCTCCTCGATGGCGCCGATGATCTTCTTGATCTCGGCGTGGGCGAGGTCCATCGCGTCCATCATGTCGGTCTCGCTGGCCTGCTTGCCGCCGCCCTCCACCATCGCCACCGCGTCGGCCGTGCCGGCGACCACCAGGGTCAGGTGGGCGTTGGGGATGTCACGCTGCGAGGGGTTGATGACCCACGCGCCGTCGATCTTGGAGATGCGCACGCCGGCGATGGGGGCCTTCACCGGCAGGTCGCTGATGTGGCAGGCCGCCGAGGCGCCGACCATGGCCAGCGTGTCGGTGTCGTTGTCCTGGTCGTAGGACAGCGCCGTGGCGATGACCTGGACCTCGTTGCGGAAGTGCTTGGGGAACTGCGGGCGCAGCGGGCGGTCGATGAGGCGGGAGATCAGCGTCTCGCGCTCGTTCGCGCGGCCCTCGCGCTTGTGGAAGCTGCCGGGGATCGTGCCGTAGGCGCCGTTGCGGTCCTCGTAGTCGACGGTCAGCGGGAGGAAGTCGAACCGGGTGGGGCTGTCGCCGCCGACCACGGTGACCAGGACCTTGCTGTCGCCCTGGCTGACGACGACGGCCGCGCTGGCCTGCTTGGCGTACTCGCCGGTCTCGATGGTGAGGGGGCGGCCGCCGACCTCGATGGACACTTCGAACTTCTGCATGGTGTGCTCCTTGGTGGACCGCTCGTCCACCGCGCCCCGGTTCCCCGCGGAGACCGCGGTGCCAGGGCTGGTTTCTTGCTTCACGAGTGAGATGGGAGCCCGCGGGAGGACCGGTTCGTCGTCACCGTTCCCGTCCCGGAGATCTGTGGAGACCGGGCAACCAGGGTGCTGCTCGGTCTTCACCGACCTGCGGAGCGCGGGGTCGGGGCGGCGGCCGGAGCCGACGGCGGGGAAGAGAGGGAGAGAGAGGGGGGAAAGCACGCGGGGCGGCAGGTCATCCCTGCCGCCCCGTCGGCTCGACTACCGGCGCAGGTTCAGCGCCTGGAGGATCGCCTGGTAGCGATCCGGGTAGTTGTTCTTGAGGTAGGCCAGCAGCCGCCGGCGACGGCCGACCATCTTGAGCAGGCCGCGGCGGCTGTGGTGGTCCTTGAGGTGGACCTTGAAGTGGTCGGTCAGGTAGTTGATGCGCTCGGTCAGCAGCGCGATCTGCACCTCGGGCGAGCCCGTGTCGCCCTCGTGCACCGCGTGGGTCTGGATGATCTCTGCCTTGCGCTCTTCGGTCATCGCCATGGTCTGCTCCTGTCAGGCCGGGCCGGGCAGCGTGCGCGGGTGGCGACGGGGACCTGTCGAGGTCACCCGCCCGCGCGGCCACCTTGGGCCGGTGGAAGGCGGGGGCGCACCTTGCGCCCCTCGCGGAGGGCCCACTTGACCCGCCCGTCCCCGCTCGTCAAGGGAGGGCCGTGGCGGGAGCACTCCGCTCGGGGCTAAGGTCCCAGGCCTCGGAGGACCACGATGCGCCTGTCTCCCCTCTCCCTGATCCCGCTCCTGGGCCTGCTGCTGACCGGCTGCTTCGGCAAGGACAGCGGCGACGACGACGACGACGACGGTGGGGACGGCGGCGGCGGCGGCTGGGACATCGGCACGGACACCGGGACCGCGGGCGACGGCGGCGGCACCGATCCCGACGGCGGCACCGATGGCGGAGGAGCCGGCGACGGCGGCACCGATGGCGGAGGAGCCGGCGACGGCGGCACCGATGGCGGAGGAGCCGGCGGCGGCGGTGACGGCGGTGGCGGTGACGGCGGCGGCGGAGACGGCGGCGGAGGCGACGGCGGCGGAGGCGACGGCGGCGGAGGCGACGGCGGCGGAGGCGACGGCGGCAGCGAGATCGACGCCCTGTCCGTCGAGCTGACCTGGGAGCACTCCGGGGACGACCTCGACCTGCACCTGCTGGCCCCGGGCGCTGACACGGGCGACCTGGAGACGGACCTGGACTGCTACTACGTCAACTGCACCACGGGCCTGGACTGGGGCGCCGCCGGTGAGTCCGGCAACCCGATCCTGGTCGAAGACGACATCGCCGGCACCGGCCCCGAGCAGATCGACGTCGCCCTGCCCGAGGACGGGGTCTACACGGTGGTCGTGCACGACTACCCCGGCAGTGTCTACTCCAGCGCCAACGAGGCCACGGTGGTCATCCTGGTCGGAGGTCGCGTGGAGGGCGAGGCGCTGATCGAGGTGACGGAGGAGGACGAGTACATCCTGGCCGCCCAGGTGGTCTACCGCGACGGGGTCTTCGTCGAGGTCAGCGGCTTCTGAACCCGCTCAGATCGCCATCCCGTACAGCCCGTAGAGCAGCATCTTCGGGCTGATGGTGCGCAGCTCGACCATCTGCCGCTTGACCTGGGACGGCCGCATGTAGAAGCGGCGCAGCGCCCAGCTCTGCATCCGGATCAGCTCGGCGGGGTCGTAGCCGGGCGGGTGGTACACCAGCCGGTCGGGGTCGGGGTTGAAGGTGGTGTAGTTCTCCCAGTCGTCGCGGAACAGGTCCTTCTGCCAGCGGTCCTCGAAGAGCTTGCTGCCAGGGAAGGGGACCGTGATCGCGAACTTGGCGAAGTCCACGTCCAGGTCGACGGCGAACTCCACCGTCTCGCGCGTCATCTCGGGCGTCTCGCCGGGCATGCCGATCATGAACAGGCCCACCGTCTGGATGCCGGCGGCCTTCGCGTTCTTGACGCCCTCGCGCACGCTGGCGGTGGTCAGGTTCTTGTTCACGTTGCCCAGCAGCATGTCGCTGCCGCTCTCGATGCCCATCAGCACCCGCCGGCAGCCGCCGTCGTACATCATCTGGCAGGTCTCGGGGTCCAGCCGGTCGGCACGCGTCTCGCTCAGCCACTGGCAGCGCTGGTCCAGCCCGCGCCGGACCAGCTCCTGGCACAGGGGCCCCAGGTCCTTCTTCACCAGGGGGAAGATCGGGTCGATGAAGCCGATCTGCTTCACCCCGTAGCGCTCGACCAGGTACTCGTACTCGTCCACGATCTTGATGGGATCCCGGCGCCGGAAGACCTTGCCGCCCGTGTTGATGAGCGAGCAGTAGTCGCAGCGGTAGGGGCAGCCCCGGCTGCCGGCCATGGTCAGCACCGGCTTGGCGAAGTCGGCGAAGGGGAGCAGGCCGTAGCGGTGGTAGGGGAACAGGTGCCAGGCCGGGTAGGGCAGCGCGTCCAGGTCGCGGTTGAGCGCCCGCTCCTTGTTCTTGACCACCTGCCCGTCGGCCGTCCGCCAGGTGATGCCGTCGACGTGGCCCAGGTCCTGCGGGTCGGCGGCCAGGGCGTCCACCAGCTCGGTGATGGTGATCTCGCCGTCGTGGTGCACGACGAAGTCCGCGTCGCCGTCGCGCACGATGTCGTGGGCGAAGACGTCGGCGTGCACCGCCCCCCAGACCACCTTCACGCCCGGCAGGCGGGCGCGGATCTGGCGGGACAGCTCGCTGCAGGTCGGCGCCGAGGGCGTGAGCACCGTCATGCCGACCATGTCCGGCTGGAAGCGCACGACGCGGTCGACCACCTCCTGCCCCGAGAGCTTCTCGGCGAACATGTCGATCACGCGCACGTGCACGCCGTGGGCCTCGAGCGCGCCCGCGATGTAGGCCAGCCCGATGCAGGGCATCGGCTCCAGCAGCCCGGCGAAGCGCCCCAGCTTGCGCATGTTCATCGCCGGGTTGATCAGCAGGACGCGCACGGGGCCTCCGAGGGTGGCAGCACCCCGCTCCCTACCCGGGCCGCGGCCCTGGCGGCACCCGCCCCCTACCGGGGGTACACGGTGTCGTCGTCGTCGTCGGTGTCGCCGCAGGCCTCGGTCCAGCCGTCGCCGTCGGCGTCCTCGCCGCCGCGGCCGCAGAACCACAGCGTGTGGCCCGCCACGTCCGAGTCGGCGGAGGCGAAGTACTCGTAGACGCCGACCTCGGTGCCGGTGCCGATGCCCGCCTGCCCCTCGGCCAGGTCGGCGATGGCGGCGGTCAGGTCGGTCTCCCCGGGGTCGGTGGAGCTGTCCCCACAGGCCCAGCCGGCGAGGCCGGTGGTCGAGCCCATGTCGTCGTACTCCAGCACGAAGGTGCCGTCGCCGAACAGGTGGTAGCTGAAGGTCTGGTAGGAGGTGGTGGAGCCGTACTCCAGCACGTCGATGAAGTAGACGCTGACCGCGTCGTCGTGCTCGGTCCAGTAGACCGATCCACCCGAGCTGGGGTTGAGGTCGTCCCACCAGCCCGCGATGGAGGGGAAGCCCGCCGCGTACATGCCCGAGGTCGAGACGCTGTACGAGGTGCTGCTGGTGCCAAAGGTCAGCCGGCCGTTGCTGATGACGTAGAGCTCGGTGTACTCGTCCCCGCAGAAGGGGAAGTAGATGGTCGACAGGCTGATGCTGCTGGCCGAGTCGTCCGACAGGGTGATCGCCTCGTAGGTGCCGGCGTCGTCACCGTCCGTCGCGCCGTCGCAGTCGTTGTCGATCCGGTCGTAGTCGTCCTCGTAGGCGTAGGGGTGGACGAGGCGCTCCTCGTCGTCGCAGTCCGGGCCGCCATGAGCGTCCGAGGCGAAGCCGTCCCGGTCGGCGTCGTAGTCGTCCCACCCGTCGCAGTCCTCGTCCACGCCGTCGTACCAGGTCTCGGTCGCGTCGGGGCTGATGGCCGGGTCGGCGTCGTCGCAGTCGCCGCCCTCCTCGCTCCAGCCGGACAGCGGCTCGCAGGACACGAAGGCGTCGGCGTCGCTGCCCCAGCCGTCCTCGTCCTCGTCGGGGTAGTAGGTCGTCGCGTCGACGGTGCCGAGGTCGTCGTCGTCGGCGACGCCGTTGCAGTCCTCGTCCACGTCGCCCGGGTCGCAGACCTCGTCGGCGTCGGGGTTGATCGCCGCGTCGCCGTCGTCGCAGTCCCCGCCGCCGAAGGCGTCGCTGTCGTGCCCGTCGCCGTCGGCGTCGTAGTCGCTGTCGCCGGCGCAGTCGCTGTCGACCCCGTCGTACCAGGTGTCCAGGGCCCCCGGGTAGACGCGGTCGTCCTCGTCGTCGCAGTCGCTGCTGTCGTAGCCGTAGTCCTCGAAGTTCTCGCAGACCAGGCTGGGCTCCATCGAGCCGTAGCCGTCGGCGTCGGCGTCGGCGTACATGGTCTCGGCGTCGACCACCCCCGGGTCGTCTCCCTCGGCCAGGCCGTCGCAGTCCTCGTCGGTGTCCCGGTCGTCGCAGACCTCGTCCTGGCCGGGGTTGACCGAGCCGTCGACGTCGTTGCAGTCGTCGCCGCCGTGGTCGTCGCTGTCGTAGCCGTCCCCGTCGCGGTCGTAGTCGGAGTTCCCCGCGCAGTCGCTGTCGATGCCGTCGTACCAGGCGTCCGGCGCGCCGGGCCAGGCGTCGGGGTCGCGGTCGTCGCAGTCGCCGTCGTCGATGAACCAGCCGTCGCCGTCGTGATCGATGACGGAGCACAGGTCGTTGAGGTCGCCGGGCGTGCCCAGGTCGCTTCCCGGCGCCCACTGGGCCCGCGAGGGGCACCACCCGTCCGGGTCGTCGTTGCCGTCGGCCGTGAGGTACACGTCGTCGACCAGCAGGGCGGCGCCGCTGGGCACGGTGGGCCCCGAGCCGCCCCAGGACACGTCGTCCAGCAGCACGTCGCCCGCCGAGACCGCCAGGCTGTCGGTGGTGTTCAGCAGGTAGATCTCGTCGTAGTCGTAGCCGGCCACGACCTGGCCGTTGACGTCCGGGTCGCCGTCGACGGCCAGCACGAACAGCTCGCCGGGGCCGAGCGGCAGCGCCTCGTCGGCGTCGACCACGTGCTCCTCGCCGGAGTCCGAGGAGATGGTCAGGCCGTTGAGGTAGACGGCGCGGCCGGAGAGGTTGACCACCTCGAACCACTCGCCTTCGGCGTCGCCCGTGACGTAGGGGTTGACCAGGACCTCGGAGATCACGAGGTCGCCGTAGCCCCACGCGCCTTCGTCGATGAGCAGGTCGCAGTCGTTGTCGATGCCGTCGGCCGACACCTCGGTCAGCAGGGGGCTGCGGGCGGCGTCCTCGTCGTCGCAGTCCGGCTCCTCGTCGCAGGGCGTCACGCCGTCGCCGTCCACGTCGAAGCCCTCGTCCACCCGGCCGTCGCCGTCGTTGTCGACGCCGTCGCACTCCTCGGCGTCGACGCAGTCGGCCCGCCCGTCGCCGTCGACGTCGCCGAAGTCCTCGTCGGTCCAGCCGTCGCCGTCGTTGTCCAGCCCGTCGCACTCCTCGACGTCCAGGCAGTCGGCGGTGCCGTCGCCGTCGGTGTCGTCGAAGCCCTCGTCCGTCTTGCCGTCGCAGTCGTCGTCCTCGCCGTTGCAGGCCTCCGACGCGCCAGGGTGGATGTCGGGGTTGCCGTCGTCGCAGTCCCCGGCCTCGGCCGCGTAGCCGTCCTCGTCGGCGTCCGTGCGGGAGGTCCCCCCGTCGCCGGTGCCACCACCGTCCGCCGTGCCGCCCCCGTCCCCGGTGGCACCCCCGTCCCCCGCGCCCGTGTCGTCGCCGTCGTCCTTGTCCCCACAGGCCAGCGTGACCGGGAGGAGGACGAGCGAGAGCAGGAGGGCGACGCGGGGGACGGACATGCTGCACCTCGATGGAGAGGTGTCATTGTCGCACACGCGGGGGGGTGCGGGCCGCGGCACGGGCGACGGCCCGGGGCCCGGTCAGAACACGTAGCGGATGTGGCCCGAGAAGTTGACGAAGTCGAAGGCCACGTCCGGCACCAGCAGCAGGCGCGGCCGGTACTCGATGACCAGGTCGATGGGGACGGCGCTGACGTTGACCTCGAAGCCGGCGACCCCGCTGGCCGCCACCGCCGCCCAGTCGTCGGTCAGCCACAGGCCCACGCCCGGACCGACCGACCAGGCCAGCTCGACCTCGGGCGCCTCGTGGAAGGCGGGCATCTCGAAGAGCAGGTCGGCGCCCACCCCCAGGCCGCTGTCCCAGCCGCCCCCGGGGCCGTCCGCCCAGCGCCCCGTGCCGTAGCCGGCGCCCAGGACGCCCTGCAGGGCCAGCGAGTCGCGGAGGAAGTACTTGGCCGACAGGCCGGCCGTGCTGGTGCCCCCGCCCAGGCCGAGCGCGAAGTTCCCCTGCCGACGGACCGGCTCGGGATCGGCCAGCGCGGGGCCCGAGAGGGCGAGGAGCGCCAGGGGGAGGATGAGGGCACGGGTGCGCGACATGGGGCCTCCTGGGGTCAGTGGCACGGGCGGCGAGGGCCGGTCAGGGGCCCCGCCGGCGCGGGCCGAAGTAGTAGCGGATGTGGCCGGAGAGGCTGAACCAGTCGAAGCCGACGTCGGGTGCCAGCAGCATGCGCGGCCGGTACTCCACCACGACGTCCAGGGGGAAGGTCAGCACGCAAGCCTCGAGGCCGACCACGCCGGCCGCGGCCAGGGCCACGCGGTCGTCGTAGGCCCACAGGCCCAGCCCGGGCCCGACGTTCCACCCCAGCTCGACGTCGTCAAGCTCGGCGAAGGACAGGCCCTCGAAGAGCAGGTCGGCGCCCAGGCCCAGGCCGGTCGACCAGCCGTCGGCGTCGTCGCGGGCGCCGTAGCCGGCCCCCACCACGCCCTGGACGGCCAGGGTCTCTCGCAGGAAATACTTGGCCGACAGCCCCGCGGTGCTGGTGCCGCCGCCCAGTCCGAGCCCGAAGGAGCCCGCGACGCGGACCGAGGACTGCTCGGGCGGGTCGCGATCCGCGAACAGCGGGTCGTCGGCCATCGCGGGCGCCCCACCCAGGGCCAGCAGCAGCAGGGTCATGGCGTGCCCCGCTCCCGGTCGAGCAGGCGCCGGTCGCGCTTGGTGGGGCGCCCAGCGCCGCGCGTGCGGGCGAACACCGGCTGGCTGCGCATCAGGCGCTCCACCGGGTCGACCACCGGCGGCGGCGGGCTGTGGTCCTCGAAGAGGGCGCGCGCCTCGGTCGCCGACCCCCGCTTGTCGGCCAGCGCCACCACGACCAGCACCCGCTGGCCCCCGGGGGTCTGCACCTCGATCCGCTGGCCGACGCGGACCCGCTGGCCCGGCTTGCCCGGGCGGCCGTCCACCGTGCAGTGGCCCCCGTCGCAGGCCTCGGTCGCCGCCCCCCGGGTCTTGAAGCAGCGCGCGGCCCACAGCCACTTGTCCAGGCGGACCTCGGCCGAGGGAGCGGAGGAGTGGTCGGAGCGATCCGCGGGGGCCATGGCTGGCTGCTAACGCGCCCGCACAGGTCGCAGGCTACGGCGGGAACACCCCGAGGAGCCCGAGATGGACCTGGAGTTCCACTTCGACCTGGCCTGCCCGCAGGCCTGGCTGGCCGCCACCGCGGTCGAGGAGGTCGCGCTGCGGGTCGGCGCCCGCCTGGTGTGGCGCCCCACCCTGCTGGACGAGGTGCTGCGCGCCGTCGGAGGCGACCAGCGCCCGGCCAGCGCCTGGTCCCCCGCCCGCGCCGCGATGGACGAGCGGGACCTGCTGCGCCAGGCCGCGCTGCGCGGCCTGCCCGTCACGCCTCGGCCGCCGGGCTCGGCCGCGCCCGCCATGCGCCTGCTGGTGGCCGCGCCCGAGCCGCTCCGTCCCGCGCTCGGCCACGCCCTGCTGGAGGCCATCCACGTCCAGGGGATCGACCCGGCCGACCCGGTCGCCCTGGAGCGGATCGGCGCCGGCTTCGGGCTCGACCCGGCCCGCGCGCGCCAGGCCGCAGCGGAGGAGGAGCTGCGCCACCACACCCAGGTCGCGCTGGAGCGTGGCGCCTTCGGGGTCCCCTCCTTCTGGGCCGCGACCGCGGAGGCGCCCCAGGGCCGGCTGTGGTGGGGCGCCGACCGCCTGCACCTGGTCGAAGCGGCCCTGCGGGGCGCGTCCTGCCGGGAGGAGGCTCCCCCCGACCTGCAGCGGGAGGGGGCCGCCGACCGACCGCCCGGACCCGCCGGGCGCTCCGAGCTGGAGGTCTTCCACGACTTCTCCAGTCCCTTCAGCTACCTGGGCGTCACGCAGGCCGCCCGGATCGCCGCCCGCCACGAGGCGACCCTCACCTGGCGCCCCATGCTGCTGGGCGCGCTCTTCCGCGCGGTGGGCAGCCCCAACGTGCCCATCGCCGAGATGAACGCCGCGCGCGCCCGCTACTTCCTGCAGGACCTGCAGGACTGGGCGCGCTGGTGGGGGGTGCCCCTGCGCTTCCCCGACTGCTTCCCGGTCCGGACCGTCACCGCCCTCCGCGTCTCCCTGCTGGAGCCACGCGCGATCCACGCCCTGTACCGGGCCCTGTGGGTCGAGGGGCGGGACATCGGCCAGGACGAGGTCGTGCGGGGGGTGCTGGCCGCCCACGGCCTGGACCCGGCCCTGGTCGAGGCCTCCGCCGCGCCCGAGGTCAAGGAGCGCCTGCGCCAGAACACCGAGCGCGCCGAGCTCCTGGGGGCCTGCGGCGCGCCGAGCTTCCTGGTGCGGACCAACAACCCGGGCGGCCGACCGATCCCCGACATCCTCATCTGGGGCCAGGACCGCTTCGACCTGGTGGGCGCCTGCCTGGGTGGCTGGCGCCCACCGGTCTGACGGGGCCTACAGGGCCTGGAAGATCAGGTAGACCTTGCCAGCGTCGGTGGAGGCGCCCACGTCGGCCTCGCGGGCGCCGATGATGATGGTGTCGCCACCCAGGCCGCGCAGGTCACCGCCGTAGGACACGAAGGAGCCGGCGTGGTCGTAGGCGGCGTCGCCCAGCTTGCTCCAGTCGGCGTCCGCCCAGCTCAGCGCGCCCGCGACCGGCCCGTAGAACAGGTAGGTCGCGCCCTCGGCGTCCGGGCCGTCGTTGTTGGCGCCCGTGATCAGGTCGTTGACCCCGTCGCCGTCGTGGTCGCCGTCCGCCTCGGCCGAGGAGCCGATCTGGCCGCTGCGCTCCTTGCCCTCGATGGTCGCCGACGCGACGGACCCGATGTCCAGGCCGTCCAGCGAGGAGAGGGTGGCCGTGCCGTAGACCAGGTACACCGCGCCCGCGTCGCTGTCGGCGGTGTCCTCGAAGGGCGCCGTCGTGAAGAAGTCGTCGTAGCCGTCCAGGTTCTGGTCCCCGGCGAAGGTGACGG
Organism: Myxococcota bacterium; assembly: GCA_023150805.1. Lineage (GTDB taxonomy): Bacteria > Myxococcota_A > UBA796 > UBA796 > UBA2385 > UBA2385. The sequence continues at coordinate 75,257 of JAKLKF010000008.1, read as the reverse complement.
CCGAGCCCAGCTTGTCTCCCGCCGCCGAGCCCGCGATCTTGGCGTCGGCCGAGCCGAGCCCGACCGTGCCCGTCAGCGGTCCCGCCACCAGGTAGGTGGCGCCCGCGTCGGTGCCGGCGCCGTCCTGGCGGGGCACGCCGACGATGAGGTCGCCGTTGCCGTCGCCGTTGGCGTCGCCGCCGGTACCGACGAACAGGCCGATCTGGTCGTTGGCCGTCTCGCCCGTGATGCGAGCGGCCCAGGTGCCGCTGGCGATGCTGATGGCCGTCTCGCTGGCGGTGAGCGGACCGGCGTAGATGTAGATGCCGCCGGCGCTGGCACCGCCCACGCTGTCGCCCGTGTTGGACAGCAGCAGGTCCACGGTGCTGTCGCCCGTCAGCTCCGAGTAGCTGGTGCGCGAGGCCAGGTAGTCGAAGTCGTCCCGGCCCGTGTAGATGACGTCGGCCTCGGTCACGCTGGCGGCCGGGTCGGTGATGGCCGAGAGCGTGCTGCCGAAGAAGACGTAGGCCGCGCCCGCCGAGGATCCCGAGGTGTCCTCGTTCGGGGCGCCGATGGTCACGTCGTCGATGCCGTCGCCGTCCAGGTCCTCGCCACCGATGACCGTGCGGCCGGCCTTGTCACCGGCGGCGCCGCCGTACAGCTTCAGGTCGGCGTTGGAGAGCGAGACCTCGCCGCTGTAGGTGACCGGGCCGTAGAACAGGTAGGCGGCGCCGGCGTCGGTCCCCGAGAAGTCGTTGTTGCGGGCGCCGATGACCACGTCGTCGATCCCGTCGTTGTTGACGTCGCCCACGCGGGCGGTCGCCACGCCCGCGTCGTCGCCGGAGGCCTCTCCGATGAAGGTCGCGTCATCGGGCGAGCCCGGCTCGTAGCAGCCGACCTCGTCGCCCGAGCAGTCGCTGTCGATGCCGTCGTCGCACCAGTCGACCGCGTCGGGGTTGACGGTGTCGTCGGTGTCGTCGCAGTCACCCGCGGTCTCGATGTACTCAGCCGGCGTGTCGCAGTCCGTCGAGGCGCTCGATGGGTCGCCGTAGCCGTCGGCGTCCGCGTCCGCGTAGCGGGTGGTCTGCGGATCCTCGTCCGTCGAGCCGTCGCAGTCGTTGTCCTGGCTGTCGCAGATCTCGGGCGCACCGCCGTAGACGGCGCCGTCCGTGTCGTCGCAGTCGGTGTCGTCGTCGACGTAGCCGGTCGGCTGGTCGCAGGCGGTCTGGGAGATGCCGGGGTTGCCGTGCCCGTCGGAGTCGTCGTCGGCGAACCACTCGGTCGCGTCCACCGCGTCGGCCTCGTCGATCTCGCCGTCGCCGTCGTTGTCGACGCCGTCGCAGAGCTCCTCGGTCGGGCAGCCGTCCGGGAAGGTCTCGTCCACCGAGCCGTCGCCGTCGTTGTCGTAGCCGTCACAGGCCTCGACGCAGCCGCAGTACTCGTCCACGGTGCCGTCGCCGTCGTTGTCCACGCCGTCGCAGAACTCGGCCTCGCCGCTGCAGGTGGAGGTGAAGTAGATCGGCGTGGTCGAGCCGGCCTCGTTCATCGTCTTCAGCGCCAGGGTCATGCTGTTCTGCTTCCAGAACAGGCCGCCGTCGAAGAGCGTGTCGGCGATGGCGATCAGCTCGTCGACGGTCTCGACGGTGCCGTTGGAGCCCCAGTCGTAGGCCGGCGAGCTGCCGGTGTTGAAGGCCGCGCGGTTGAGCTTGGCCACCATGAGCTGGTGCCGCAGGCGGTTCTGCGAGGCGCCGCCGGTCGCGGCCACCAGCATCGACTCGACGGATGCGGCGGTCGAGTAGGTCTCGGACGCGCCCAGCGTGATGGGCAGCACCTCGTAGCCCAGGTCCCCGTCGACCACGCAGGTCGCCGTCTCCCAGAAGCTCTCGGTGCGGCTCTGGTACTCGCCGCAGGCCTCGCAGCCCTCGTCCACCGAGCCGTCGCCGTCGTTGTCGAAGTCGTCGCCGCAGGTCTCGACGCAGCCGCAGTCCTCGTCCGTCGACCCGTCGCCGTCGTTGTCGATGCCGTCGCAGTACTCGGCGGCAGCCGCGCAGGTCTCATCGAACCACAGGGGCAGGTCGGTGCCCAGGCCGTTCATCTCGCGGAGCTGCTCGGCCATCAAGGTCTGGTAGGTCGTCGAGGTGCCGTCGTAGTAGGCGTCGGCCTTGTCCACCAGCCACCGCACGTCGTCCATCGTCCCGTCGCCGTTCCAGTCGACGACGTCCTTGTCCCACAGGTTGAAGTACGTGGCGTTCAGCTTCATCACGACCAGGTGGCGCCGCAGCTTGAGCTTGGCGCTGCCGCCGGGGTCCACCGCCAGCACCGTCGCGATCTCGGCCGCCGTGTCGTAGGACTCCAGGCTGCCCACCGTGACCGGGTACCCGCGGAAGCCCGTGGCGTCGCCGTCCAGCACGCAGGTGGCGTCCTGCCAGAAGTCCGGCGAGCGCGTGGTGAAGGCGTCGCAGTCGCCGGTGCAGCCCTCGTCCGTCGACCCGTCGCCGTCGTTGTCGGCGCCGTCGCACAGCTCGACGTCGATGCGGCCGGTGAAGTCGGCGGGATCCATGCCCTCGTCCATGCCGGGCCAGGCTTCACGCTCCGCCGGCTCCTGCTCGGGCGCGCAAGCGGTGAGGGAGAGGCCGAGCAGGCCGAACAACCAGGTGATGCGGGTCGGGTTCATGGGTTCCTCGAGGGAGACCGGCAGCCGGGGCCGGCGGGCGAGCGATGAAGGTACCGTGGGCCGGAAAGCAGGGGCAAGTCGGGTCGGGCCCTGACCCGACATCGGGAAGGGGCAGGCGCGTTCAGCGCAACGAGATGTCACGACTCCGGAAGCAGACGTCCAGGGCACGGCCGGTCACCGCACCCCCGTCGTCGGGCCCCAGGTCGAAGGTCGCGCACCAGCGCCCCCCCTCCTGGTACAGCCCGTGGTCTTCCTGCAGCCACAGCTCGCGCTGGGTGCGGCCGGCCAGGGCGCCGTCCGGCCAGAAGACCCAGGTCTCGCGCGGCACCGTGGCGACGCGCGCCGCGCGCAGGTCCGGGTCGCGGCCCGGCCCCGGGTCCGTGGCGGCGTCGGGGTCCACGCAGGCGGCGTCGGGGTCGACCGGGACCAGCAGGTCGGCGTCCACGAACACCCGCAGGCGCAGGGCGCTCACCCGGGCGGCGAGCACTCCGCAGCCCGCCAGCTCGGGCGCGTACTGGAGCTGCAGCTCGACCTGGTCGCCGTGCTCCGCGACGACGCGAGCCAGCCGAGGCCCCGCGCCCGTCGGCGGGGAGGCGCCGGGCTGCAGGAAGCGCGCGCACTGGCCCTGGCCCCCGAGGTGGGAGCAGAGCAGCGCGTCGTCGGGCACCCGCACCCACGTGTCCGTGGGGGGCGGTCGGCTGAGCGGGGCCGCCGGACCCGCGTTCGCGGCGGCGGTGGCCAGCATCAGGGCGAGGGTGAGCGGCACGACGCCTCCCGGTGAGGTTGCACGGGTCCGAGTGGGGGAAGGCTACCCCGAACCCGAGGTGGACGCGCCTTCGGGATCGGATCGCGGCCCTGCCCGGTGCGGGTCCCGCCCCCTCTCACCGGCCGTCCAGGCTGCGCGCCGCCCGCGCCACCGCCTCGGCCAGCACCCGGTCCTGGCGCGCCTCGCGGGCCAGCGCCGGATCGACGCGCCGCTCCAGGCTCCGCTGCAGGTCCACCAGGGCCTGGTCCTCGACCCCCGCCGCGGGCTGGGGCCAGGCCAGGCGGGTCCACAGCCCCCGGGGCAGGACCTTGCGCACGATCTCGCCGCCGTCGGGCACGAAGGCGACCAGCTCGGCCAGCCGCTCGGGCAGGCCGTCCAGCCGGGGGCTCCGCGCCCGGCGCACCTTGGTCAGCCGCACGGCGCGGGCCTCCTCGCGCCAGGTGGTCACGAGCCGCGCCAGCTCGGCGAGCACCTGGGTCCGGCGCTCCTCGGCCCAGGCGGTCAGCGCCTGCTCCAGCGCGTCCTCGGCCCGCGCGCGGCCCGCCAGCGAGGGGCTGGCCGCCACGGTCGCCGCCAGGTCCACCGGGCTGCGGTGGCCGCGGAAGGACCAGTGCCTCACGTCGACGCCGGGGGCAGCGCCAGCTTGCGGCGCACCAGCCCCTCGTACAGGCGCCAGGGCAGCAGCCGGTGGGCGAGGATCTGGGCCCGGGTGCCCCGCCCGGTCGGGATGCGGAAGGGCGGCGCGCGATCGGTCAGGGCGCGCTCCACCGCGCGCACGACGACCTCCACCGGCTCTTGCGAGGCGACGTTCTCGGCGAGCAGCGTCGAGAGGCGCGCCGAGATCTCGCGGTAGGGTCCCTGCCCCACCCGGGCGCCCTGCTGCCGCGCCGCCGCAAAGCCGGTCGCCGTCGCCCCGGGCTGGACGAGCACCACCTGCACCCCGAAGGGGAGCAGCTCGAAGCGCAGGGCCTCGCCCCAGCCCTCGAGCGCGAACTTGGTGGCGTTGTAGGCGCCGCTGCCCGGAGCACCACGCGCCCCCGCCACCGAGGACAGCAGCACCACGCGGCCGCGGCGCGCCCGGATCGCCGGCAGGCTGGCCCGGACGGTGTGCATCGCGCCCAGCAGGTTCACCTCGACCAGGGCGCGGACCTGGTCCGGATCCAGGTCCTCGAAGCAGCCCGACAGGCCGCGGCCGGCGTTGGCGACCACGGCGTCCAGGCCACCGTGCCGCCCCACCACGCGCCCGACCACCGCGGCGGTCGCCTGCGCGTCGGTGACGTCCAGCTCCTCGACCTCCACCCCCGCCGCCTCCAGCCCCGCGCGCCCGTCCGCCCCCCGCACGGTGGCCACCACGGTCCACCCGCGGGCAGCCAGCGCCAGGGCCGCGGCACGCCCGATGCCACGGCTGCAGCCGGTGATCAGGACGACCGGCACTCCCCCTCCTCCAGCGCGAAGGCCGCCACCCAGCCCGCCTGCGTGCCCACGAGCACGCGGTGGCCCGCCGCGGCGAGGGCGGTCGGGCGGTCGTCGACCAGGGTGAGGTCCACCCTGCCGCAGGGCCTGCCGTCCCGCAGCCGCCAGGCGCGCAGGGTGCCGTCCTCCACGATCGCCAGCAGTTGATCGCCGCTGATCGCGACCTGGGCCACCGCGTGGCGGGGCCCCCGCACGTCCCGCACGACCGCGCCACTGTGGGCGTCCCACAGCCGCAGCCCGACCTCACCCTTGTGCAGGCGCCCTCCGGGGCTGCACCCGGACCCGGCCCCCGTCGCGACGAGCTGCCCCGAGGGATCGACCGCGACGGCGTTGATGCTGCCCCCCACGTCGTCGAAGCGGGCCACCAGCGCGCCGCTCTGCGCGTCGTGCAGGGTCAGGGCGCCGCTCCACCCGCCGCTGAGCACCCGCCGCCCGTCGGGGCTCCAGGCCACGCACAGCGCCGGCTCGTCCAGGTCCGCGATCCAGGCCGGGATGCCCGTCAGGCTGTCGAAGACCTGCACCAGCCTGGTGGCGCCGACCGCGGCCAGCCAGCGGCCGCAGGGGCTGAAGGCCAGGGCGTACAGCTCCTCGAGCTCCGCTTCGCCCAGGTCCACCTGCGCGCGCCCGGTCGCCAGGTCCCAGATCGTGATGCCCGCACCCCCGGTCGCCGCCCGCCGGCCGTCCGGACACATGGCCGCCGCCAGGCAGTGGCGCCACCACGCCCGCCCGTCGACCGGGCCCAGCCGCCGCGCCGCCTCCGCTCCCCCCAGCTCGTGCAGCCATGGCTCCCAGGGGCCCCAGATCGCGCAGGTCCCGTCCGCCGCGAGCGCGATGGACTCGATGGCCTGGGGCAGGTGGTCGGGGGTCGGCGGCGGGCGCGGCGCCCAGGTGCGCTCCAGCTGCAGGGCGCCGCTGGACAAGGTCCGCGCCAGGTCGGGCGGCGGCCGGGTGAGCCACCCCCCGCCCCCCAGGTCGGCCGGCGCCGCCACGGCCGCGTCCGGGGCCGCCGGGTCCGCCGCAAAGGCCGCCTGGGCGCGCAGCCCCATCAACAGCGGCGCGACCGCCTCCTGCACCAGGCGCTCCAGGGCCTCGGCCCGCAGCAGGTCCTGGGAGATCGCCCGCGGCATCGCCTCCTTCAGCCGCTGCCCGAGCTGGGTGAGCTGCTCGGGCGTCACGCGCCCCGCCGCCACCGGGTAGCGCAGCCGCGCCACCAGGCTGGTCGGGATCGCCGCGTCGATGAGGCCCCCGGCGTTGGGCACGAGGTGCACCCGCTCCTCCAGGCGCCCGGGCAGGTCGCCCAGCTCCAGCGCGATGCGCCCCATCTCGGCCCGGTCGCCGGCCGAGCGGTAGGCGTCCGCCAGGCGGCTCCAGGTGCGCAGGATCGCGTCGATGTCCCGCGCGGCCTCGGCCAGCAGGTCGTCGCCGAGGTCGTCGAGGGACCGGGCCAGGGTCGCCTCGACCTCCTCCTGGGCCGCCTGGGCGCCCAGGCGGGGCGCGAGCGCCTGCCGCAGCTCTCGCAGCGCCGCGTGGCGCTCGACCTGCTCGGCCAGGTCGATGGTCGTCAGGTGGCGGCCGCGGAAGGCGTACGGCCGCCGCACCCGCGCCCGCGCCTCGCTCATGCGCCCCCCACCGGCGCGTCCCCGTCGCCCGTCACATCGAGCGCCCACTGCTCCAGCTCCCGGATCCGGTCGCGCAGCTCGGCCGCCTTCTCGAACTCCAGCCGCTTCGCCGCCTCCTGCATCTGCTTGCGCAGGCGCTTGACCGTGCCCGGCAGGCTCTGCAGGTTCAGCTCGTCGGCCTCGCCGCGGGCCTTGTCCTTCGGCACGACGATGCGCTCGGCGTCGAGCAGGGTCGCCAGCGGGCTCTCGACGGCCTTGCGGATCGTCTCCGGCGTGATGCCGTGGGCCAGGTTGTAGGCCTGCTGCTTCTGCCGGCGCCGCTCCGTCTCGTCCATCGCCGCCCGCATGCTGGGCGTCACGTGGTCGGCGTAGAGCAGGACGCGACCGTCCACGTTGCGCGCCGCGCGCCCGATCGTCTGGATCAGGCTGGTCTGGTTGCGCAGGAAGCCTTCCTTGTCGGCGTCGAGGATCGCGACCAGCGCCACCTCGGGGATGTCCAGCCCCTCCCGCAGCAGGTTGATCCCGATGAGCACGTCGAAGACGCCGTTGCGAAGGTCGCGCAGGATCTCCATGCGCTCCAGCGTGTCGATGTCGCTGTGCAGGTAGCGACAGCGGACGCCGAGCTCCTGGTAGTAGTCGGTCAGCTCCTGCGCCATGCGCTTGGTGAGCACCGTGACCAGCACGCGCTGTCCCTTCCCGGCCGCCTGCCGCACCTCGTCGAGCAGGTCGTCGACCTGGGTGGCGGCGCTGCGCAGGTAGATCTGCGGGTCCAGCAGGCCCGTCGGCCGGATCACCTGCTCGACCACGGCGCCGCCGGTCTGGCCCAGCTCGTAGCTGCCGGGCGTGGCGCTGACGTGCACGACCTGGTGCAGGAGCTGCTCGAACTCCTCGAAGCGCAGGGGCCGGTTGTCCAGGGCGCTGGGCAGCCGGAAGCCGTGGCGGACCAGGGTCTCCTTGCGGCTGCGGTCGCCGTGGAACATCCCGCCCACCTGGGGCACGGTGACGTGGCTCTCGTCGATGACCAGCAGCCACTCCTTGGGGAAGTACTCCAGGAGCGTGGGCGGCGGGTCCCCCGTCGGTCGCCCCGACAGGTGCCGGCTGTAGTTCTCGATGCCGTTGCAGCGGCCCGTCTCCTCGATCATCTCCAGGTCGAACAGGGTCCGCTCCTCCAGCCGCTGCGCCTCCAGCAGCCAGTCCCGCTCGCGCAGCACCTGCAGCCGCTCGGTCAGCTCGGCGCGGATGCTCTGCACGGCCCGCTGCAGCGCCTCGGCCGGGGTGACGTAGTGGCTGGCCGGGTAGATCGCGACCTTGTCCAGCTCCTCGATCCGGGTGCCGCGCAGCGGGTCGATCACGCTGATGCGCTCCACCTCGTCGCCGAACAGCTCGATCCGGTAGGCGCGGTCTTCCTCGTGGGCGGGGAAGACCTCGATCACGTCGCCGCGGGTGCGGAAGGTCCCCCGGTGGAAGTCCTGGTCGTTGCGGTCGTAGAGGATGTCCACCAGCTTGGCGAGGATCTTCTGCCGGGGGACGTGGTCGCCCCGGTGCAGGTGCAGCAGCATGTCGTCGTAGGCTTCGCGGCTTCCCAGGCCGTAGATGCACGAGACGCTGCTCACGATGATCACGTCGTTGCGCTCGAGCAGGGCCCGCGTCGCCCGGTGGCGCAGGCGGTCGATCTGCTCGTTGATGAGCGAGTCCTTCTGGATGTAGGTGTCGCTGGCGGGGACGTAGGCTTCGGGCTGGTAGTAGTCGTAGTAGCTTACGAAGTACTCGACCGCCGCGTCGGGGAACAGCGCCTTGAACTCGCCGTAGAGCTGGGCGGCCAACGTCTTGTTGTGGGAGAGGACCAGGGTCGGCAGGCCGGCGTGGGCGATGACGTTGGCCATGGTGAAGGTCTTGCCCGTGCCGGTCGCGCCCAGCAGCACCTGGTGCTTCAGGCCGGCGTCGACCCCCGCGCACAGCTCGGCGATGGCCTGCGGCTGGTCGCCAGCGGGCTGGTAGGGCGAGGCGAGGCGGAAGGTGGCCATGACGTTCCCCGGGGCGAGGAGGAGGTAACCCTGGCGCGCCCGGAGGGGACCGGGGCAAGCGGACAGGCGATGTCCGGCGGCGCGCGGCGCGCGGACCGCGGCGGGCCTGCAACAAGCCGGCGCCCGGCGCGTACGGGCGCGCGAGGTGCGCCCGTGGACCTGACCGCCATCGCCATCGTCTTCATCCTCTTCGGCATGCCGGTCACGGCCTGCCTGGCCGCGCTCGGCCTGCTGCTGACGTGGAACCTCCGCCGCCGGGAGCTGGAGGTCCGGCGGCTGGAGGCCCAGGCCGCGCTGGCCTCGGCCGACGCGCTGCCGGCGTGGATCGACCGCCGCGACCCCGACGCCCTGGCCGAGCTGAAGCTGGCGCAGCGCGAGCTGGACCGCCTCTCGGCCCGCGCGGCGCTGTCGCGCGCCTGAGGAACGCCCGCGCAGTTGACCCGTCAACAGCGCCGTTTCAACCTACCTCAGCGGTTCCACGGGGAACACGCCGGAGCGGTCACCGGGGGCCGCCGACCTTCCGGCCCAGGGCCTGCAGCGCCTGGTCCACCTTCTGCCGCCCCGGCGCGCTCAGGTCGCGCCGCAGCTCCTTGAGCCAGGCGAAGGGATCGCTGTCCGGCACGATCTCCAGCACGCGCAGCCCGCCGTCCAGCAGGTCCCCCAGCAGGGGGTAGCCGCGGTCGAACAGGAACTCGTTGTCGTGCGCAGGCAGCCCGCGGATGGCGCCGGCGAGGATGTCGAGCTGGTCGCGCGCGCGCTGCCACTGCCAGGCGTCCACCAGCACGTGCATGTAGTCGAAGCGCATGAAGTGCTCGGTGAGCTGCCGGCTGCCGTCGGCCGAGGGGGGCTCCGGCGCGGCCAGGGCCCGCTCGAAGTCGCGCGCGCCGCCGGGCGCGTCGCCCGCCAGGGTGCGCGCCAGGGAGAGCACGAACCAGGCCTGGCGCTCGCCGGTCGCCTGCGCCACCTGCAGGAAGCTCGGCACCGCCGAGGCGTAGTCGCCCAGGTGGAAGAAGCACAGGCCGACGTGGCGGCGCGCCTCGACCTGCAGCGGGCCCTGCGCGGTCCGCGCGAGCTCCTGGGCGACGGTGAGGGCCACGTCCAGGCGGCCGTCGCGGATGGCGTCGAAGACGGGCTCGAGCTCGGGGTGCTGGGCTTCCACGGTTCCTCCGGAGGTGGGCGCGGCCTATCGCAGGGCGACGGGCGAGCGAGGTGGTGACGGCGGGGAACCGCGGCGCCGGGGCCGTGGAACCACCCCGCGGCGCGCGTTCCACGTGGAACGCCACGGATCGAACCGCAAACAGCAGCGGTTCCCGGCCGACAATCGTCCAAACAGCCCCACGCGTCTCCGCCGCACCGGCCCGCCGCGTTCCACACCCTCGCCCGCGCGGCCCGGCCCTCACTCGCAGGGCCAGGTCCCCAGCTCCCGCGCGTTGTCCCGCTCGTCGCACTCGTCGACCCCGTCGAGGTCGTCGACCACCAGGGACAGCTCGCCCCGGCCCCAGGCGCGCTCCCCGATCTCGATCGGCCCCAGCCAGGTGCCCGCGCCCGCCTCCAGGCCCTCCACCGACTCCGACCAGGCCACCTCGCCCTCGGCGGTCACCAGCGAGACCTGGAAGTCGCGGGTCCCCAGCAGGCCGCCGTTCTCGACGGGCACGTACAGCACCACCAGGTCCGCCGCGCACAGGTCCAGGCAGCGGCTGGGCTCGGCCGGCCGCAGGTCCGCCAGCCAGTGCGAGGGGCCCAGCTCGGTGCCGCCCGCCCGGAAGCTGTTCCACGTCAACCAGTTCTCCTCCGGCGCCGCCGGGATGCCGCCGTCGTTGTCCACGTTGGTGATCTGGTAGGCGAACTGGTTCCACACGGGCCGGGCCGGCGCCCAGGTCGAGGAGGCGTCCCCGATGACCGTGATGCCGTTCCAGCCGTCGATGCCGTAGTCGTTGCTGGCCAGGATGATCTCGGTGCTGCCGTCGTGATCCACGTCGGCCACCAGCGGGTACTCGTAGAGCGTGCCCGAGGCGTGCCCGGCCTCGGACAGCTCGATGGCGCCCGTCGCCCCGTCGTAGACCCACAGCGTGTGCTCGTCGGCGTAGACCACCTCGGCCGCGCCGTCGCCCTCGAAGTCGAAGACCGACGAGCCGGTCACGTTGCTGCTGTAGTCGCTGACCGGCTGGGCCCACAGCACGGCGCCGTCGGTGTCGTAGACCGTGTAGTAGCTGGCGCCGGCCACCCCCACCTCGGGCAGGCCGTCGCCGTCGAAGTCGGCGATGGTCGGCGGGCCCCCGTTGCCGCCGCCATGGACCGAGACCGACCAGCGCACGACCCCGTCGTTGCCCACCAGGGTCACCAGCCCGCCACCCCCCAGCACGACCTCGGGCCGCCCGTCCAGGTCGAAGTCGCCCACCGCGCCCATCGTGTCGCTGGTCGCCGCCTGCCACAGCACGCTGCCGTCGTGGTGGTAGACCGTGTTCCCCGCGACGACCTCCTGGTCGCCGTCGCCGTCCATGTCGGCGGCAAAGGACATCTTGTAGCCGCTGCCGGCGGCCCCGGTCGCCCGCAGCTCCCCCCGCGAGGAGAGGATCTCCCGGCCGTAGAGCACCTCGGCCCGGCCGTCGCCGTCCAGGTCGGCGATGGCCGGGCAGCCGACGTAGCTGACCTCGACCCCGCCGGCCCACTTGAAGCTGCCGTCCCGCTCCAGGCACAGCACGGCGTTGCTGGTGCTGGCGACGCAGACGTCGGGCGAGCCGTCGCCCTCCAGGTCGCCGATGGCCACCCCGCCCGAGCCGTAGACCCCGTGTCCTCCGGCGGAGGTGATCGACCAGAGGGTCCCGCTGCCGTCACCGGAGATGCAGGTGAGCGCGCCCGGCGAGGTGTAGGCCCCGCTGGCGAAGGAGGTGAAGCAGATGTCCGGGACGTCGTCCTGGTCCACGTCCCCGTCGCCGTCGTCGTCGGACAGGTTGGCGATGACGGGGGTCGCCATGATGTCGTCGTAGCCCGGGTGCACCGGGTTCTCCTGCCACTGCCACTCGACCACGGGCGAGAAGCTGCCGACCCCCGGCTCGTTCAGGCAGCGCTCGTCCACCGTCACCCGGTAGGTGCCCGGATCGACCATGTCCGCGCAGTCGTCCACCGGTCCGTCGGGCGCGCCCGTGTCGTCCAGGTTGTCGGGCTTGCCGGGGTTGAAGCCATAGTCCGAGCAGGACAGCAGCAGGGCGGGCAGGAGCAGGTGCATGGCCGGCATCCTACCCGCCCGCGGCGGAGCGGGGGCTACTCCGGCCAGGCCGCCTCGGAGAAGGCGCAGGCGCCGACCTCGCCCTGCTCACCCTCCCAGGAGCTGGCCCGATAGACCAGGTCGAAGCCCTCGTCCCAGCACTCGCTGGCGGCGCCCAGCAGCTCCTCGCCGCCCTCGGCCAGCACGGCGTCCCCGCGGCCGGCGCCCGTGGCCAGCCACCGGCTGCGCAGCACGTAGACGTCCAGCGTGCCGTCCTCCAGGTAGTCGGCCTGCCAGGCCAGGTCCATCGACCCGTCGCCCGCGTCGGTCTGCTCGTAGACGTAGGCGGCGTCGACGGGGTCGGCGGGGTGGTCCAGGTCCACCCAGTCCTGGAAGACGGCCGCGGCGGCCACGCCGTCAGGGTCGATGTCGTACTCGCTCACGAAGGTGCCCGACGCGTCGGCGGTCGGGTCCAGCGCGGCGATGGCGGTGAAGTCGACCACGAAGCGCCCGGTGTTGTCCTCGCGCGTCGCGCCCGCGTCCACCTCGCCCGCGACGACCACCGTGGGGTCGCTCCCGTCCCCGCCCTTGGGCCACTGGTCGAACCACCAGGTGTGCACGTCGGTCTCGGCGTCGTAGGCCACCGTCAGCCGGGTCTCGACCGGGTCCAGCGTGTCGCTGTAGGGGCCCCAGGTCGCCGTGTGCTGCCGGCGGTTGACGGAGGTGGGCTCCAGGTGCACCAGCGTGTCGACCAGCGTCAGCACGTTGCCGATGAGCCCGTTGACGTTGTCGGTCGTCTCCGCGGTCTGCAGGTAGAACTCCGACCACTCGCCCAGCTCGGCCCGCGCGGCGAAGGCCTGGGCGCCCGAGGTGTCCAGGTTCACGAGCACCCGGTCGTCGGGCAGCACCCCGGTCAGGTCATCGGTCGAGGCCGAGCAGGCGGAGAGCGCGATGGCGAGGGGCAGGAGGGCAGAGAGGTGGGGAGAGGAGGCGGGGCGATGGTCCATGGGGTGCTCCTTGCGTTCCAGGTCCGCACAGTCAGACCCGCGACGCCGGCGGAACGGAAAGAGGAGGCTCAGCCCGTCCGCCCCGCCCGCGCCTGGTCCAGCAGGGCCTGGACCGCCGCCGCCACGTCCGGCGGGTTGTCCTGGGCGAGCAGGTCGGCGGTCTCGCCCAGCTCGTTGGTCGCGTCCGGGTCGGCGCCGGCCTCCAGCAGCCGCCGCACGCAACCCCTCCGTCCGTACAGCGCGGCGTACAACAGCAAGGTGTTGTCGTACGACAGGCGCAGCTCGGGATCGAGGCCCTTGGACAGCAGCACGGCCAGCACGTCGTCCCGGCCCAGGCGGATCGCCCGCTCGATGGCGTCCCGCACCTCCGGCTGGCGAGGGTCCACGCCCTTGTCCAGGTGCCGCGCCACGGCGCCCACGTCTCCCACGGCCACCGCCTCGCGCAGCGCCGGCGGGGCGGTCGAGGGCACCGGGACCGGGTCTTCGTCGTCGTGCCCCATCCAGGCGCGGAACCCGGGGCAGGCATCCTCGGCTCGCTCCTGGGCCCGGATCGGGTCCTTGGGCGGCCGCAGGTCGAAGCGCTCGCGCAGCCACTTGACCAGGTCCGGCCAGCGCGGAGAGTGCGACCAGCCGTTCTCGAGCAGGAGCGCCTCGTGGTCGTCGGGGTCCAGCAGGCGGACGGGATCCTCCTGGTCCAGCGCCAGCCAGGCCAGGAAGTCGCGCAGGTTGCGGGTGACGACCATGTCCTCGTGGCCCTCGGGGTCGAGGTAGACCACCGGCGCCTGCTCGAGGGGCTGGTCGGGCCCGGCCCACAGCGCGAAGGTGCCGCCCAGGCCGTTGACGCCAAACGGCAGCAGGCGGCGGCCGTCCCGGGGCAGGGGGTCGGGCAGCAGGCTCCGCGCGTCCACCTCGGCCAGCTCGAAGCCCTCGTGGTAGGGCTCGGGATCGGCGGCCTGGAAGCGCAGCAGCTCGGAGATCAGCTCGGGGAGGGGGGCCCCGAAGGCGGCCGTGAGGCCGAAGAGCGAGGGCATGGTCCCCACGTAGCCGGCCGTGGAGCACCCAGCCCGCCGCGCGCCGCGGGCCGGGTGCTCCTCGGCCGGCCGGCGTCTCAGCTTCCCGCGCCCCCCCGGCTCGCCCGCCGGATCGCCCGCTCGCGGAAGGTCCGGAACTTCTCGGGCTCCTCGAGCTCCACGGTCACGACCTGGCCGGTGCCAGGGTGCGGGAAGGCCAGGCCCACCGCCGCCAGCATCAGGCCCTGGCTGCGCAGGACCGGCCCCTCCTCGGTGTAGCGACCGTCCCCCAGGACCGGGTGTCCCAGCGCGGCCATGTGCCGCCGGAGCTGGTGCTTGCGCCCGGTCTCGGGCCACAGCTCGACCGTCGTCACGTGGCCGGTCAAGGGCGCCGGATCCACGCGCAGCGAGCGCCACCGGCTGCGGGCGGGCTGGCCCTCCACCTCCCGCTCGACCACCCCCTCGCCCGGCAGCGCCCCGCGCAGCAGGGCCAGGTAGCGCTTCCGCACCCGGCGCTCGGCGAAGGCCACCGAGAGCGCGGCGTCGGCGCCGAAGCTGCGGGCGACCAGGACCAGGCCGCGGGTGCGCGCGTCCAGGCGGTGGACCGGGTGGGGCTGCACCAGGGCGTCGGGCAGGGGCGAGGGCGGCAGCAGCGACACCAGGGCGTGCGCCAGGGTCCGTCGTTGCCAGCCGCTGGTGACCAGGCCGGCGGGCTTGTCCACCACCGCCAGCCAGTCGTCGAGGTGGACGATCGGCACCTCGACCGCGACCGGGGCCACCGGGCGAGGCTCGGGCAGCGTGATCGCCAGCACCTGGCCCGGCCGGGCCGTCGTCATGGGGCCCACCACCTCGCCGTCGAGGCGGACGCTCCCCTTGCGGGCCAGCTTGCGCACCTGCGAGGGGCTGGCCAGCACCCCGAACAGCGCCAGGGCGACGCGGTCCAGCCGCTCGGGCGCGACCGCCTCGGTCACGACACAGGATAGCGTCGGCACCGCGGCGTCAGGCCCGCGGGACCAGGCCGCAGCCCCAGCCGTCATAGGACACCACCGACGGCATGATCTGGAAGATCTCGGCCACGACCTCGTCCATGCGCGGGAAGGCGGGCGCCTCCTCCCGCCAGCAGTGCAGCACGTGCTCCCCGTTCTCCGAGCGCCCCAGCGTCTCGCAGGAGAAGCCCCGCTCGGCCAGGGCGCCGCTGAGCTGGTGCAGCGGGGTCGGGGTGTGACACAGGAAGGTGTGATCGACCCGCCGCGGACAGTCCAGGTCGTCGCCCTGCTGCGAGAGCACCGCCAGCACCCGCCGGTTCAGCATGGTCTGGTGCTGGTAGGGCGAGGGCATGAGGAACTCGCGGAAGAAGCGCCACTCGGGGTCCTCCTCCAGCCGCAGCGTGGCGTCGTAGTCGCCCGTCGCCTCCTCCACCGCCGAGAGGTCGTCGACGTCGCCGGGCAGGTAGAAGATCGCGTCGCTGCGCCCCTGCCAGGTGATGCGGCCGACGTAGCGGCCCCCCAGGCGCTCGACCTGGCGCGTGACCTCGTCCTCCATCGCGTGCAGCTCGTTGGCCTCCAGCCGGTCGCGCAGGCCGTCGGCGCGCGGCCGCTTGAGCGAGGCGGTGACGTGCAGGCGCCGGGTCAGGCGCGGCAGCGGCGCGTGCGCGGCCAGGCCCAGGTCGAGGAAGAAGGAGGCCGGCCAGTCGGCCATCTGGGTCATGTAGTGGTCGAAGTGCGAGGGGATCTCGGGCACGGGACCTCCGGTGCGAGCGGGTGGCCTATCGCGGCGGGCCGTTGCTACGCTCGCGGCGTGACCGCGACCCCTCGCCCGCCCCCTCCTGCCGACCCGCCGGACGGCGACCCGTCCTCTCCGGGCCCCTCGGTCCCCGACCTGGACCTGGCCCGCTGGCTGACCCTGCGCGACCTGCGGGCCGGCCTGGCGCGCCGGGCGATCCGCCGCCCCAAGGCGGCCGACAGCCTGCTGGAGAGCTGGACCTGGGCCCGCCGCCCCGGGGTGGTGACCGCGGTGGTCGAGGGCCTGCGGGTGGCCGACAGCTCGCAGACCCGGGCGCTGGCCCTGTGGGCCTTCGGCGACCCGCCGGACCCGCCCCCGGCCCCCCTGCCCGAGGCGGAGTGGGACCGACTGGCGCTGGAGGCCGCCCGCCGCGCCGCCGCCGACCCGGCCGCCGAGCCGGTGCCGGGGCCGGCCCTGGACGCCGCGGGGCTGTACCTGCTGGCCCGGCTCGGCGAGGAGGTGGCCCTGCGCGAGCGGCGGGCCTGGTCGGCCGCCTCCTTCCCGGCGGACCCGCGGGACGAGGCGACGGGCCGACTGTGGGCGGCGATGTTCGACCGCGGCTTCGATCCCGGCGTGGCCGACCGCGTGCGCAAGGCCTTCGGCCCCGAGGTGCGGCGGTCCTTCCGCGGCGTGGCCCTGTCGCTGGGCCTGCCCCCCTCGGTGGCCGACCTGCGGGCCGAGCAGGCGCTGGAGGCGCTGGAGACGCTGTCCTGGGGCGCCCACGTCGACCTGGCGGCCCGCCTGGTGGAGACGCGGGGCGAGCCGGTCGCCGCGCTGGCCGGGGCGCTGGGGCCGGCGGGCTGGGAGCAGGTCGCGGCCTGCGTCCGCGGGCGCAGCGCCTGGACCGAGGCCTGGCGCCTGCTGCTGGGCGACGGCGATCCCGACCCGGCGCGGCTGTCCCCCGACCTGCTGGCCGAGGGCGTCGAGCTGGTCGTCGCCCTGCGGGTGTCGGCCTCGCTCTGCGAGGGCCGCGCGGTCGAGCACGAGCTGGGGCTGCCCGGCTGGGCCGTCGTGCGTGCCAACCGGTCCCGCATCCGCGGCCGCCTGCGCGTGGTCGCCCGCGCCGAGCCCGAGCGCCTGCGCGACGCCGTCCTGGCCCTGCCCGGCCTGCGCGCCCGCACCGCCGCCGCCCTGGCCCGCTACGCCTGGGACTGGGCCTGGCGCGAGGCCCGCGTCGGCTTCGGCTTCGACCCCGACCGCATGCGGCCGCCGGCCTGCGAGCTGCCCGAGCCCGCCGCGCCGCCCCTGCCGCCCTTGCCCGACACCGCGGCGCCGGCCGTGACGACCCTGCTGCTCAACCTGCTGGGGCGCGGCTGCTGGCCCGACCTGGAGGCCTGGCTCACCGGCGGCGGCCGCGGCCTGTCGGCGCGCTTCTACCGCTACCTGGCCGAGGCCCCCGACCACCTGGCCGATCCGGGCACCCTGGCCCTGCGCAGCCGGGGCTACACCCGCCTGCGCGAGCACCTGGCGGACGGGGGCCTGGACGACCACACCGAGGCCCTGCGGGCGGTCTGCGCGCGGGTCTCCCTGGTGCCCCCGGGCCGCCAGCGCAAGGCCCTGCTGCACGCCGCCCTGCTGCCCGACTGGGACCACAGCGCGATCCCCCTGCCGCGCAAGCACGTCGACGCCTTCGTCGAGCGCCTGGCCGACTTCGCCGCCGGGGCCCCCTCGCCGCCGGCCAGCGGTGCCCGGGACGAGGAGGCCGACGCGTGAAGCGAGGACCGCCCGCCCCTGCCAGGGGCTCCCCCGCCACCGAGGAGCCCCTCATGCGGACCCGCCTGCCCTACGCCGACGCCGCCCTCGCCCTGGAGCCCGGCGACGCCCTCGCGCTGCGCCGCGCCGCCGCCCGCCCCGGCCTGGCCGCGCGCCAGGCCCAGGCCCGCCGCGCGCTGGCCGCGCCCGCCTCCACCGGCCCCTGGCTGGCCGCCCACCGCGGCGCGATCTCGCTGGGCGCCCTGCACCTGGACGCCGGCCCCTGGCGCCCCGGCGACCGGCTGCCGGTGCTCCTGCCCGCCGACCTGCCCCCGGCCGCCCGCCTGCGGGTCGAGGTCCACACCCGGGCCGGCTGCACCGTCCTCTCCCCGGCCGCGGAGGGCCACCTGCGCCTGGGCCAGCTCCGGTGCGACAATGAGGGCCGCTACGCCCTCGACCTGGTCCTGGACGCCGTCGAGGGGCTGCACCGCGTCGTGGTCGAGGTCCTGGGCGAGGGCGACGACACGCTGCTGGCGAGCGCCGAGGCGGGGGTCCGCGTCGAGATCGGGTGACGGTGGACGCGGTCCTGGACTAATGATGGCGGGACAGGTCCCTGCCCGAGGTCCCGATGCTCGACTGGAACGAGATGGTCGTCTACGTCAAGGTGGTCGAGGAGGGCTCCTTTGTCGGCGCCGCCCGCACGCTCGGCTTGCCCAAGTCCACGATCAGCCGCAAGGTCGCGCGCCTCGAGGACCGGCTGGGTGTGCGGCTGCTGCACCGCACGACCCGCGTGGTGCGCACCACCGCGGTCGGGCAGGCCTACTACGACCGCTGCGCGGCCCTGGTCGCCGAGGCGGCGGACGCCGAGCGCCTGGTCACCAGCCGCCAGGAGAAGCCCAGCGGGACACTGAAGATCACGGTCTCCGTGCTGTTCGGGCAGCGCCACCTCTCGCCGGTGGTGATCAGCTTCATGCAGGCCCACCCCGACGTCAACGTCGAGCTGCTCCTGGTCAACCGCTTCGTGGACCTGGTCGACGAGGGCTACGACCTGGCGATCCGCGCCGGTACCCTGACCGAGGCGGACCTGGTCGCCCGCTGCCTGGGGCCGGTCTACATGGTGCTCGTGGCCAGCCCCGCCTACCTGGCCAGCCGCCGCGCGCCGGCCTCGCCCGCCGACCTGGCCCGCCACGAGTGCATCGTCGTCAGCAACGAGACCCGCTCGCTGGCCTGGCCGCTGGGCGGCGACCGGGTCGCCGTGAAGGGCCGCCTGGCGGTCAACGACCTGGAGATCGCCCGCGACGCGGCGCTGGCCGGCCTGGGCATCGCCCGCGTGCCCAGCTTCCTGGTCGGCGACGAGCTGGCGGACGGACGGCTGGTGCGCGTGCTGCCCCAGATCGCCCACGACAACACGGGGATCTACGCGGTCTACCCGACGCGCAAGCACCTCTCGGCCGCCGTGCGCGCCTTCGTGGACCACGCCGTCCAGGCCTTCGCCGAGAACCCGCCCTGGCTGTTGCCCGACGACCCGCGCTGAGCCCCGCCCTGCGGGAAGCGAGGACGCGGAGGATCTGCCAGCGGGGCCGCTGGAGACGCCATGCCCCTGCTGCTGCTCGCCCTGATGACCCCGGCCCGCGCCGCCGACGGTGGATCCGCGCCCGACCACCCCGTCACCCTGGGCCTGAGCCTGGGTGGCGCGGTCGGCCCGGCCTCCTCCTCCGACGTCGCCCTGCACGGCACCACCGGCGGCGGCTTCGGCGGCGTGCGGGCGCTGTTCCACGTCGGCGACTTCGCCGTCGACCTGGGCGGCCGCACCGGGCTGCTGGCCAACGACCTGCGCGAGGTGACGCAGATCAGCCTGGGAGCGCGCTGGGAGCCCGGCGTGCCCTACGCCCGCGTGGGCTTCGTCCACAGCCACGAGACGCCGTGGGAGGTGCTGACCGAGCGCCCGCTGGAGTCCACCGTCGGCTCGGCCCCCGGCATCCGCCACCGCAGCGGCGGCGAGGTCGCCCTGGGCCTGCGCGCCACCCTGCTGCCGCACGAGACCGAGGGCCGCTTCTCCGCCTGGGCCGAGGCCGCCGCCGTCGGCTTCCCCGACGACCGCGGCCCCGCGGTCTACGGCCAGCTCGACCTCGGCGTCGGCATGGCGCTGGGACCCGACCGATCCGGCGGCTGATCGCGCCCGCCTGCACCGGCCCTTTCCGATCCTGCGCGCCCGTGGGTCCAACCTGATGGAGCCGCCGATGCCCCCGACCGACCCCGAGCTGCGCCACCTCTACGAGCGCTACGGGCCCGTCATCCTCCACCGGTGCCGGCGGATCCTCGGCGACGAGGAGGAGGCCATGGACGCCGTGCAGGAGACCTTCGCCCGCGTGGTGCAGCACTGGGACGGCTTCCGCCAGGACGCCTCGCCCCTGACCTGGATGTACCGCATCTCGACGAACTGGTGCCTCAACCAGCTCCGCAACCGCCGGGGCCGCGCCGACAAGCAGGACCGCCACCACGCGCTGCTGGAGGGGCTGTCCGGCAGGGTGCTCAGCGCCGAGCGGTGGGAGGACCGCGACACGGTGCGCGCCCTGCTCCAGGACGAGGAGGAGCAGACCCAGGCCATCGTCGTGCACCTGTTCTTCGACGACCTGAGCAAGGAGGAGACGGCGCGGCTGGTGGGCCTCTCGGTGCCCACCGTGCGCAAGCGGCTGAACGACTTCCTGGCCCGCGCGCAGCAGAAGGCCGGCCCCCTGGTGGCGGCGGGCGCGGCGCTGTTGCTCCTGGTGCTGCCATGATCCGCCTCGACCTGAACCAGGGCGACCGCCCGTCCCGGCTGGACCTGGAGCGGCAGCTCCTGGGCGAGGCCGACCTGGGCCTGGCCGACCACCTGGCCCTGCACCGCCACGCCCGCGAGCTGGAGGCGGCCCGCGCCGACCTCCCCCCGCTGGACCTGGACCGGATCCGGCCGCCCCCGTCCGCCGCGCGCCCGCCCCGGCGCTCCTGGCGACCGGCCCTGCTGCTGATCCCCCTGCTGGCCGCCGCACTGGCCCTGGTCGCCGTGCTGCCCGAGCCCGGCGCCAACCGGGCCAAGGGCCGGGTCGACCTGGACCTGTACGTGCAGCGCGGGGGCCAGGCGGTGCAGGTGGAGGAGGGCGAGGTGCTGGCGCAGGGCGACCGGGTGCGCTTCGCCGTCCAGGCCGACGGCCACGAGGAGGTGGTCGTGCTCTCGGTCGACGGCCGGGGCCGGGTCAGCCTGCTGTACCCCGAGCGGGTCGAGCAGCCCCCGGTGCCGGTCGACCCCGACCAGCGCGGCCTGCTGGTGGACGCCGTGGCCCTGGACGACGCGCCGGGGCCCGAGCTGTTCGTCGCGGTCTTCGGGCCGGCCAGCACCGCCGAGGCCGTCGCAATGGTGCGGGCCGCCCAGGCCCGGGGCGGGCAGGCTGCCGTGGCCTCCCTCGCGCAGACCGACCCCGGCGTCGCCGTCCTCTCCGTCGGCAAGGCGCCGTGATCGGCCCGGCCCTGCTCGCGCTCTCCCTCGCCGGCCCGGCGGCGGCCGAGGTGCGCCGCTTCGCCCTGGTGGCCGCCAACAACGACGCCGGGATGGTCTACCGCTCGCTGTACTTCGCCGAGGACGACGCCGGGAAGCTGCGCGACGTGCTGGTCGACGTCGGCGGCTACGACGAGGCCGACGTCGACCTGGTGCGGGAGGCGACGGCCGACCGCGTGCAGGACGCCTTCGCCCAGGCCCGGCGCGCCGTGGCCCGGGCCCACGCCGAGGGCGACGAGGTGGTCTTCCTGTTCTACTGGTCGGGCCACGGCGATGAACAGTCCCTGCTCATGGGCGAGAGCCGCCTGGACTACGACGAGCTGGAGCGCCTGCTGGCCGAGACCGGCGCCGACGTGCGGCTGGCCCTGCTCGACGCCTGTCACAGCGGCGCGGCGACCCGCAGCAAGGGGGGCAGCCGGGTGCCGGCCTTCGAGGTGAAGCTGTCCGAGCGCCTGGGCACCAGCGGCACCGTCTTCATCACCAGCTCGACGGGCGACGAGGCCAGCCAGGAGTCCGACGAGATCGGCGGATCGTACTTCACGCACTACCTGGCCAGCGGCCTGTACGGCGCCGCCGACGCCGACGGCGACCGGGCCGTCACCCTGTCGGAGGCCTACGCCTTCGTCTACCACGAGACCGTGCTGCGGACCTCGGCCACCCGCATCGGCACCCAGCACCCCACCTTCGACTGGGCCCTGTCCGGCGAGGGCGACCTGGTCCTGGCCGAGCTGGACCCGTCCCGCGGCAGCCTGGCCTTCGGCCCCGACCTGGACGGCGCCTTCGCCATCTTCGACCTGGACCGCCGGGCCTACGTCGCCGAAGTGGCCGAGTCCCCGACCGACCGCCGCGTGCACCTGCCGCCGGGCCGCTACCAGGTGCGACGGCGCCTGCCGACCCACCTGAAGGTGGCCGAGGTCACCGTGCGCGATGGACAGTCCATCGACGCGGCGGGCCTGGCCTTCTCGGCGATGGAGTACGAGGACGACGAGGCCAAGGGCGCCATCGAGGCCCGGATCCGCCAGGCGGAGCTGCCGGACACGGCGCTGCGGCTGGGCCTGGGCGTGCTGGGCGCCGACGGGGCCCGGGTGCGCGCCGCCTGGCTGCCCGACATCCCGGTGGCCAGCGCCACCTGGCGACTGTACTGGCGCGACGGGCGCTGGGCCTCGGCCGAGCTGTGGGGCGGGGTCGGCGCCGGGTCGCTGGCGATCACCGACACCAGCACGGTGGCGGCCGGGCTGGCCGGGGCGGGCCTGGGCGCGGCCGCCGGCTACGCGACGCGGCCCCGCACGGTGCAGGCGGGCATCGGCCTGCGCGCCGACGCGCTGTGGCTGGGCCGAAGCTTCGACCCGACCCAGCAGGTGCCAGCCCAGCGACTGTCCACGCTGTCACCGGGCATGGACGCCTGGGTCGGCGTCCGCCACCGCCGCCTGGAGGCCGAGCTGTCCTGGCGCGAGCACCTGGTGCCGGTCGCCCTGGAGGAGGACCTGCCCCTGTTCACGATGCACCAGCTCCTGCTGGCCGCGGGGTACCGCTTCTGATGACCACCCTGCCCGCCGCCGGCCTGGTCCTGCTGCTGTCGGCCTGCGGCAGCACCTTCTCCAACGACCTGTTCCTGGACGACGCCGACTTCGCCGCCGCCCTGCCCAGCGACCAGCACCTCGCCCTGTCCTACCCGGCGCCGGCCGAGGGCGTGGTCGAGGACCCCGCCGATCTGTACGCGATCACCGTGCAGACGCTGAGCGTCGGCGGCGCGGTGCTGGCCCTGGCCACCGACGCCACCGCCCAGGTGCTGGCGTTGCCCCCCTCCGAGCGCGGCGAGGACTACCGGGTGTGGGGGCCCTTCCCCTACGAGGACAATCCCGACTGGTTCCTGCGGGTGGAGCTGAGCCGCTCCTCGACCGGGGCCCTCTACACCTACGCCTTCCAGGTGGCGGAGACCTCGGCCGGACCCTGGGCCGAGCTGCTGGAGGGGCGCCACGAGGTGGGCGAGGAGCAGGTCGCGCTCGGCGAGGGCGCCGTGTGGTGGCGCGATCCGACCGGGCAGGGGGAGGTCGCGATCACCTACGACCTGCGGGACACGCCCACCATCGGCGCCGTGGTGACGGCGCTGGACCTGGGCGGGGGCGCCATCGACCAGCAGTGGACCTGGACGGAGGAGGCCGACGGGGGCGGGCGCCTTTCGCACAGCCAGCCGGCGGACGCGGTACCGGCGCTGCACGGGGCCGGCGACGAGGCGCTGACGGTCGAGAGCCGCTGGCTGAGCGACGGCACCGGCCGGGGCGACGCCTGGCTGTCGGGCGGGGACCTGTACGCGGCGACCGTGCAGCTCCGCCAGTGCTGGTCGTCCTCGGGCGAGGCGACCTGGTCCTGGGACAGCGAGGGCTGGACGGAGGAGCTGGGAGACAGCGGGGCCTGCGGCCTGTAGCCGGCCCGGTCAGGCGCGCCGGTCGCGGATCAGCCCCTCCTGCATCGTGGTCGCCACCAGGTTGCCGGCGCGATCGTAGACGCGACCGCGGACCAGCCCCAGGGCGCCGCCGGCGCTGGGACTGTCCATGTCGTGCAGCAGCCAGTCGTCCATGCGGAAGGGCCGGTGGAACCACATGGCGTGGTCCAGGCTGGCGACCTGCATGCCGCGGGTCAGCCAGGAGACGCCGTGCGGGTGCAGCGCGGTGACCAGGAAGTGGAAGTCGCTGGCATAGGCCAGCAGGTAGCGGTGCAGCTTGGGGTCGTCGGGCAGGGCGTCGATGGCCTTGAACCAGACCTGCTTGGTCGGCGGCAGGACCCGGGGCGCCATCGGGTTGCTGGGGTGGACCGGCCGGATGTCGATGGGACGGGTGGCCGTGGCCCGCTCGCGCAGGCCGGGCGGCAGCAGGTCGGCCACCATGCGGGCCAGCTCGACCTCGCTCTTGAGCGACTCGGGGTCCACGGTGGCCGGGATCGGGTCCTGGTGGGAGAAGCCCTCCTCCTGCAGGTGGAAGCTGGCGGACAGGCTGAAGATCGCCTCGCCGCCCTGCACCGCGCGCACCCGCCGGGTGGTGAAGCTGTGCCCGTCCCGGATGCGATCCACCTCGTAGACGATGGGGCGGCGCACGTCCCCGCTGCGCAGGAAGTAGGCGTGCAGGCTGTGGCAGGGCCGGTCGGAGGGCACGGTCTGCTCGGCGGCGGAGAGGGCCTGGCCCAGCACCTGCCCGCCGAAGACCGCGCCCCAGCCCAGGTCCTGGCTCTGCCCGCGGAACAGGTTCTCCTCGATACGCTCGAGCGCCAGCAGCTCGACCAGCTCGTGCAGGACATCGGCCATGGGGCCTCCCGGAGGTGGAACCCCTACCGCGGCCGCGGGGGACATGCCCCCAGCAGCTCGTCCTCCGCCAGCGGGTGGCCGAAGGGCTGCCGGAAGAAGGGCGTCTGGCCGGGCGCCGGCTGGCAGAAGGTCGCCGCCTGCGCGCGGGTGGCCTGGCAGTCCTCGTCGTGGCGCACGTCCAGCCCGGGCAGGGTGGGCAGGGACAGCGCGGGCAGCGCCAGCGCGAAGGGAGGGACCGCGCCCTGGAACAGGAGGAAGCAGGTGGGCGGCTGCCCCTGCACCGCCGCGCGCCGGAGCTGGGGCAGCTCGGTGGCGACCACGGACACCAGCTCCAGGTCGGAGGCCCTGGGCTGGTCCGTGAGCGCGATGACGACGGGCTGCCGACCCTCGCTCTGGTCGCGCATGGCCTGGCCCAGGTCCAGCAGGGGGGCGGCCAGGTGCATCGCGACCGGCGTGCTCGGCCTCGAGGGCGCGATGTCGCGCGCGTCCCGCAGCCAGGGCAGCAACGAGGCCGCCGCCAGCAGCCAGCCCAGGACCCGCACCCGGGGCGGCAGGATCGCGGCGGACAGCCCGGCCAACGCGACCACCAGCGGCGGGACCGCCCCCACGAAGTGGTGCACCTCGGCGTAGCGCAGCGCGTACAGGTTCTCGAGGTAGGGCGCCAGCAGGACCCCCGCAAGCAGGAGGACCTGGACGCTGCCCGACCACCGCGCGCGGTGCGCCCGCCGGGCGTCGAGGCGCTCCGCCGGGGCCGGCAGCAGGGCCCAGACCAGGCCCAGGACCAGGCCGGCGACCGCGACCAGGGCCAGGGGCCGGGCGGTCTCCAGGGTCAGGGACAGCCCCTGCTGGAGGCGCAGGAGCAGCTCCTGGACCGGCTGGGCCCCCTCCACGCTGCGGCCCTGGTGGCTGCGCAGGCTGCCCAGCAGCCGGGGCAGATCCCCCAGGAGCACCCACGCCGAGAGCGGTCCACCGGCGGCGACCGCGCCCAGCACGCTGCCCAGGCGCTGCCGCCAGCCGGCCAGCAGCGGCAGGCCCCCCAGGGCCAGCAGGCCCGCGAAGACCGCGGCCGGCCCGGTCCCCACGTGCAGGCACACCGACGCGGAGCCCGCGAAGGCGACCAGCGGGAGGGCCCAGGGCCGCCGGTGCGCGGAGGCGACGAGCCCCAGGGCGAGCAGCGCCGTGACCGCCGGCAGCATGTAGGGCGACTTCAGGCCGACGCCGATGGCCCGCTGGCTGGCCGACACCCAGAGCACACCGGCGGCGACCAGGCCCGCGGGCAGGCCCGCCACCTGTCGGACCGCCAGCAGGGACAGCGGCATCGCCAGGCTGCACAGCACCGTGAAGGCGGCCACCGCGGCCCAGGGCCCGTCCAGCAGCCTGCCCAGCAGGCCGATCAAGCCCGAGGAGGCCCGCGGGTACATGAACATGACCGGCCCGCCCCAGTCGTAGCCGTGCGCGAGCTGCTCGCCGGCCCGCAGGAACCAGCTCCAGTCGCGGTCCACCGCCACCCGGGACAGGTCCCCCACCCGGTCCCAGGCCGCCGCGACGCCGACCACCACGACGGCGACGCCGGTGAGGGCCTGCTCCGCGCGGCGCGCGAGGTCCTGGCGCCCCGTGGCCGCCCGCCCGGCGGCCGGACGCGCGCCCCCGCCGCTCAGCGGTGCGTCCATCCCGCGCTCCCCGCCAGCAGCCCCGTGACCCCGCCGATGGGCCGGGCGTCGGCCAGGTGGACGACGTGCACGGTGGCGCCCGGCGGGCCGGCGAAGCGGACGGCGACCGGCAGCAGGGCGCCGGCCTCCAGGCGCAGCTCCGGGAGGACCGGGGCGCCGCCGGAGGCGACCAGGTCGGCCCGCACGCCGAGGAGCTTGTCCTCGTGGAGCGAGAGGCGGGAGAAGCCGCGGGCGCCCAGGGTCGCGACCGGGTCGGCCGCGCGACCGTCGCCCAGGGCCTCCAGCAGCGCGCGCTCGGCGGCCCGGGCATCGTCCAGGGAGCCGTCGCGCAGGGCGCCGGAGCGGCTGCGTGCCGCCAGCAGCGCCGTCGGCACGCCGGCGTAGAAGGGCAGGGCCTGGGAGGGCAGGTGGACCGAGAGGATCCGGGCGCCGCCTTCGCCGCGCAGCAGCAGGCCGTCGCGCTCCGGGGTGCCGTGCACCTCCAGCCGCAGCTCGGCCTGCCCGTCGGCGTCCGGGGTCAGCGAGACCACCGACCGGGTGGCCACCTCGTTCCGGCTGCGCAGCAGCAGGTGGGAGGAGGCGGACACCACCCGCCCGAAGGGGCCGGCGTCGGGGTCCTCGCCGCCGCTGACCATCGCGAACCAGGCGACCTGCTCGGCGGAGGGGGCGTCGTCGGGGGCGGCCCACTCGAACTCGGCGACCGCGCGCCCGCCCGCGGGCACCCGGCCCACCAGGGCCACCGCGCTGCGGGTGCGGTCGGCCTGTACCCCCTCGCCGGACCAGGCCAGGGCACCGTCGCCCGGGTCCCGCCCGCGGCGGAGGCGGCTCCAGCCCGGCCCCTCGCCCCGGCGCAGCCAGTCGGGATCGACCGGCAGCCAGGTGATCGGGGGCCCCCACCCCAGCGCGACGCGGACGCCGTGGGCGTCGGCCTCGCCCCGGTTGCGCACGGTCACCCGCACCCGGGCGCCGGCGGGGGTGGCGCCGCGCGGCGCGCCGCTGGGCTCCACCTCGATGTCCGGGGAGACCCAGAAGAAGGGCGCGGCGCGGGGCTGCACGCCCTCGTCCTTGGGGCTGCTGGCGCTCCACAGGTCCGCCGCCGACCGGCGGGCGCGGCAGGCGGCGGCGAGGTCCAGCACCCCCGCGCCGACCGCGGGGTGGACCCCGTCCTCGAAGTCCACGCGCAGCCCGGTGGGTGCTCCCACCTCGCGGCGGGCGGTGCTGCGCAGGATCTGGCGCAGCTCGGAGGTGGTCAGCATGGCCGGCTGGCCGGGGACCCCGCGGCACTCCAGGATGACGGCGCAGGCGCCGCTGACGACCGCGGTGGCCAGGCTGGTGCCCGAGCCCGAGCCGCGCAGGTACTCCTTGCCCGTGCCGCTGCCGCGGTGGACGCGCCCGTGCGGCTCCGACAGGCGCAGGTTGTTGCCCGGGGCGGCGATGTCCGGCTTCTGGCGGCCGTCGCGGGTCGGCCCCCGCCCCGAGTGGCGCGCCGGCGTGGACAGGGCGCCGCCCAGGCGCTTGCCGGTCGATCCGACCACCAGCAGCGCGTCGTGCGTGCCCAGGTCGCTGATGGTCAGCTCGCCGTCGACGGCGTCCACCCAGCGGCGGTGGCCGGCGTTGCTCCACTCCAGCCAGGCGTGCAGCTCGCGGGCCTGGTGACCGGGGCCCGACAGGTCCAGGGCCCAGGTGCCGGTCGGCAGGCCGCCCTGCTCGACCAGGATGTCGACCCGGATGCCCTGCAGCTCGGCCTCGCGCCGCTTGACGCGGGCGGCCAGCAGGCGCACGCGCCGATCGCCCGCGGTGACGACCACGTCGGCGCCAGCCTGGCCCATCGGCAGCGAGAGCGTCGTGTCTCCGCCGGGGATGGTCAGCCGCAGCGCCACGTCCTCCAGCCCCTCCAGCCACAGCTCGCAGGCGTCGTCGGCCACCGCGCCCTCGTCGACCTCCAGCGCCAGCGTGGCGCCGTGGGCGCCGCGGGGGTCCACGCTGCCGCGCGGGTGCAGCCCCCTGGAGACGTGCCCGCCCTGGTCGTTGGCGTTGCCGGCGGCGACCACGACGATCCGGCCGGGCAGGTCCTGCAGGGCGTCCAGGAAGGCCTGGTGGTTGCTGTGGCCGTCGTGCGGGCCGGTGTAGTCGGCCAGGCTGAGGTTGATGACGACGGGCAGGTCCTGCCCGCGCTCGGCCTGCAGCGCGTCGGCGCGGGCCAGGATCCACTTGACGCCCTCGACGACCCGGTCGACCCCGGCCACGCCCCACAGGTCCTCGGCGCCGGCCAGGCGCACGGCCGGGTCCAGGCTGACGAAGAGCAGCTCGGCGTCGGGTGCGATGCCGCGCACGCCGGGCAGGCCGCTGTGGCCGTTGCCCGCGGCCACGCAGGCCACGTGGGTGCCGTGGCGCATCCACAGCCCGCCGGCGGGGCCGTCGACCTCGGGGTCGTGGCCGCCCTGGCGGTCCCAGCGGTGGGGGACGACCGCGTAGGGCGGCGCGCCGCCGGACAGCTCGGCGGCGATGTCGGCGGCGTCCCACTCCCAGCCGTAGCCGGCGGCCGGCCGACGCCCGTGGGGGCCCTCGGGCGCCGCCTGGTCCCACAGCCCGAGCACCCGGCTGCTGCCGTCGGCGCGCCGCAGCTCGCTGTGGTGCAGGTCCAGGCCGAAGTCGACGACGCCGATGACCACGCCCTTGCCGGTCGGCAGGTCGGCGGCGGCGGCGGCGGCCCCGTCGCCGGGCATGCCCAGCTCCTCCCGCACCTGGTCCAGCGCGGCGTGCACCGGCCGCGCCAGCTCGACCTGCTCGACGCCGTCGAGGGCGGCGACGGCCCGCACCTGGGCCGGGGTCAGCTCGCAGAGGGCCACCCGGCCGGCCCGCGCCCGCACGACCGCATCGCCGCCCAGCGCCTCGTCGGTCACGTCCCCGCGCACCAGCACGCGCATCCGCGCCACGCCGTCCAGGCCCTTGCGGACCCCGGTGGTCAGGGGCGAGAGCGCCACCGGCGTCGCGACGGCCGCCGAGGCCCGCGTACGCCCCAGCACCGCGCCGTGCCGGGCGTCGATCGCCGCGCGCGCCCGCGCCGCGAAGGCGGCCAGCCGCGCGCCGACTGCCTCGTCGGGGTCGCCGTCGGGCGAGCGCGGCCCGTCGTCCGGCTCGTCGTGAAGGTCGTCGAAGGTCTGCGCCAGGTCGGGCCGCAGGACCTGGCGCCGCAGGTCCAGGTCGCGCCCGACCCGCAGGTCGCGGTCCACCAGGTCCAGCAGGGCCTGGGGGGTCACGCGCAGCAGGCTGGCGAGCCGGGGATCGAGCTTGTCGACGAGGACGTCGGTGGAGGAGGGCATCGGGGGCTCCGCGGGGGCGGCGGGAGGGAGCGGGGAGCAGGGGCGGGAGGGGGGCGCGGCCGGTCAGAGGGGCGCGAGGCCGTACTGGATCTGCACGTAGCGACTGTCGCCGCGCACGTTGGCCGCGCCGAAGGCGCCGGCGCCGACTGCCGGGAAGTACGACAGCAGCCACGCCTTCAGGTCGAGGGGCGCCGCGGCGGCCTTGACCCACAGCGCCTCGGTCGTGCCCAGGGGCGGCTGCCAGCCCGAGCCCAGCAGCCAGTGGTCGACCCGCTTGCCCGTGCCCGGCACGTCCTCGCGCAGCAGCGCGGCCGTGGGGACCAGGCCGACCTTGTGGTCGACGACGGGCCACAGCGCGAAGGCGGCGCGGGTCGGCGCGCAGCCCACCGGCGCGGGGGCGGCGTTGATCTGCTGGGTCGAAGGCACCTTCTGGTAGCGGAAGGTCATCGTCGCCCGCTGGTAGCCCAGCCCCTGGGCCAGCGCCTCGGCCTTCAGCACGGCCAGCTCGGCGTCGTCCAGCAGGTCGCCGCTGACCTTGCTCCACAGCTGCAGGGTCGGCGGGTCGGCGAAGGCGGCCGGGTCGCGCACGATCCAGTCCTCCTGCCAGGAAGCCAGCCCGCCGGAGACCCCGGGCAGCCAGGTCGTGTAGGTGCTGGCCGCCTGGCCGGCCAGGAAGTCGCCCAGCAGGCCGCCGGGGCCGGGGAAGGTCAGGCCGGGCACGGGCAGCAGGTTGAAGGTGCCGCCGTCCGTCTGCACCCGGATCGCGGCGCCGGCCGTCTTGGTGGCGGTGGGCGCCTTGACCTTCTTGTGGTCGGAGACGGCGAGGGGGGCGGCGAAGGTGGCCAGGGCGGCGAGGTAGTCGGCGCAGCTCATGAGGCGTCCGCGAGGAGGGGGGTGGAGGCCCAGGGCTCCAGGTGGCCGGCGCGGGCCTCCTGGAGGCTGAGCAGGTCGATGATGCGGTCGGGGTCGGCCACGCGGGCGCTGCGGGCCAGCAGCTCCACGTCGGCGGCGGTGGCGCAGCGGTCCTGGGTGCACAGGCGGACCAGGCCCAGCACCTGCAGGGCCAGGCTGGGGTCGGGCAGCTCGGCGGCGGCCGTGACCAGGGCCCGCCCCCGCTCCTCGGCGGGGCTCGGACCGGTGGCGAAGGCCAGGGCGTCCAGCAGCAGGGCGCCCGCCGGGAAGCCGCTGCTGCGGAAGCCGTCGGCGCCGGCCCGCGCCAGGGACAGGGACAGGGCCCGCTCGCCCAGGCGCAGGGCGAAGCCGGCCTCGACCAGGGCGAGCTGGGCCATGGTCCAGGCGTGGATCCCCCGCGCGGCCTCGACCCGCTCGGGCTCGGGGGCCCGGGCCCGGCGGCCCCGGTAGTCGGCCTGGCGCAGGACGCAGGCGGCGCGCGCCTCCAGCAGGGGGTGGCGCAGGGCCTGGGCGAGGTCCTGGGCCTGGCCCGCGACCCGCCGCGCCCCGTCCAGGTCGCCCCCGTCGAGCAGGGCGAAGGCCGCGCTGGTCAGGGCCGCCAGCCGCTTGTCGGCCGACGCGGCGGCCTCGGCCACCTGGAGCCGCAGGCGCGCCGCCCGCGGGAAGTCCCCGGTCGCGTAGGCCACGTAGCTCTGCCAGTTGGCCAGGCTGCTGCGCCGCCCCGCTCCCCCGGCCGCCGCCCAGGGCTCGAGCTGGACCAGCACCTCGCGCACGGCCGGCAGCGACACCATGCGCGCCGCCGCGTAGTCCAGGGTCGCCCGCCAGGTCTCCAGGACCTCGTCCTCGAAGGGGGCCAGGCGCGCGGCCAGGCCGCGGCAGCGCTCGGGCTCGGCGGTGAAGCAGACCCGCCAGGCGTAGAGCAGCTCCTCGACCCGCAGGACCTGGGGGCTGCGCGCCCGGGACCGCCCCACCTCGTACAGCGCCAGGGCCAGGCGGGCCCAGGCGACCAGCAGCGCCTCCTCGTGCGGGGCCAGGGCCGGGTCGCGACGGGCGATGGACAGGGCCAGCTCCAGGACGGCGAGGGCGCGGGGGTGCTGGCCCTCGCGGGCCAGGCGCTCGACGACCCGGTGGGCGGCCGGCAGCACCAGGGACGGGGGCGCGTCGGAGGCGACCAGGTGGCGCAGGCGCCCGTCGCTGTCCGCGGGAAGGTGCGCGGCGATGGCGGCCTGGGCGGCGCGCTCCGCGGGATCGGTCGCCGGCAGGACGATGGGGCGCAGGCCCAGGCGGCCGTCGGAGAGCCACCAGCACAGCCCGACGCGGACCAGCTCCTCGGCGGCCGAGGTCACGCGGGGGGGCTCCAGCCCGGCGGCGGCGGCCAGCACCTCGGGGGTGGTGTCGGGCCAGGCCCGGCGGGCACCTTCCAGCAGGAGGAGCGCGTCGAGGGACAGGGTCGGCGGCGGCGGCGGCGCCACGGCCAGGGGCACGCCGACGCGCAGGCGCTCGATGGCCACCCGGTCGATGCGCAGCAGCGCCCCCTCCCAGGTGCATAGGCCGGCCTCGACCCAGGCGTGGATCTCGTCGGCGACGGTCGGCGCGTGGCCGCCGGTGCGCTCCCACAGCACCTGGGCCGCGTCCTCCCGCAGGTGCTGGAAGTGGTCGGGGCCGGCGAAGAGCAGGCGCAGCGCCCGAGGGCTGGCCTGTCGCCGGCCGTCCAGGACCTGGCGAAGCGTCTGGGACAGGGCCACCGGCGGCCGCCCACCCAGCGCCTGCAGGACCTCCAGCGCCGAGGCGGGCCGCCCCGCCGGGTCACGCGCGACCAGGCGGTCGACCACCGCGACCACGGCGGCCGGCACGCCGGGGGCCACCTCGGCCAGCGGACGGGGGGGGGAGTGCACGCGCTCCGCCAGGATGTCCTTGGGAGACACGCCCGGGCGCATGGCGACCGGCTGGGGCAGGAAGCCGCCGGAGAGCGCCTCGTAGAGCATGACCCCCAGCGAGTACAGGTCGGCCTGGGGGCCGCAGGCCTCGCCCAGCGCCTGCTCGGGCGCCACGTAGCGGGGAGTGCCCGAGCGGTTCCAGTCCTCGGACAGGGCCCGGCCCCGCGCCAGGCCCAGGTCGACGATCACCGGCTGGCCCAGCTCGTCGACCAGCACGTTGGCGGGCTTGAGGTCGCGGTGCACGACGCCGGCGAGGTGCACGCGGGCCAGGTTCTCCAGGAAGGCCAGCACACCCTGCGCCACCTGCTCCCAGGGCTGGCGCCGCGGCCCCAAGAAGGGCCGCCCGCGCACCAGGTCCATCACGACGAAGTACTCGTCGCCCTCCAGGCCGTCGTCGCGCAGGGCCGCCACGCCCGGCAGGCGCAGCCAGCGCAGGGCCGTGACCTCGGCGCGCACCCGCTCCAGCTCGCGGGCGGTGGGCGCGGGCACCAGCTTGACGGCCACGTGCTCCCCGCTGATCCGGTCGACGGCGCGGTAGACCCGCCCGTTCGCCCCCTGCCCCAGGCGCTCGAAGGTCCGGTAGCGGTCGGCGATGCGCTCCCCGCCGGGCTCGTCGACCGCAGCCCCCGGCGCGGCGTCCGTCAGCCGACCGGCCCGAAGCCACGGCAGCTCCAGCCCGTCGGTCAGGGTCGCGCTTCCCAGGGTGCTGGACTCCGCCACGGACGCGCTCCCGGAGCCACACGGAAGGGCGGTTGCGCCGAATGGGGGCCAGGAAGGCCCCGGGTTCGGAGCAGCCCCCCTAGCACCCTGCAACGCGGCTTGCAGCCTGCCCCCCGACATCCTGCGCCGGCGCGCCTCAACAGAGCTCGATCTCGACCACGCCGACCGGCACCGTGCCCGCGGCCAGGCCCTGCCGCAGGCTGTGCCACGGCTCGACCGAGGGCACCGGCGGCGGCGCCCCGGGGAGCTGGTCCATCGGGACCAGCGCGACCGCCCAGCGCTGGCGCCCCTGCGGCGGACGGGCGAGCAGGTTCACCTGGTGGCACCCGTCCGATCCCCGGGGCAGGCGCGAGAGCGCCACCGCGTGGTCGGGCTGGACCGGCGCCACGACCTGCCAGCCCGCGCCGACGTCGCGCAGCACCACCGCGCCCTCGCGCTCGGGGGAGGGGCGCGGAGGCAGGCAGACCTCGAAGCGGTCGCCCACGCGCAGGAGCGCGGGCCCGAGGACCGCCGACTGTTGCAGGCCGACCTGCAGGCCGAGCCCCGGAGGCGGCACCCGGAAGCCCGGCGAGGGGGGCAGCTCGTCCAGGTCGCGGGCCAGGGCGTCCAGGTGCGCCTGGAGCGCGGGGTCCCGCGCCAGCTCGGCGCGCAGGAGCGCGGCCGGCCCCGGATCGAGGGCGTCGGCGGCGAAGAGCAGCAGGGTGGCGTCGGCGAAGGCGGGCATGGGACCTCCGGGGGGCGCGGGGCAGCCCCTCGGCCCTGGGGGCTTGCACCTCGCCGTCCCCGAACCCGCCCGCGAGGGAGGCACGCGGCGGTCCCGCTTCCGCCGGCGGTCAGCCTCCGCCGACGGTCAGCCTCCGCCGACGGTCAGGTCGGTGGTGCCGACCGCGACCTCGCCCCGCCGCACCGCCTCCAGCAGGGCGCTCCAGCGCGCCTCGCCCGGCGCGGTCCAGTCGATCGGCAGGTCGAGGGGGACCAGGGCCAGGCCCAGCCGCTGGCGTCCCGCCGGCGGCTGCACGCGCACGGACAGGCTGTGCCGGCCATCCGCCTCGCGGGGGTAGCGGGACAGCGGCACCAGCTCGGCCTGCGACCGCGGCGCCTCCACCGCCCACGGCCCGGCGCCGGGGCCCTGCGCCTGGCGCAGCAGCACCACGCCCAGGCGATCGGCGTCGGGGCGCGCCTCCAGCCGCAGGTCCACGCGGTCCCCCGGGCGCAGCCCCTCTCCGGCGAGCACCCCCGGCATCCCGGCGCGCAGCCCCAGGCCCATCCCCGGCGGGGGCAGCCGCCAGGCGGACGCGATGGGCTCGTCGTCCACCAGCTCCACGGCGTCTTCGGGGTGGGCGACCAGCCAGGCGCGGGTCCGGGCGGCCTGCGCGGGGTCCAGGGCCCCCGCCTCCAGCAGCAGCAGGTCCGTCAGGGAAGGACGCACGGGCGCCTCCCCTGGGTCCGAAGGCCGCTCGCGGTGGGTGCGGCGAGGTGCGGGCTCATCCGTCCTCCGGGTCCGACGGGGCGTTCGCCGCGCGCTCCACCGCCGCCATGGCCTCGCGCGTGGACTCCACGTAGGACCGGTATCGTACCCGAGGAAGCTCCACATCCGCGTGCCAGATCGGCGTGACGGCCGCGATGAAGGACGCCTCCAGGTCGCGGGCGCGCGTGTCCAGCGCCGCCACGGCCTGCAGGGTCGGCAGCAGCATGCGGAGCTGGGCCGGCAGGTGCTCGGACAGCTCGGCCCGCATGCGCGCGAGCCCCTCGCCCCGCGCGGCCCCGGGGTAGCTGCGCAGCGACGCCGGGCAGTCGTCGGCCAGCAGCCGTCCCCAGGTCGAGTCGCGCTTGTCCAGGTCGTCTCCGCCGTGCACCCACTGCAGCAGGTGGGGGAGGCGCGCCTTGACCACCACCCGGACCAGCCAGGCGCGCAGGGCGGCGGCCTCGTCCTCGGTCAGGCGCGGGGGGGAGCCCTCGGGAAGCACGCAGGCGGGGTCGACCGTGCGCGCGTCGTAGAAGGCGAAGCCGTGCTGCACCTGCTGCCAGGCCCAGTCGCGCGCGAAGCGGGCCACGGTCGAGCGGGTCCGCGCCGCCAGCCCGGGGCGGGCGAGGATCTGCGCCAGCAGGTGCTCGGCAGGCGCCTCCCGCAGCACCGCGCGCAGGCGGCTGCGGGCGCGGCCCCGGTTGTGGGCCATCACCGACAGCCCCCGCTCGGGCGCCGTGAACGCCGGCGAGGTCCAGCAGTCGACCAGGCGCAGGGCCAGGTGCAGGTCCAGCAGGTCGCCCAGGGCCTGGGGCCGCGCCTGTCCCCGCCGCTCCAGGTCTCGCGCCTGCACCTGCCAGGCCACGCCCCCGCCCCAGACGATCGCGGCCGTGTCACGCCCGTGGCCGCGCGTGACCGCGCACCGCGCCACCCGCTCCCAGGACGCCGCCGGCAGCGCCCCGGCCAGCGCGTCCACCGGGTCTCCGCCGGAGGCCTCCAGCAGCCGCACCGCCAGCTCGCGCCAGCCCGCGCCCGGGTCGGCGCCGCCGATCAGGACGTAGAAGAAGCCCTCGCGGGCGTCCTGGATCGCGCGTCGCCGCACGTCCTCGGGCAGCCGACGGCCCCGCAGCACGGCGGAGAAGGCCCGCAGGGCCGGCTTGAGGAAGCGCCGCTCCCACTCGTCCCGGATCTCCCAGGCGCGACTGCCCGCCCACGCCGACCAGAGCCGACCCACCTCCCGATCCTCCACCGGATCGGGCGGCGCGCTCACGGCCTCCCAGGGCTGCCGCTCCACCTGGTCCAACAGCCACCCGTGGGCGGCCAGCTCGCACAGGCCCCAGGCCAGCGGATCGCCGACCGCGCCGTCGGGCCAGGCGCGGCGCCAGGCCTCCTCGCGCCAGTCCAGGGCGGTGGGCAGGTCCGGGCCCGGCCCCTCCTCCATCGCCAGCGCCCACGCCTTGGCGTCGGGGGCCGGCGGCGTCTGGAGGAGCTGCTGGCAGACGACCTCGGCCTGCGCCGGCGAGAACCGCCAGCCGGTCTGGACCAGGTCGCGGGCCGCGGCCGGGTCCCCCGCGCGCAACGCCGCCGCCGCCCGCAGGGAGCTCACCTGCCAGGCGCCTCGCCGTTGTACGTACGCCGCCGTCTGCACGGCGCCAAGCTACACCGTTCCTCGGCCCGACGCTCCCCGCGCGGCGCGCCCGGGGGCGCGGCGATCGCCGCCCTACGGCTCCGACGGGCCGAGCGCCACCAGCCAGGTCAGCGGGGTCAAGCCCAGGATCTCGCCGACGCGGAGCTCGATCTCGCCGCGCGGCCGCAGGCCGGGCTGGGACACCAGGCGGTAACCCGGGCGCAGCAGCTCCACGCGCGACGGGCCCAGGAAGCGCAGGTGGCGCCGCGACAGGAAGGGGTCGATGCCCCCGGCGTCCAGGTAGAGCGCGTGGTCCGCCTGGGCCGAGCTGGTCGAGCGCCCCAGCTCCTCCCCGGGCGCAGGGACGATCCGGCGACCGTCCTCGGGCCCCCCCAGGACCTCCAGGCCGCAGCACGGATCCCCCTCCCCGCCGGGCTCCCCGGTCCCGTCGTCGGTGCGGTCCCGCTCGTCCTCGGTCGCCAGGAGGTCGTCGCCCAGGGGTACCGACGGCAGCCTGGTGTCCGAGGGGTCGAAGTCGAAGCGGTAGGTGCTGCCGTCGTCGCGCCCCAGCGGCAGCCCCAGCCGGCGCAGCAGGGCGGGCGGCAGCGCCTGCAGGACCGCCTCGACCAGGTCGTCGACCTGGAAGCCCGCGGGCAGCGCGTCCCGCACCCGCACCAGCCGCGGGCTCAGCCGCATCGGGACGTTGCCCACCAGCTCGAACTGGTCGAGGTAGTCGGCCAGCATCGCGCTCCAGTGGCGCGCGGCGAGGCGCAGCTCGCGCCGCACGGGCGAGGGGCCGTCGCGCAGGGCCAGGACCAGGTGCTCGACCCCCAGCCAGCGCTGGCGCCGCCGGGCGGCGTGCTCCATGGCCGCCGTGAGCAGCCGCCCCGCCTCGGGCCCCGGGGACCAGCCGTGGGGGAGGCGATGCCGGGGCCCCGCCCAGCCGACCGCCTCGGCGTGCCCGATGGTCAAGCCCAGCCGCCACCAGCGGCTGTCGGGGAAGGGCCAGGCCAGGCCGCGGACCGCCCGCCGCCCCGCCGTCACGGCCAGCGCCAGCGAGTCCCCTCGCGCCAGCGCGGGCACCAGCTCCCGCACCAGCATGGTCCCGGCCTGGGCCGCCAGGCGCGCGTCGCTGGCCAGCACCGCCGGCGCCCCCGCCGCCAGGATGCTGTCGACCAGGCCGCTGCGCGCGCGCATGGAGCGCAGCCCCCCCTCGCAGACCAGCAGCACCACCAGCGCCGCCCCGGCCAGCCAGGGCTGCAGGGCGTGCGCGACCGTCCCGGGCGCCAGCGCGCCGTCCTGCCCCAACAGGCGCAGGTGCTGGTCCACCGACTCGCCGTGGCCCACCAGGAACACCAGGCCCGGCCCCCGGCGCTCCGCGGCGTCCGGCCCCGGACGCACCGGCGCCGGCAGGCCCGCGCTGCGACAGGCCATCTCCACGTCTGCGGCCAGCTCCCGCACCACCGGGTCCTCGGCGTCGGTGGTCCACAGGACCGGCTGCAGCGCCCCCGACGGCGGCGGCCCCAGGCCCGCGCCCAGCCGGACCACCAGGCCGCCCCCCCGCTCTCCAGGGGGCCTTCGTCCACGTCGATGGCCAGGCACTCCCAGGGCAGCGCACGGATCGTCTCGTCGTGGGCGTCGAGCACGATCACCAGGGGGCGACCCGTCGCCCGCGCGGCGCCGCGCTGCTCGGACACCGCCCGCGCCACGCCCGGAGACGAGGCCAGCACCGCGGCCAGCAGGCGGCCGGCGCGCTCCTCCCCCGCCGCCACCGCCGCGTCGTCGCCCGCCAGCAGCAGGGGCGACATGTCGTCGGCGCGCAGGCTGGCCTCGACCTGCTCCAGCAGGTCGCGCACCTGGTCGGGGTCGAGGCGGCCCCAGCTCGGCCGCGAGCCAGCAAGGCCGGCGCCGACACGCCAGCCCCCGTCGGGTTCGAGGAGCACCTGGATGATCAAGAGGATGGGCATCGGCACGGATGGTAGATCACGCGGCGGGCCCGAATCGTGCCCGGTGCACGAGGCGCCGCCGCCGAGGCCCCGCCGCCGGGCCGCCGCAGCCGCTACCATCACCGCGTGCACCCCTCTCTCCCGCTGCTGCTCGCGGCGCGCCCCGCGCGGGCGGGCGACCTGCGCTTCCCCGCCAGTGACGCCGACTACGGCTACTACTACCCGACGGCCTACTACGACCACGGCGGCAGCACCGACTGGGCCTGCGCGGACCTGACCTACGGCGGCCACCAGGGCAGCGACTTCGGGGTCGGGAGCTGGGAGGGCATGGAGGCCGGCCGCGAGATCGTCGCCGCCGCGGCCGGCGTGGTCCTGACCACCAACGACGGCGTCGCCGACGACTGCTCCACGGGCGACTGCGACGGCGGGGGCGGCTACGGCAACTACGTCTGGCTCCAGCACGCCGACGGCAGCCAGACCATCTACGGCCACATGCGGACCTGGACCGTGGCCGTCTCACCGGGCCAGTCCGTCGCCTGCGGCCAGCACCTGGGAGAGGTCGGCAGCTCCGGCTACTCGACCGGCCCGCACCTGCACTTCGAGGTGCGCGACCCGCACGGCAACCGGGTCGATCCCTTCCAGGGCGACTGCAGCGGCGGCGCCAGCCGCTGGGTCGACCAGGGCAGCCACGGCGGCCTGCCCGCGCCCACCTGCGCCGACCTGCCCGCCTGCCAGCCCGCCCTGGCGCTCACCTGCGGGGACGTGGTGTCCACCCGCAACGACGCCGCCGGCAGCACCACCACCCACGCCTTCTACGGCTGCTCCACCTACACCTACACCGGCCCCGAGCTGGCCCTGGAGGTGCGCAGCGCCGCCGCCGAGACCGTCACCGTCCGCCTGACCGGCCTGTCCGCCGACCTGGATCTGTACGCGCTGTCCGACGCGGCCTGCGACGCCACCGGCTGCCTTGCCGCCAGCGTCCAGCCCGACGCCAGCGACGAAGCGCTGAGCTTCACCGCCACCGCCGGGCAGGCCGCCGTGATCGTGGTCGACGGCTACGAGGGCGCCGTGAGCGACTTCACGCTCAGCGTGGAGTGCGGCAGCCCCTGGGTGGAGGAGGGCGGCGACAGCGGGCAGGGCGGGGGGGCAGACGGCGGCGACGGGAGCGGGACCACCCCCGGGCAGGGCGAGGAGGAGCCCCCCCCGGGGTCCGACCCCGGCGGTCGGACGCCGCTGGAGGAGGTGGGCGTGGGCTGTTCCAGCGGGCCGCTGGGGCCGCTGTGGACCCTGGCCCTGTTCGTGGCCCTCGCTCCGCGGCGCCGCCGGCCATGACCACGCTGCCGTCGCTGCTGCTGTGGGCCTGCGTGGCCGACCGTCCGGACCCCGCCGGGGGCAGCCCGGACGGTGGCAGCCCGGACGGTGGGAGTACGGACGGTGGGAGTACGGACGGTGGCAGTACGGACGGAGGCAGCCCGGACGGTGGCAGTGCGGACGGTGGCAGCCCGGACGGTGGGGGCACCACCGACGACTGTGCGCCCTTCGCCGAGCAGGTCGTGTCCACCGCCGTCGACGATCACGGCGACCCCTCGCAGCCGGGCAGCCTGGCCGCCCTGGCCGCGGCCCTCCCCGACGCCTGCGACAGCACCCTGCGCCTGGACCAGGCCGCCGCCTACCCCCTCGCCACCTCGCTCACCCTGCCCGCCCGCGTCGACCTGGCCTTCGTGGACGGCGCCGTCCTCGACCTGTCCGACGCGGCCGAGCTGTGGATCCCGGGCGGCATCGAGGCCGGCCGCTCGCGGATCTTCGGCGACGGCGGCGCGGTCCTGGGTCCGCCGGCGGTCGAGGAGGTCTGGCCCGAGTGGTTCGGCGCCGCGCCCGACGACGCGCTGGACGACACGCTCCCCATCCAGCGCAGCGCCCGCCTGCACGGCCCGGCGGCGCCCGCCGACGCCGCGATCCTGCGTGGCGCCCTGGTCTACCCCTCCTCCGGCGGCTTCCATCCCACCCGCCTGGTCGCCGCCGTCGACGTGTCCGACGTCGAGCTGCGCGACCTGACCCTGGACGGAGATCGCCACTCCCGGGAGACCGACTGCTGGAGCTACCCCGAGACCGACAACCTCGCGCGCTTCGAGGGGGTCAGCGGCCTGGTCCTGCAGTCCGTGCACCTGGTCGGCTACGAGGCCAACTGGGGGGCCGAGGACTGGACGCTGGCGCAGGCCCTGGCCGTCGTGGGGTCACAGGACATCGCCTTCCTCGACGTCGAGCTGACGGACTCGCGCACCGAGGGCATCCTGATCCTGGACTCCCAGCGGATCGTCGTCGAGCGCCTGTACACGCGCAACACCGACGTGTGGACGCCGCTGTCCGCCCTGTACGTCGAGGACATCACCCTGTCCGACTCGGAGATCATCGAGGACGAGGGGGTGGAGTGGACCGGCAGCACGCTGAACGTGACCGCCCGCGGCGCCTCCGTCCAGGGCAGTCGCTTCGTCGGCGGCTGGGGCCTGGACTTCGGCGACGAGACCGGCGAGGAGGCCTTCGGGGTGCGCGACATCCTGATCGAGGACAACGACATCGAGACCGTCGGGATGTCGGTGTACTTCTCGCCCTACGCCGAGGGCGACCGGGCGACCGGCGTGCAGATCCGGGACAACCGGGTGCTCCTGCACCGGGGCGCGGCCGCCGAGCAGTCCGACATGATGATCCGGATCGACGCCTGCGAGGACGTACGGATCGAGGACAACCAGCTCGAGGTCGTGGGCGAGGGAGACGCCTTCGTCTTCGGCCTGAGCCTGCAGGGCAGCAGCGCGGACGTGCACATCCAGGGGAACACGCTGTCCGGCGTGGACGCCGGCGTCACGCACTCCGGCGACAGCCCCGACGGCGGCGACCTGTCGATCGTCGACAACGCCATCACCTGCGCAGACACGGTGCGACGGGACACCTGGTCCGGCGGCGCCACCGCGGTCTGGATCTTCCGCTACGTCGCCGCCGGCTTCGGCACGATCCGCGTCGAGGGCAACGACGTGGACTGCGCGGGGGGCTGGGTGTCGCTCATCGACTACGGCACGCTGAGCGGCGCCCCCCCACCGTTCATCGACCACCTGGAGGTCCGGGACAACACCTTCCTGCCCGAGGCCGGGCCCCAGCGCCCCACCGACACGGACCGGGTCGAGACCTGGAGCTTCACGGGCAACACGCCGGCCTGGTTCGACGGCTGAGGGGCGCGCCGGCCGCGACAGGCGGATCGCGATCCCGCGCCCGCGACGGGGCGCGGGCCCCGCTCGCACGGGATCTTCGCCCTGGCACGCCGCTTGCTTCGTACCCGGGCATCCCCCCGGAGGTCCCCGATGCTGGTCCCGCTGTTCCTCGCCGCCCTCTCCACCCCCGCCGCCTTCGCCGCCGACCCCCTCCTCGACCTGGGCCTGCGCGGCTACGCCGGCCCCGCGGGCGGGGTGAAGCTGGAGATGGGGCCCGACCTGGCCGGCCGGGGCGGGGTGGCGCTGGTGGCCTGGCCCGCGCGGCAGGTCGGCCTGGGCCTGCGCGTGGACACGGGCAGCTACGGCATCGTGGACAGTGACGCCGGCAACACCTTCGCCTTCGCCGAGGCCCAGGTGCGCCTGGCCGAGGGCTGGGAGGCCGGCCTGGGGGTGGGCACCCCCGTGGTGTTCTACGACTACTTCTGCGCCGAGGCCCCCTGCGAGGAGGGGCTCTGGGCGCGCCACTACCCGATCGCCGCCCTGCAGGCCGTCCGCAGCTTCGAGCACGGCCTGCTGCACGTGCCCGTCGCCCTGCGCGGCGAGGTCAGCGCGGCCCGCTGGTCGG
This sequence comes from Myxococcota bacterium, assembly GCA_023150805.1. Classification (GTDB taxonomy): domain Bacteria; phylum Myxococcota_A; class UBA796; order UBA796; family UBA2385; genus UBA2385. The sequence continues at coordinate 33,771 of JAKLKF010000008.1, read as the reverse complement.
TGGGGCTGGACGTGGGACTGGGCCTGCGCGCGCACCGCAAGGAGCGGAGCGGGTAGTCACCACGCCCCCATGGCCACTGTTCACGTGACGCCGGCAAGGCGGGTCCGAAGATCGTGGCATCGAAGCCGGCTGGCAGCATCGCCGATCCGCTGGATCCACCAGTTGGCCTGCTCCAGCGGACTCTGCACACTGGACACTCTGCCCTGACGCAGGGCCAGGTCCGCCAGGGCGAGGCGGACGCGGGCCTGGTCCAGGGGAAGACCCAGCTCGGTCGCCAACGTCAGCGCCTCGGTCGCCTCGGCCTGCCGACTCTCGTCGCTGGTGGGCAGCTCGGCCAGGTCCAGCAGCAACTCCAGCTCGTGCGTCCGCAGCCCCCGCGCCCGCACCTGCGCCAGCGCTTCTCGGAGGGCGCGCCCAGCGGGCGTCGGATCCTCCGACTGATCCCGCTGCTCGCGAGCGAGCGCGAGCCACGAGTCCGCCGGCTGCAGGTCCACCGGGTCGAGGGCGAGGACCTGCCGCGCCCGCTCCAGGCTCGCGGCGGCCGACGCGGGGTGACCGGCGAGGCGCCGCACCCTGGCCAGGCGCAGGTGGGCCTCCACCTTCCAGATGGTGCCCGCCCAACCCAGGATCCATGGCAGCGTGCCCAGGGCGAGCTGCGCGGCCCGCTCCAGGTCGCCCACGTCGACCGCGGCATCACAGAGCAGCTCCAGCGCCCGCGTCGCCGGCAGGCCGGGCCCCTGCTCGACCAGGTCGAGCAGCAGGGCGTCCGCCTCGGCCGCCTGCTCCATGAGCCGGAGCGCAGATGCGACGGCGAGGCCGGGCAGTCCCCTCCTCGACGGTGTACGATCCAACCACGCCTGGGTGGCGGCGCGGAGGTCGGCGAGGCGATCGACGCGAACGGCGAGATCGTGAGCGGTGTGCAGCAGCTCGGGGGTGACCAGCCAGGTCGGGTGCTCCGGGTCTGTCAGATCGGCGAGCAGGGTGTCCAGCCCGAGCTGTGGCTGGCCCAGGCGCGCGAGGAGGCGGGCGAAGGGGACCGATGTCACCGCCCGACCTTGGGCGATCCCTCCCGCAGCCGCATTCGCCCGGGCCTCACCCAGGTCGCGCAGCGCGTCCAGGGGCCGGCCCTCCAGGGAGGCGATGGCGGCGGACTGTTCGAACGCGCGGAAGAGGCCCCCAGCCTTCGTGGAGCCAGGGGGCAGAGACGACAGGGCGTCCTGGAATTCCGCGAGGGTCTTGCGAGCGGGGCCCGGGAGCGACAGGCCGGTGAAGGCGCGTGTACGCCTGGCCTGCAACAGCGCCGCCAAGTTGGAAGGTACGGGCCGGGCAGGCAGGCCGCTTTCGAGCGCGGGCACCAGGTCGACGACATCACGAAGCGCGCGACGGTGTTGGTCGAGTACGACTTGTACATACCCCCGCGTGTGCCACTCCAGCTCGGGACCCGATGCCGAAAGCAACACGTGCGCCTGCTCCACCTGGGCGATGCCGCCGAGAGCACCGATCACGAACCAGGAGACACCGAGCCAGCCCGGCTCCGAACGAAAGGCCACATCGACCAGCCGCTGCGCCTGGTCCGGCGACACGGCTCTTCCCGCGTGAAGAAGGAGGTTCCGCACAATCGCCGCCCTCGTCTGTGGATCCCGCTGCCCATCCACCTCCGCCAGCCGCGTCCACAGGCGCTTCACCTCGGCGGCCTCCGTCTCCCCGGAAAACGGTGGCACCCGCACGGCGAAGTCCTCGGCGGAGAGCATCCAGATCACGTCCCGGCGGTGGGCCCACAGGTCCGGCGCATGCTCCCGGAGACCATCGACCAGGTCCAGGGCGGGCACCCACAGCAGGACGCTCCGGCGTGCCTGCACACGCGCCTCCCGCCCGACGTTGAGCTTGCGCAGGAGCTCCGGCGCGGGCACAGGGGGCATCACGGCCTGGACGATCCCTTCGGGGGCGAGAATGCGCTCCCAGGGCGCGGGCTCGGCCGGATCGAGCAGCAGCTCGACGACGGGCTCGCCCAGGCTGGCCTCCAATCGCATTCGCGCGTCCTCCCGCAGCGCCGCGCTCCTGCCCACCACCATCAACAGGGAGCCGCGGGGGCTGGACCGCAGGGCACGCGCCAGGCGCCGGACACCGTCTTCGTGGACCGCCTCGAAGCGCGGCACCACGGGCTCAGCCATCGGCCTGCAGCCCCTCCACCAGCCGGCGGCGCAGCTCGGCCTCGCCGGCCTGGGGGTCGTCCCCGCGCATCGGGCGCAGCGCGTCCTCGATCCAACGGTCGACATCCCCTTGCAGCAGCGGGTTCACGTCGTACCAGGGGCGATCGTTGGACAGCTCGACGACCAGCAGGCCGTTGAGCAGGGACCAGTCCGGGTCCAGGTCGAGCTTCTTGGTCAGGCGGATGCGGATCAGGGCCCGGCGCGTGTCCAGCCGCTGGGTGAAGCCCGACAGGCCGCGCGCCAGCTCGGCCAGGGCCAGCTTCAAGGTGACGGCATCCAGCCGCGCCTGCCCCAGCTCATCCGCCAGGTCGAATCCCTTCTGGAGGATGCGCAGGAACTCGCGCGGCACGCCCGCGCAGGTGCGGATGGCCAGGGTCAACGCGTCCGGCGTCACCAGGTCGGCGTCCGGCGCGACCAGCCGGTCGTAGACCTGGCGGAAGAAGGCGTGGGCGCCTTGGAGCACCACGTCGGGCTGCTCCCGGGTGACCACCTTCACGTTCTGGGTGAGCACGGGCTCGATCCGCCGGGTCATCGGCGCGAAGCGGGGGTCGAAGTGCAGCCAGTAGGGGCAGGTCAACACCAGGCTGGCCGGCAGCTCCAGCAGGCTGCCGAGCTGCTCCACGAAGATGGGGATCGCGGACTCCGGCGAGGTGAGCTTGTCCCCGTCGTCCACGATCAGCAGGACCGGTCGCTCCGCCGCCTTCTCGGTGTGGTGGAGCAGGAACTCGACCAGGCGCCGCAGCTTGGAGACCGAGAAGGCGTCGTCGCGCAGGACCGCGGCCCGCACCTCCTCGTCCGTGCGAAGCTGGAGGTTCTTCTCGAACAGGCCCGCGCTGAGCTTCCAGCTCGACGCATCGGACACCTCCCGCACCGGCGCCTGCACGGGAGGGACCGGCAGCACCCCCAGCCACTCGGCCAGCACGCCCTCCTCTGACGACGCGAAGCCCCACCGGCGCGCCTTGGGGCCGACCTGGTTGCGGACCATGTGCTCGGCCAGCACCGAGGCGATGGCCAGCATCAGGTAGCGGATGTCCACCCGCGCCCCGACGTTCAGCCGATCGGTCACCGAGAAGGCCACCACCTCGAAGCCCCTGGCGATGTCCGGCTCCTCGGTGAGCTTGCGAAGCTCCATCGACTTGCCCGAGCCGATCTGGCCGGTGAGCAGGGCGCGGCTGTAGCCCTGCACGCGGGTCAGGCGGCGAAGCAGGCTGCGATAGGGGCGCGCACCTGCGCCTCCCGGAGCGCCCAGCTCCCCCCGGTCCACGTAGACCTGGTCGAAGGGGAAGCGGTCGTCGCGTTCCCAGATGTTCCGGTCGAAGGTCAGGAAGGGCCCGAAGGCGGCCTCTCCCACGGTGCGGGCGCGGGTCATGCCGCCATCCTATCGCGATCTGCTGGCCGTTCGCCGCCCGCCCCTCACCACGCCCCCGGCTCCCCTCCCCCCAGCGCGCCCGAGCGCACCAGCCGCCCGGCCGCGACCAGGGCCGGGTGCAGCAGCCCGTCGTCCTCCCAGAATGGCACCTGGGCCCGCACGGTGGCGCGCAGGGCCTCGACCCCGGGGGCCAGGGCCACAGGCGCGTCGGGCAGCCGCTCGCCGGCCGGGCTCCAGCGCCAGCCCCGGGCCCGCAGGTCCAGCGCCTGGGCGGCCAGCAGGGCCTCGATGGCGATCACGTCGGCGGCGCAGTCCAGCGCTTCCAGCGCCGTGCGCGCGGCGATGGGGGCCATCGAGTTGTGGTCCTCCTGGTGCTGCACGGTGGGGATGCTGTCGACGCTGGCCGGGTGGCACAGGCCCTTGACCTCGCTGCACAGGGACGCGGCCGTGTACTGGGCCAGCATGAAGCCACTGTTCAGGCCGGTGCCCGGCACCAGGAAGGAGGGCAGGCCGGGCATGAGCTGGCCGTAGGACAGGCGGTAGGTGCGCCGCTCGGAGATGGAGGCGAGCTGGGCGACGGCCAGCTTGAGCTGGTCCATGGCGACGGCCAGGGGCGCGCCGTGGAAGTTGCCGGCCTCGATCCACTGTCCATCCCCCTCGCCCTGTCCGTACAGGAGCGGGTTGTCGCTGCCGCCGTTCAGCTCGGCCTCCACCAGGGCCTCGACCTGGTCGATGACGTCGGCGGCGGTGCCCAGCACGGCGGGCGCGGCGCGGATGGAGAAGGCGTCGGCGGCGCGGCCCTCGGTCACCTGGACAGAGCCCTGCAAGAGCGCCCGCAGGCGGGCGCCCACCTCGATCCCCCCGCGCTGGCCGCGGCTGACCAGGGGGCGGGCGTCGATGCAGCCGGCGTCGGCGCCCACGGCCTCCAGGGTCATCGCGCAGGCGGCGATGGCGGCGTCCAGCAGGCGGCGGGCCTGGACGACGGCCAGGGCGGCGATGGCGGCGGACAGGGAGATGCCGTTGATGAGGGCCAGGGCCTCTTTTCCGGTGGGCGTGAACGGAGGAAGCCCCGGCACCGGGTCCAGGTAGCCGCAGGCCACGGCGGCGATGTGGGCCATGGGGGCCAGGTCCCCGGCCGCGCCGACGCTGCCCTGGGAGGGCACGCGGGGGTGGATGCCCCGCTCCAGCATCGTCACCAGGACCTCGGCGGCCTCGGGCCGGCAGCCGCTCTCGGCCCGGGCGAGGACCTGGACGCGCGCCGCCATGGTGGCCCGCACGACGGGCACGGGCAGGGGGTCGCCCACGCCGGCGCAGTGGCCCAGCAGGAAGGCGCGGGGCAGGTCCTCGGGCGAGAGGTCCCGGGCGTGCTCGCCCACCAGCCAGCGGGCCTTGCGCTGCAGCGGCGAGGGGCCGGGCGGGGTGGCGGCGACGTTGCGCGCCATGGCGGCCCGGGCGGCGGGGTCCAGGTGGACGGAGGCGCCGTGGGCGATGGCGTGCAGGTCGGCGCAGGTCAGGCGGCGGCCGAGGACCTGGGGATGGGCGGGGCTCATGCGGGCTCCAGGGCCGGCAGGCCCGCGAGGAAGGCACCCTGGGCGATGCCCCGGGCCAGGGCCTCGATCTGTTCGCCGGGCGGGCGGTCCTCCAGCGGGGCCAGGGTGGCCAGCACCCAGGACAGCCCCGCCGCGGTGCCCGCCCCCAGGCAGTCCGCCCCCTCCTCGCCCCGGCGGAAGCGCAGGGCGTGCGCGGCGCCCAGCAGCTCGATGGCGATCACCCGCCGGCTGTTCTCCAGCACCCGCTCGCAGCGGCGGGCGGCCGTCGTGCTCATCGCGACGTGGTCCTCCTGGTCCTCGCAGGTGGGGATGGAGTCGACGCTGGCCGGCCAGGCCAGGGCCTTGTTCTCGCTGACCAGGGCGGCGGCGGTGGTCTGGGGCAGGACCAGGCCCAGGCCGGGGCGGTCGGCGGCGGCCAGGGCCGGCGGCAGGCGCTGGGACAGGTTGCCGGTGGTCAGCCGGTACAGGCGCCGCTCGGAGAGGCTGGCCAGCTCGCACAGGCCGATCTTGAGGCTGTCCATGGCCATGCCGACGGGCTCGCCGTGGAACAAGCCGGCCGAGAAGGCGGCGTTGTCGGGCTGGGGCAGCGGCAGCGCGTCTTCCAGGTCGGCGTCGTCCAGGTCGGGGCCGCGGTCCTCGGGCAGCAGGATGACGGGGTTGTCGGTGGCGCTGTTCAGCTCGACCTGGACCTGGCGGCTGGCGAAGGCGAGCTGGTCGCGCACCGCCCCCAGCACCGAGGGCGTGCAGCGCAGGGAGTAGGCGTCCTGGACCTTCTCGGGCACGCTGTCCACCAGCCGGCTGCCGCGCAGCAGCCGCCGCAGGTTGGCCGCGGTCGCCTGGGCCCCCGGGTAGGGCCGCAGCCGGTGCACCGCCGGGTGGAAGGCCCGCGAGGCGCCCCGCAGCGCGTCGATGCTCATCGCCGCCGCCAGCTCGGCCGCCAGCACCAGGACCGCGGCGTCGTGGCAGCACAGGGCCGCGATGCCCGTCGTGAGCTGGGCGCCGTTGGTGATCGCCAGCCCGTCCTTGGCCTGCAGCTCCAGGCGCGCAATGCCCGCCCGGGCCATCGCCTGGCCGGCCGGCAGGCGCTGCCCGTCCAGCTCGGCCTCGCCGTGGTCGGGCTGGCCCGGCAGCGGCGCCGCCATCACCAGGCCCAGGTGGGCCAGGGGCGCCAGGTCGCCCGAGCTGCCGCAGCTCCCCCGCGATGGCACCACCGGGGTCAGCCCGGCGTCCAGCATCCGGCAGATGGTCTCCACCAGCAGGGGCCGGCAGCCGCTGGCCCCCTTCGACAGGGCGTTCGCCCGCAGCAGCATCATCGCCCGCACCGCCGGCACCGGCGTCGCCGGCCCCACCCCGGCGGCGTGGGAGCGCAGCAGGTTCAGCGACAACAGCGCCCGCTGGTCGGCCGGGATCCGCACCCGCGCCAGGCTGCCGAAGCCCGTGTTCACCCCGTAGACCGGCGCGTCCTCCTGCCCGGCCCTGGACACCCAGGCGTAGCTCCTCTCCATGCGGGTCCGCGCGTCGGGGTGCAGCGCCACCGACCGGCCGTGGCGGGCCACGGCGACGACGTCGGCGAAGGAGAGGGACTGGCCGTCGAGGAGCAGCGGGGTGGGCGAGGACGTGGGCATGGGGGGGCTTAACCGGGGAGCCGCAGCGTCCCACGGGCGGACCGCCCGACCGGCCGACCCCGAGGTTAGCCGGCTTTGTCCCCCCACAACGAGGTGTCCCCATGAAGCTCCACGCCTACCTGAACTTCGACGGCACGACCGAGGCCGCCTTCCGCTTCTACGCAGAGGCCCTGGGCGGCAGCCTGACCGACATCCACCGCTTCGGCGCCATGCCCGGCGGCGAGAGGCTGACCGAGGAGCAGAAGAACCGCGTGATGCACGTGGGCCTGCAGCTCCCCGACGGGCAGATGCTGATGGCCAGCGACCGGCTGGAGGGCTGGGGCCCCCCGCCGGTGGTGGGCAACAACTTCTCGATCTCCGTGCACCCCGACAGCCGGGAGGAGGCCGACCGCCTCTTCGCCGCCCTGGCCGAGGGTGGCACCGTCACGATGCCCCTGGCCGACCAGTTCTGGGGTGCCTACTACGGCGGCCTCGTCGACAAGTTCGGCATCCAGTGGATGCTGAACTTCGAGCCGAGGCGCTGATCCCCCCCGCACAGGCGCTGCCATGTCCCTCGTCGGCCTCTTCAAGGGCACCGGCCCCTCCGGCTTCGGCTACTCCTCCACCGCCGAGCAGGTCAGCGAGGGGGTCGATCTCGCCGGCCGCACCGTGCTGGTCACGGGCGTGGCCAGCGGCCTGGGCCAGGAGACGATGCGGGTGCTGGCCCGCCGCGGCGCGACCGTGGTGGGGCTGGCCCGCAGCGAGGACAAGGTCCGCGAGGCGGCCCGGGCGGTGGGCGTGGACGCGGTGCCGGTGGCCTGCGACCTGGCCGAGCCCGCCAGCGTGCGCGCGGCAGTGCAGCAGGCCCGGGACCGCGCCGGCGCCCTGGACGCGCTCATCTGCAACGCGGGCATCATGGCCCTGCCCAAGCGCCAGGTGGCCCACGGCGTCGAGCTGCAGCTGTTGACCAACCACGTCGGGCACTTCCTGCTGGTGACGGGCCTGCTGGACCGGCTGGCGCCGGAGAGCCGGGTGGTGGTGCTGTCCAGCGCCGCGCACCAGGGCGCGCCCTCCTTCGGCGTGGACCTGGACGACCCGGCGATGGAGCGCGGCTACAGCGCCTGGAAGGCCTACGGCCAGTCCAAGCTGGCCAACCTGCTCTTCGCGCGGGAGCTGTCCCGGCGCCTGCCCAGGGGCCAGGTGGCCAACGCGGTCCACCCGGGCGTCATCTGGACGAACCTGGGCCGCCACATGGGCAGCCCGCTGCAGACGATGTCGGGCGTCGTGGCGCCCCTGTTCATGAAGACCATCCCCCAGGGGGCGGCGACCCAGACCTGGGCGGCGGTTGCGCCGGGCGCGGCCGGGCTCAACGGCGAGTACCTGGCGGACTGCAACGTGGCCCGCTCCTCGGCGCTGGGCAGGGACGCCGCCCTGGCGGACAAGGTCTGGCGGCAGACCGAGGCGCTGGTCGCGCGGCTGTAGGGGGCCCGGGGCGATGGACTTCGGCGCCGTCGCCGACCCCACGGGCATCGACTTCTCGGTGCCCCCGCTGGACGAGCGCTGCGTGGCGCGCTGGCCGCCGCGCGCGGGCTTCGCGCTGCACACCGGCGCGCCGATGTGGGGGGAGCGCCGCTGGGTGGGCCCGCTGTACCCGCCGGGCACGCCGCAGCGGGCCTGGCTGGCCACCTACGCCCGGCTGCTCGGCGCGGTCGAGCACAACGGCAGCTTCTACGCCGTGCCCACGCCCGCGCAGGTGGCGGCCTGGGCCGCCGCGACCCCGCCGGGCTTCCGCTTCTGCCCGAAGGTGCCGCGGTCGATCTCCCACGCCGGCGACTGGCGGGCGGACGCGCCCCGCTTCGGCGAGGCCGTGCGCGCCTTCGGCGACCGCCTGGGCCCCGTGCTGTTCCAGGCGCCGCCGGAGGTGGGGCCCGAGCACCAGGACGAGCTGGCGGCCCGCGTGGCCGCCCTGGGCCCGGGGCTGCGGGTGGCGGTCGAGGTCCGGCACCCGGGCTTCTTCCACCAGGGGCGGCTGCGCGCGGCGCTGTTGACCTGGCTGGACCGCACGGGCCGGATGGCGGTGGTGACCGACACGCCGGGCGTGCGCCACGTCGCCCACGCCTCGCTGCCGAGCCCGGCCCTGTACCTGCGGCTGCGGGTGACCGAGGGCCACCAGGTCGACGAGGAGCGTCTCGCCGCCTGGGCCCGCCGGGTCGCCGCCTGGCGCGAGCGCGGCCTGGCCGAGGCCTGGATCTTCGTGCACCAGCACGACCCTGTCGGCCTGGTCTCCCGGATCGAGCGGCTGCACGCGGCGCTGGCGGCGGCGCTGGACCTGCCGCTGCCGACCCGGCTGCTGCGGGCGCCGGAGCCGGGCCTGTTCGGCTGAGGGGCCTGTTCGGCTGAGGGGCCTGTTCGGCTGAGGGGCCCGACCGGCCCGGGGGCCCCTCAGCCCCGCCGCAGCGACCGGAAGGCCGCCTCGGCCCAGGCGCGGCCGGCGGGATCCTCCTGCCAGGCCAGGGTGACGGCGGCGACGGCCTCGCCGGCGCGCACGTGGCCGGAGAGGACGCACACGACGGTCCCCTCCTCGTCCGGGGGCAGGCGCAGCAGCCGCGCCCGCCGGTCGGGCCCCTCCACGGTGCCCAGCAGGGCGCCCTCCTGCGCATCGGGCTCCGGCGCCTCGCCCACGAGGGGCGTGACCCAGGCCGTCCGCCCCTGGTCCCAGGCGACCCAGCCCTCGGCCGGGTCCCAGGAGACGCCCATCCGGCCGGGCAGGGTGATCGACCAGCCGCCGGGCAGGTCCTCGACGACCAGGTGACGGCGGTAGCCCTCGGGCGGGCCGGGGGGGACCCGGGCGGCGACGCGGGCGCGACGCTCGGGGGCCTCGCCCAGCAGGTCCAGCACCTCGGCCCAGGCGGCCCAGGGCAGGTCCTGGCGGTCGGGCTCCTCCTCCCAGGCCTCGGCCAGCAGGTTGGCGACCTCGGACAGGGCGGCGACCTCCTCCTCGGTGGTCGGGGGCCGCCAGCGCAGCTCCCGCCACAGCAGGCAGCGCGCCCGGCCGACCCGCCAGGCGGCGCCCTGGCCCCGCTCCCACCAGGGGAAGGCGTCGCGGCCGGCGCGGGGATCGGCGACCACGGCCTGCAGCCAGGCCTCGGGGCGCGGGCCGACCAGGGTGGCGACGGCGCCGCGACCCTGGAAGCGGCCGACCTCGGGGGACAGCGGGGGCAGCCAGCGGATGGCGGGCGGGGCGGGCCCGTCGACCAGGGCCTCCAGGTGCTGGGCCTCCAGGTGCTGGGTGAGCGCCTCCCGGGCCAGGTGCTGCAGCCAGGCGAGGAAGCGGGCCTCCAGGTCGCGCGGCGCCCGCGGCCGCCACGAGGCGCCGATGACCGGGACCAGCTCGCGGGCCAGGAGGAGGAGGAAGCGGTGATAGCCGGGGCCGGCCAGGTGGGTGGGCGCCTGCAGCGTGGCGCGGCCGCCCTCGTCGACGGTCAGCGAGATGGGGCCGCCGGCGGGGTGCAGGGCGAAGACCAGGCGCCGCGCGCCCGCCGGCAGGTCCACGTGGCGCAGGGCGAAGAGCAGGCGCGGGAAGCGGGCGCGGAGCAGGGCCTCGACGGCGTAGAGCACGTCGGCGGTGGCGGCGGAGGGGCCCACCCCGTCGGGGCCGACGGCCAGGACCTCGGGGGCCAGGTCCAGGCGCACGGTGCCGCGGAGGAGGAGCTGCGGGGGCTTCGGCGGTCGAGTCGGCGGTCGAGACGGCGAGCGGGACATCGGGCCATGGTAGCGCCCGGCGGGAGGGGGGCCCCGCTGCGACAACGGGGCACAGCCCGCGCCCAGGGGGCTGGAGGATAGCTGCCGATTCCCTGAACCTGGCCTCCAGGAAAAACAATGGCTCGTTCCCCTCGCAGCGAAGCCGAGCTCAACCGCACGCGGGCCGCCATCCTCGACGCCGCGGCGCGGGCCTTCGCCCTGCGGGGCTTCGAGGGCCTGACGATGGAGGACCTGGCGCGCGAGGCCGGCTACTCCACCGCCTCGCTCTACAACTACTTCCCGGGCAAGGAGGCGGTCTTCCGCGCCCTGGTGGACCGGTCGCTGGAGCGGATGCTGCGGGCGGTGGACGCCTCGCTGCCGGTGGGCCTGGAGCCCGAGCAGCGGCTGGAGCTGGTGACCCTTCGCCTGCTGGAGGAGGCGCGCGAGCACCACTGGCTGACCTCGCTGCTGATCTCGCCGGCGCTGGGCTCGGGCCAGGTCGATCCCGGCTCGCTGACCGCCGCCTACCTGTCGGTGCACGACCGGTTCATGGCCGCGATGGCGACCCTGGTGGCGGCGGTGCCCTGGGTGCCGCCGGAGCAGGCGCCGCGGCTGGCCCTGCACCTGGTGAGCGCCATCCGCACCGAGAACCTGCTGTGGCTGGCCCAGGGCCCGCCCGAGGACCTGCCCCCGCTGGCCCACGCCCTGCTGCGGTTCTGGGTGGCGGGCGCGCGCGCCCTGCTGGAGCCCACGTGATCGCCCTGCTGCTGCTGCTGGGCCCCGCCGGGGCCGTGACGCTGACGGTCGACCAGGCCGTGGCCATCGCCCTGGACGGCAGCCACGGCGTCGCCGCCGCCCGGGCCGGGGTGGACGCTGCCCAGGCCGACGCGCGCAAGGCGACGCTGGCCCTGGGGCCGTCGCTGACCGGGGCCGCCGGCTACACGCGCCTGGACCAGGTGCCCTACGTCGAGTTCGACACCAGCGCCTTCCTGGGCGGCAGCACGGGCGGCGACGCCTGCGCGGACATCGACGAGGAGACGCTGCCCGACGGCTTCACGCTGGAGATGGCCCAGGGGCTGTGCGAGCTGATCGTGGGCTGGATGACGCCCGACATGGGGGACGCCGGCGTCAGCCGCATCGAGATGGGCCTGCAGGACAACTACTTCGCCAAGCTGACGCTGGAGCAGGTGGTGTTCGCCGGCGGCGCCCTGCACCGCTCGCGGCTGGCGGCCCGCAAGATGGTGACGGCCAGCGAGGCCGAGGTGCGGCGCGCCCGGCAGGAGGTGGCCTACAGCGCGACCGAGGCCTTCTACGCGCTGGCCATGGCGCGGCAGGGGGCGGTGGTCGGCCGGCAGGCGGTGGAGACGCTGGACGCCTACGTGGCCGACCTGCAGAACCTGGTGGACGTGGGCATGGCCAGCCGCGCCGACCTGCTCTCGACCCAGGCCCGGCAGAGCCAGGCCCGCCTGGACGCGCTGCGGGCGGCGCACGGCGCCTCGCTGGCCGAGACGATGCTGCGCGCGACCCTGGGCCTGCCGCCGGACGAGCCCGTCGAGCTGGTGGTCTCGGAGCCCACGCGCGAGGCGCTGCCGCCCCGCGACGAGCTGGTCGCCACGGCCCTGCAGCGCCGACCCGACCTGGCCCGGCTGGACGCCAGCATCGACGCGATGGGCCACTACGGCGCGGCGGCCTGGTCGAGCTGGCTGCCGGCGGTGGTGGTCCAGGGCAACCTGAACTGGAAGAACCCCAACTACGCGCTGGAGCCCGAGTGGTACCGCAGCGCGGACCTGACGGTGGCGGGGAGCTGGAGCTTCTGGGACCGGGGCGTGGCCCTGTCCGGCGCGGCCGGCGCCCGGGCCCAACGCACCCAGCTCGTCGAGCAGCGCTCGCTGCTGGCCGACTACCTGGCCGTCGAGATCGAGGCGGCGCTGGGCGGCTACGAGGAGGCCTGGGCCGAGCTCGAGGTCGCCACGCTGGGCCTGTCCCAGGCCGAGGAGGCCCTGCGCCTGGAGCAGGACCGCTTCGCCCAGGGGATGGTCCAGAACGCCGAGCTGCTGGCCGCCCAGGCCGCCGTCTCGGGCGCGCAGGTCAGCCTGCTGCAGGCCCGCACCCGCATCCCCCTCGCCCGCGCCGCGCTGGACAAGGCGGTGGGCACCGACCCCGAGGTCTCGCGATGACCGCGCGCCCCCTCTCGCCCGCGCCCGCCCTGCTCCTCGCGCTCCTGCTGGCCCCGGCCTGCGGCGACACGGGCGCGGGAGACCCCTCCTCGGTCGAGTTCCGCACCCGCGTGCAGGTGGCGAAGGTGGGCACGGCCGACGTGCAGCGCGCCCTGGAGCTGACGGGCACCGTGCAGGCGGGGCGCAGCGTGCACCTGCTGCCGACCACGCCCGGCAAGATCGAGGCCCTGCCGGTCAAGGTGGGGCAGGCGGTGAAGAAGGGCGAGGTGCTGGCCCGCATGGACCTGGGCATCGCCAGCCTCCAGCGGCAGCAGGCCCAGGCCGCGGTGCGGCTGGCGGAGCTGGGGCTGGAGACGGCGAAGAAGGACTTCGCGCGGGTGCAGGAGCTCAACCAGCGCGGCTCGGTCACGGCCCAGCAGTTCGAGCAGGCCCAGGCCGGGCTGGAGATGGCGCAGCTCCAGGTCCAGCAGGCCCAGGCGGCGCTGGGGCTGGCCGGCGAGCAGCTCGACGGCGGCGTGCTGCGCGCGCCCTTCGACGGGACCGTCTCCGTGGTCGGCGGCGAGGAGGGGGACTGGTACAACCCGATGACGGTGAGCCCGCTGGCGGGCCCCGGCGGGCTGGTGGGCGTGGTGGATCTGTCCACGATCCGGGTGGACCTGGACCTGGCCGAGGCCGACGTCGGGCGCGTCTCGGCCGGGATGCCCGCGACCATCCAGGTCCAGGCGGTGGCCGACCAGCTCCCGCCCGATGGCCTGCCCGGCCGGGTCGAGTCGGTGGGCCTGGCGGCGGACGCCAGCACGCGCACCTTCCCGGTCCGGGTGGTGGCGGACAACCCGGGCACGGTGGTGCGGGCGGGCATGGCCGGGCGCGTGTGGCTGGAGCTGGACCGGCGCGACGGGGTGCTGGCCGTGCCACGGGCCGCCGTGCAGCGCGACGCGCAGGGGGCCTGGGTGCTGGTGGTGGAGCAGGGCGCGGCGCACAAGCGGCCGGTGACCCTGGGCCTGGAGGGCCGCGACCAGGTCGAGGTCCAGGGCGGCCTGCAGGGCGGCGAGCAGGTCATCGTCGACGGCAGCTTCGGCCTGCCCGACGGCGCCCTGGTCGAGGTGGCGCCGTGAGGGTGACGGACTTCTCCGTCGAGCGGCCGGTCTCGATCACGATGCTGGTCGCGATCGTCATGGTGGTGGGCGCCATCGCCCTGTCCCGGCTGGGCGTGGACATGCTGCCGGACATCAACTACCCGACCCTGTCGGTGATGGTCCGCTACCCCGGCGCCCCCAGCGAGGAGGTCGAGGCCATCGTCGCCCGCAACTACGAGGGCGCGCTGGCCAGCATCAGCGGCGTCGAGAAGATCCGCTCGGTGTCGCAGGAGGACGTGGCCTTCCTGATGGTCGACTTCGTGTGGGGCACCGACCTGGACGCCGCCGCCGCCGACATCCGCGAGGCGGTGGCGATGATCGAGCCCTACATGCCGCCGGACGTCGAGAGCCCGGTGGTGATCAAGTTCAACCTCAGCAGCTTCCCCCAGGCGATGTACCTGGTGTCGGGGCTGGAGGACAACATCGCCCTGCGGGAGCTGCTGACCGAGACGGTCCAGCCCCGGCTGGAGCGGCTGGAGGGCGTGGCCCAGGCCCCCGTCCTGGGCGGGCGGGTCGAGGAGATCCAGGTCGACGTGGACCGCAGCGCCCTGCAGGGCACCGGGGTCTCGCTGGACCAGGTCTCGATGGCGCTGATGGCGCAGAACCTGAACCTGCCGGCGGGCCGCCAGGTCGCCGGGCGGCAGGAGCTGCTGCTGCGCACCATGGGCACCTTCGACGACCTGGACGACATCCGCCAGGCGACCGTCGGCGTGTCGCGCAGCACCGGCACGCCCATCGAGCTGGGCGCCATCGCCACCGTGCAGCGCGGCACCAAGGACCTGCGCAGCTACGTGCACACCGACGGCAAAGAAGGCCTGATGCTGATGTTCATGCGGGAGTCGGGCGCCAACCCGCTCCAGGTCCGCCAGCGCTACCTGGACGAGCTGGAGCGGCTCTCCCAGGTCCTGCCGGCGGCCGTGGACTTCGGCATGATCTTCGACATGGGCATGGTCATCGAGCTGATGGGCCGCGCCGTCTTCGAGAGCGGGCTCATCGGCGCGCTGCTCGCCATCGTCGTGATGTACCTCTTCCTGCGCGCGGTGCGCCCGACGCTCATCATCGCCGCCGTCATCCCGCTGTCGCTGCTGGCCACCTTCATCCCGATCTACGCGACCGGCGACACGCTGAACATGATGACGATGGGCGGCCTGGTGCTCGGCATCGGCATGCTGGTCGACAACGCCGTCGTGGTCATCGAGAACATCTTCCGCCACCTGGAGGAGGGCAGGAGCCGCGCCGAGGCGGCCAAGCGGGGCGCCCGCGAGGTGGGCATGGCGATCGTCGCCTCGACGGCCACCACCATGGTCGTCTTCCTGCCGATCCTGTTCAGCCAGGGCCTGGCCGGCCAGCTCGCCCGCGGCCTGGCCATCACGGTGGCGGCGGCCCTGCTGGGCTCGCTCTTCGTGGCCCTGACCATCGTGCCAATGCTGGCCAGCGTCTTCTTCTCCGCCCACGAGAGCGGCGGGGTGCTCGACGAGGGCAGCCGCTTCGGCCGCTTCCGGGCCCGCTACACCACGGTCCTGTGGTGGTGCGTGCGGCACCGCAAGGCCACGCTGGGCATGGTCGGCGGCCTGCTGGTCGCCAGCCTGGGCCTGGTCCCCTTCATCGGCGCCGAGTTCATGCCCGCCAGCGACGACCCCGTGCTGGCCGCCAAGGTCACGCTGCCCGTCGGCACCGACATCGCCCAGACCGGCGAGGTGGTCGGCCGGATCGAGGAGGTGCTGCGCCGCTTCCCGGACGTGACCACCGTGGGCGCCGCCATCGGCGCCGACGAGAACGACGCCGGCGCCGGGCTGTCCAGCAGCAGCGCCTCGGGCCCGCACGAGGCGATCCTCTTCGCCCGCCTGCAGCCCAAGGCGCAGCGGCAGATCCCGCACAACGAGGACCTGAAGGCCGCGGTGCGCCAGAGCCTGCCGGTCTGGGAGGACGTGCGCGTCGAGTTCATGGACATGGGCGGCATGTCCCAGGGCACCAAGCCCGTCGAGATCCGCCTGTACGGTGCCGACTTCGAGGTGCTGGAGCCCTGGTCCGAGCGCATCGCCGAGCGCCTGCGGGCGGTGCCGGGCCTGGTCTCCGTCGACACCTCCATCAGCAAGGCCAAGCCCGAGCGCCACGTGATCATCGACCGGGACAAGGCCGCGCGCTACGGCCTGATGGTCGGGCAGGTGGCGACCGAGCTGAAGAACGCCACGCTGGGCACCATCGCCACGCGCATGCGGCAGGCCGGCGAGGAGACCGACGTGCGCGTGCGCTACGCCGCCCCCTGGCGGGACACCGAGGCGGCGCTCGCGCAGGTGCTCATCCCGCTGCCGACGGGCGGCGCCGTGCCGCTGGGGCAGCTCGCCCGCATCGATCCGGGCGAGGGCCCCGTGCGCATCGAGCGCCAGGACCAGTCGCGGGTGGTCACCATCGACGCCGACATCGAGGGCATCGACCTGGGCGAGGCGATGTCCCGCGTGTCGGCCGCCCTGGCGCCGGTCCAGCAGGCCCTGCCCCCGGGCTACCAGGTCGAGTACGGTGGACAGTACGAGGACATGGTCGACGCCTTCGGGCAGCTCGCGCTGGCGCTGATCCTGGCCGTGGTAATGGTCTACATGGTGATGGCCAGCCAGTTCGAGAGCTTCACCCACCCCTTCACGATCATGTTCACGATGCCGCTGGCCGTGATCGGCGTGATCTGGATCTTCTTCCTGACCGGCACCACCCTGTCCGTCGCCTCCTTCATGGGCGTGGTGATGCTGGCCGGCGTCGTGGTCAACAACGGCATCGTGCTGGTCGACTACATCAACCAGCTCCGGCAGGAGGGCCGGCCGCTGGACGAGGCCGTCGTGACCGGGGCGTCGACCCGCCTGCGGCCCGTGCTCATCACCTCGCTGACCACCATCATCGGCATGGTGCCCATGGCCATCGGCACCGGCGAGGGCAGCGAGACCATGGCGCCCCTGGCGCTCACCATGATCGGCGGCCTGACCGCTGCCACCGGCTTCACCCTGGTGGTGGTGCCGGTGGTCTACATCCTGGTCGACGGCGTGGCCGCCCGGTCACGGGCCTTCTGGCTGCGCCTGCTGCACCGGGAGGAGGTGGTCGGGGGCTGACCCGCCCCCGGCTGGTCTACAGGCTCAGGCGCGCGCGGGCCAGGTCAGCCTGGTACTCGGCCTCGCGCCACTCGTCGGTGCCATCCTGGCTGTGGGCCAGGGTCTTCTCGGCGGCGTCCAGGTCGCGCTGGGCCTGGGCCTTGTCGACGGCGCTGGCGGGCTCGACCCGGTCGACCAGCAGGGTCACGCCCAGGGGCGTGATCTCCGCGAAGCCGGGGCCGACGACCATGTCCTCGTGCTGCCCGCCGTCCTGGCGGACGCGCACGACGCCGGCGTGGGTGACGGCCAGCAGCATGGCGTGGCCGTCGAGCGCGCCGAGCTCGCCCTGGGCCCCGGGGACCTGGACCTCGACCGCCTCGCCCGTCCAGGCGATCCGGCTGGGGGTGACGATCTCGACGTGCAGCATGGCTCAGGCTCCCTTGGCCAGGTCCTTGGCCTTCTGCACCACGTCCTCGATGGTGCCGACCATGTAGAAGGCCTGCTCGGGCAGGTCGTCGTGCCGGCCTTCCAGGATCTCCTTGAAGGAGCGGACCGTGTCCTCCTTGGAGACGTAGATGCCCGGCGAGCCGGTGAACTGCTCGGCCACGTGGAAGGGCTGGGACAGGAACTTCTGGATCTTGCGGGCCCGGGCCACCAGCGCCTTGTCGTCGTCGGACAGCTCGTCCATGCCCAGGATCGCGATGATGTCCTGCAGGTCCTTGTAGCGCTGCAGCACGCGCTGGACCTCGCGGGCGGTGGCGTAGTGCTCGTCACCGACGACCATGGGCTCCAGGATGCGGCTGGTGGAGTCCAGGGGATCCACGGCCGGGTAGATGCCCAGCTCGGAGATCTTGCGGCTGAGCACCGTGGTGGCGTCCAGGTGGGCGAAGGTCGTGGCCGGCGCCGGGTCGGTCAGGTCGTCGGCGGGCACGTAGACGGCCTGCACCGAGGTGATCGAGCCCTTGGTCGTCGTGGTGATGCGCTCCTGCAGGGCGCCCATCTCCGTGCCCAGGGTCGGCTGGTAGCCCACCGCGCTGGGGATGCGGCCCAGGAGCGCGGACACCTCGGAGCCGGCCTGGGTGAAGCGGAAGATGTTGTCGATGAACAGCAGCACGTCCTGGCCGTTGACGTCGCGGAAGTGCTCGGCGACGGTCAGGGCCGACAGCGCCACGCGGGCGCGGGCGCCCGGCGGCTCGTTCATCTGGCCGAAGATCAGGGCCACGCGGGAGCCGGCGGTCTTGACCTTGGGCAGGCCCCGCTCGTCCAGCGCGATGTGGCCGTGGTCGTTCTTGTCGGTCGCGATGACGCCCGACTCCATCATCTCCCACCACAGGTCGTTGCCCTCGCGGGTGCGCTCGCCCACGCCGGCGAACACGGAGAAGCCGCCGTGCTTGATGCCGACGTTGTTGATCAGCTCCTGGATGAGCACGGTCTTGCCGACGCCGGCGCCGCCGAACAGGCCGATCTTGCCGCCGCGGGCGTAGGGGGCGATGAGATCGACGACCTTGATGCCGGTCTCGAACATCTCGACCTGGGTGCTCTGCTCGGTCAGCGGGGGCGGGGCGCGGTGGATGGGGCTGGTGGTCTCGGCGTTCACCGGGCCCAGCTCGTCCACCGGCTTGCCGGTGACGTTCAGGATGCGGCCCAGCACCTCGGCGCCGACGGGCATCGCGATGGGCAGGCCCGTGTCCTTGACCGGCTGGCCGCGGCGCAGGCCGTCGGTGCTGTCCATGGAGATGCAGCGCACCATGTTCTCGCCCAGGTGCTGCGAGACCTCGACGACCAGGTTGTCCTCGCGGTCGTCGATGAAGGGGTTCGACATCACGAGGGCGTTGAGGATGCTGGGGAGCTGGCCGGGAGGGAACTCCACGTCGACGACGGGACCCTTGACCTGTACGACCTTGCCGGTGTTCATGGGGGCTCCAGGGAGGTGCGGGATTCGAGTTGAAGTGCGGAGGCGAAGGCGGGGCCCTACAGGGCCTCGGCGCCGGAAACGATCTCGGTGAGCTCGGTGGTGATCGCGGCCTGGCGGGCGCGGTTGTACTCGAGCGAGAGCGAGTTGATCAGCTCGCCGGCGTTGCGCGTGGCGTTGTCCATGGCGGTCATGCGCGCGGCCTGCTCGCCGGCCTGGGTCTCCAGGAAGGCCTGCTGGATGCGGGTCTTGAGCGCCATGGGCAGCAGCCGGGAGAGGATCTCCAGGCCGCCGGGCTCGTAGAGGTACTCGGCGCTGGGGTTGGCCGCGCCGAGCTTCTCGAGCATCTGCGCCGCCTCGCCGGCGGGGCCGGCCTGGGGTGCAGCGGGGGCAGCGTCGAGCTTCATCGGCAGCAGCTGCAGGAAGGCCGGCGTCTGGGTCATCGCCGACTTGTACTCGTTGAAGGCCAGGTAGACCTTCTCGAACTTGTGCTGCTCCAGCTCGTCGACCAGCCGCTCGCCGAGCTGCCGGGCCAGGTCGGGGTAGCTGGCCGGGTTGATGTCGATGGCGATGGTCTCGACCTCGTAGCCGCGGTTCTTGAAGTGGCCGATGCCCTTCTTGCCGTAGCCGAGGATCTTGACGCTCTTGCCGGCCTTGATCAGCGTGTCCACCTGCTCCTGCGTGCGCTTGCAGAGCTGGCTGTTGAAGCCGCCGCACAGGCCGCGGTCGCTGGTCATCAGGACGACGACGACGTCCTTGTCGTTGTCGGGCACCGACAGCAGCGGGTGCTCGATGTCGCCGGCGGACTGGGCCACGCGGGCCAGCACGCGGGTCAGGGTCTGCTGGTAGGGCCGGGCCTTGACGGCGGCGTCGGTCGCCCGGCGCAGCTTGGCGCCCGCGACGAGCTTCATCGCGCGCGTGATCTGCCGGGTGTTCTTGACCGAGCCGATGCGGCGCCGGATGTCACGAAGAGAGGCCATGTCCGGGGCTCCGACGAGGGGGGCGGAAGCGGGGGGGCGAGGGGGGGACCGGCCGGGACCGGCCCCCCGCCCGGCTCACTTCCAGGTGGACCGGAAGCTCTTGATGGCGGCCACGACCCGGTCGCGCAGGTCGCTCTTCTTGAAGGTGCCCTTGTCGATGATCTCGACCAGCAGCGCGGCGTGGTTCTTCTCGAAGTGGTGGGTCAGGTCGCGGATGAAGCGGCCGACCTGGTTGGGGGCCACGTCGTCGGTGGTGCCGCTGGTGCCCGCCAGGATGTGGACCACCTGCATCTGCACGGTGAGCGGGCTGTACTGGCCCTGCTTGAGGATCTCGACCAGGCGGGCGCCGCGGGTGAGCTGCTGCTGGGTGGCGGCGTCCAGGTCCGAGCCGAACTGGGCGAAGGCCTGCAGCTCGCGGTACTGGGCCAGGTCCAGGCGCAGCGAGCCCGCGACCTCCTTCATGGCGGGGATCTGGGCCGAGCCGCCGACGCGGGAGACCGAGATGCCGACGTTCACGGCGGGCCGGACGCCCTGGTAGAACAGGTCGCTCTCCAGGAAGATCTGGCCGTCGGTGATGGAGATCACGTTGGTCGGGATGTAGGCGGAGACGTCACCGGCCTGGGTCTCGATGATCGGCAGCGCCGTCAGCGAGCCCGCGCCGTCGCGGTCCGACATCTTGGCGGCGCGCTCCAGCAGGCGGCTGTGCAGGTAGAAGACGTCGCCGGGGTAGGCCTCGCGGCCGGGGGGGCGACGCAGCAGCAGCGAGAGCTGCCGGTAGGCGGTCGCCTGCTTGGAGAGGTCGTCGTAGACGACCAGGGCGTGCATGCCGTTGTCGCGGAAGTACTCGCCGATGGTGCAGCCGGTGTAGGGCGCCAGGAACTGCAGCGGGGCCGGGTCGCTGGCCGAGGCCGACACCACGCAGGTGTACTCCATCGCGCCGTGGTCCTCGAGCTTCTTGACCACCTGGGCCACCGTCGACTGCTTCTGGCCGATGGCGACGTAGATGCAGTGCATCTTGCGCTTGGGGTCGTCCTTGAAGACCTTCTGGTTGATGATCGCGTCGATGGCGACGGCGGTCTTGCCGGTCTGCCGGTCGCCGATGATCAGCTCGCGCTGGCCGCGGCCGATCGGGATCATCGAGTCGATGGCCTTCAGCCCGGTCTGCATCGGCTCGTGCACGCTCTTGCGCTTGACGATGCCGGGGGCCTTCAGCTCCACCTGGCGGCGCTCGCCGCCGACGATGGGGCCCTTGCCGTCGATGGGGTTGCCCAGGCCGTCGACCACGCGGCCCATCAGGCCCGGGCCCACCGGGACGCTGACGATCTCGCCGGTCCGCTTGACGGTGTCGCCCTCGCGGATCTCGGTGTCCACGCCGAAGATGGCGGCGCCGACGTTGTCCTCTTCCAGGTTGAGCACCATGCCCTTGAGCCCGCCGGGGAAGTCCAGCAGCTCGCCGGCCATCGCGTTCTGCAGGCCGTAGAGGCGCGCGATGCCGTCACCGACCGACAGCACGGTGCCGGTCTCGGAGACCTGCACGCGGGCCTCGTAGTTCTTGATCTGATCCTTGAGGATCTGGCTGATCTCTTCCGCGCGGAGGGACATCGCTGCGCTCCAGGGACGATGGAAAGGGAGGGAGAGGAGGAGAAGGAGGAGAGGGGGCCGCTCAGGCCTGGCCGGCCGGGCGCATCAGCGCGTCCTGGACCGAGGCCAGGCGCGCCCGGATGCTGGCGTCGTAGACCGTGTCTCCGAGCTGGACGACCATGCCGCCCAGGACCTTGGGGTCGACGACCTCGGTCAGGACCACGGTCTTGCCGGTCGAGCCCTCGAGCGTCTGGCGCACGCGGGCGGAGATCGCCGGGTCGAGCTTGCGGGCCGTGGTGACGGTGGCCCGGACGCGGCGGGCCTGCTCGTCGGCCATCTCGCGGTAGGCGACGGCGATGGCCGGCAGGTGCTCGAAGCGGTTCTTGTCGACGAGCAGGCGCAGGAAGTTGGCGACGAAGGCGTGCAGCGCCATGCGCTCCAGCACCTTGTCGAGCACCGCGCGGCGCTCCAGGGTGGTCAGGCCGGGGTTGCCCAGCACGCTGCCGAGCAGCCCGCCGTCCTGCTGCACGACGCCCGTGAAGGCGTCGAGCTGCTGGCCCAGGCGATCGGTCAGCGCGGTCTCGGCCCCCAGCGCCACCAGGGCGCGGGCGTAGCGCCGGGCCAGGGAGCCGTCAGACATGGGTCGCCTCCTCGTCGATCTGGCTGAAGAACTCGTTGGCCAGGCGCGCGTCGTCGTCGGCGCCGACGTTGGCGGCCAGCCGCTGCTCGGCCATCCCGACCGCCAGGGCCACCGCCTCGCGCCGCAGGGCGATGCGGGCCTTCGCCGTCTCGCCGCGGATGGTCCGCTCGGCGGCCTCGCGCAGGCGGGTCGCCTCGCGCTCGGCGCGCTCCATGATCGCGGACTTCTCGTGCTCGGCCTCGATCTCGGCCTGGGCCTTCATCTCGGTGAGGCGGGCCTCGAAGCCGGCGAGCTGCCACTGCAGCTCCTCGAAGCGGGCGTTGGCCTCCTTGCGCAGGCGGTCGCTCTCCTCGATGTCCTTGCGGATCTCCATGGCGCGGTCGGCCATGGCGTCCTTGATCTTCTTGCCGGCGAAGACGCCGATGACCGTGATCAGCAGGGCCAGGTTGAAGGCGTGCAGGCCCAGGCTGGTCCAGGGGATGCCGTGGTCCTCGCCGTGACCGGCGTCGCCGGCGGCCAGGGCCACGTCGGGCAGCAGCAGGGCCAGGGCCAGGGCGGACAGCGGCAGAGCGGTGCGGAGAGCGATGCGCATGGTCTTCACCCCGCCTGCAGGTCGCGCCCGAGGACGCGTCCGGTGATGTCCAGGGACAGCTCGTCGGCCGAGGCGCGCAGCCCCGCGGCGGCGGCCTGGCGCTCGCGATCGATGTCGCCCACCGACGCCTGGACCAGCGCCTCGGCCTGGGCCTTGGCCTGCTCGATGCGGGCGGCGGCCTGGGCGAGGGCGGCCGCGCGGCGCTCGGCCCGCAGGTCGACCACCTCGGAGTGGGCCTGGGCCATGCGCGCCTCGACCTCGGCCATCTTCTCGGCGATGCGGGACGAGAGCCCCTCCGCCTCCTGCCGACCGCCGGTCCGGGCGAGCTCACGCTCGTCCAGGAAGGCGATCATCGGCTTGAAGATGATGAAGTGCAGTGCCGCCATCGTCA
This sequence comes from Myxococcota bacterium, assembly GCA_023150805.1. Lineage (GTDB taxonomy): Bacteria > Myxococcota_A > UBA796 > UBA796 > UBA2385 > UBA2385. The sequence goes on along the minus strand of JAKLKF010000008.1, from coordinate 10,814 downwards.
GCAGGAAGGGCACCAACTGCAGCGCCACGACCAGGGGATCGGGGATGATCTGCATGAACAGCTCGCCTTGGGGTGGCCCCGGATGTACCTGCCCGCGACGGGAGCGCGCACCCGGGGCGGCGGGAAGGCCGGCGGGCTATCGCGGGCCCGCCGTCCGGGCAACCGCGAGCGGGTCGTGGCCGGAGAGGCAGCCCCGCGGCTTCAGAAGCCCAGGTCCAGGGTCAGCGCCGGCTCGACGGCCGCCAGGGTCGACACGGTCCGGTAGCCCTCGCCGACCTCCTGGCTGCGGTGCACGACGACCAGCCCGCGCAGGCCCAGGCACAGCCCCAGCGACCAGCAGGCCTCGGCCCCGCCGCCGGCGCGGACGCCCAGGGCCCCGATGCGCGCCCGCTCGGCCCCCGCCGCGCTGTCCTGGGACTCCTGCTCCTCGGCGGTCCAGGCGGTGCTGGCCCGCCGCGCCGAGGGGATCACCGCGTAGGCGCCGGCCTGCACGTAGGGCGAGACCCGCGCGGGCGCGTCCTGCCCCGGCAGCAGGCGGGCCGAAGGGTAGCCCCGCCAGTCCGCCCCGAGCTTCAGGCCCATCACGTGCGCCGCCGCCTTCGTGTCGACCTCGCCTTCGCTGTCCCAGGTGGTCTGGGTGGTGCCCAGCCTCCCCATCGCCAGGCTGGCCAGCAGCGCGTGGTGGGCGGAGGTCGCCCCGCCATGCAGGGCCAGGGGCGGCGAGAGCATGCCGTCGGTGAGCGCGACCAGCGTGTCGCTGAGCTGGTCGGCCTCGACCCAGGCCAGGTCTGCCCGCCCCAGCGGGGTCCAGTCCAGGCCGAGCGTGCCGTGCCAGTCGCCCGCCGAGGCGGGGGCCAGGAGAGCAAGGAGGAGCAGCATCCCGGCAGCCTATCGCGCGCGCCGGGACCGGTCGGATAGGACCCCGGCATGTACATCTCCGCCATCGAGGTCCAGGGGCTGCGCGACCTGCCCCGCTTCGCCGCGCGCGACCTGGACCGCGTGGTCACGATCCGCGGCCCCTCGCCCGCCGCCACCGCCCTGGGCGACGCCGTCGAGCTGTTCTTCGGCGCCCTCTCCGCGCCCGCCCTGCTGCGCTTCCTGCACCGGGTCGAGCTGCTGCAGCCCGACGAGGAGCCCGAGATCCTGGGCGAGCCCCACCCCGTCCAGGCGAGCTGGCGCGATCGCAAGGCCGCCGAGGTGCAGGTCGTCCAGGGCGAGCGCAGCCGCTCGGTCACGCTGGAGCTGGCGCTGGACCCGCCGCTGTTCCGCACCCTGTCCGACCAGGCCGCGCGCGAGCCCCGGCTGGTGAGCGCCCTGGGCGCCGGCGGCGCTGTCCGCATCAGCGTCGGCGCCCTGCTTGCCACCAGCATGGACGCGATGGCGATCACCCTGACCGGCTTCGAGGTCGGCGGTGAGCGCTTCCCGACGGCCGAGGCCGAGCGGCCCGCCTGGATGAAGCACTTCCTCGCCACCCTGGTCCACCGCTTCCACCGCGCCGGCCCCGCCAGCGCCACCGACCTCCCCCAGCGCGTGCTGGACGTGGCCCTCTCGCGCGACCGGCACGCCGCCTTCCTGGGCTGGCAGCGCGCGCTCGCCCCGCACCTGGGCCCGGTGCGGCCGGCCCTGGGCCCCGGTGGCCGCCCCACCCTGCTGTCCGAGGACCTGCCGCTGCGCCGCCACGGCCCCGCGGCGCTGGCCCGGGCCAGCCTGGCCGCCGACGCCTGGCTGGACCCCGCCGACGTCCTGTGGGTGGACGACGGCCCGGAGTGGATCGAGCAGGCGGTCGAGGGCGAGGACTCGCCCCTGGAGCAGGTCTTCCGGACCTGCCCCGACGGCGTGCTGGATCCGACCCCCCGGGCGGACGGCCCCCTGCCGCTGCGCCACCCGGGGCCGCGGGGATGAGCGCGGCGCCGCCGCCGGAGCCCGACGAGCCGGAGCCCCCGACCGAGGAGCCGCTCGACGGCCCCGACGCCCGCGGCGAGGCGCCCCCCGAGGTGGCGCCCCCGGCGGCGATCTGCCACCGCTGCGGCGGCGCCAAGCGCGGCCCCTTCGTGCCCTGCAAGGCCTGCGGCTACACCCCCGTGGGCGCCGAGCGCCACGTCGCCTGGCTGTTCAGCGAGCACCACCTGGACCCCGAGGAGCTGGGCGAGGCCGCGCGGCGCCTGCGGGCCGGCGACCGCCCCGACCCTCCCCGCACCCTGCTGGAGAGCGCGCGCATCCGGATGGGCGCCGCGCCCCTGACCACCGACGCCCGGCGGCCGCTGGACACCCGTCAGCTCCTGCTGTTGGGCGCCTGCAACGTGCTGTTGACCCCGCTGGCCGGCCTGGCCGTCTGGTGGGGCCTGGCCCCCGAGCGCCCGCTGGCCGCCCGCCAGGCGCTGCGGATCACCCTGCCCGTCCTGGTGGGCGCGGCCCTCCTGTGGACGATCCTGCTGGCCAACTGGCGGTTGGTGTAGCGCAGCGCGGGGCCCTCAGCCGCCGCCGGCCCGCGCCAGCGCCGCCGCGACGGCCGCCCGCACGCGCTCGACCTCGGCCTCGACCCGCAGGGTCTTGCTGCGCCCCTTCTCGCCGCGCACCACCCGCACCGCGGACCGCGGGACGCCGAGCACCTCCTTGCTCAGGAACTCCACCAGGCGCGCGTTGGCCGCCCCCTCGACCGGCGGCGCGCTGACCTTGACCTTGAGCGCGCCCTGGTGCTCTCCCACCACCTGGTCCCGGCTGGCCCCCGGCACGACGCGCACGTCGAGCTCGCAGCCGCCCGGGACGGCGCGGATCACGGCACGTCCATCCGCTGGAAGCGCCAGAGCGTCCCGCCGAAGCCGACCAGCAGCAGCACCGCCATGCCGGCGAAGGCCCAGGGGTCCCACTCGCCCTGCCAGCCCTCCCAGCAGGCCAGGGCCGCGCCGGGCAGGGCCCGCCCCACGTCCTCGGCCCAGGCTGCGCCGACCCAGGCCATGCCCTTGAGCACGACCCGCAGGCCCATGTCGCCCATCAGGATCAGCATCATCGCGACGACCACGCCGCCCACGCTGCGCACGAAGGTGCTGGCCAGCAGGCCCAGCGCGATGAGCCCCACGTCCGAGAGCAGGCTGGCGGCGTAGCCCAGCAGCACCGCGCCGGTGGTGGTCGGGCCCTCGGCCCCGAACAGGGCCAGGCCGCCGCCCAGGGCCGGCGCCAGCGTGAGCAGCAGCGTGAGCGCCGCCAGGCTGGACAGCACCAGCGCCTTGCTCAGCAGGATCCACCAGCGCGGCACCGGGCGGACCAGCACCTCGCGCAGGGTCTGGTCGCCGATCTCGCCGGCGAAGCTGGCGGCCGTGGCCAGCAGCAGCACCAGCGGCAGCACGAAGAAGTTGCGCACCCGCAGGGCCCAGCCGGCGGCGGCGGGGCCGCTGAACTCGACCATGTTGGTGATGGGGTTGCCGTTGGCCTGGATCGTCTCGGCCTGCCCCTGCAGCCACTGCAGGGCCAGCAGCACGACGACGCCCGTCAGCAGGGCCACGACGACGGCCAGCTTCGCCGAGGCGCGGCCGTAGATGGCCCGGGCCTCGGCCCCGATGACCAGGAGGAGGTGGCGGCCGTTCACGTGAGCTCCTGCGAGGTGAGCGTCAGGAAGAGGTCCTCGAGCGACTTGACCACCGGGACCAGGGCCGAGACGGCCACCCCGGCCTGCACCAGGCGCTGGTTCAGCTCGGCCGGCGAGAGCCCGTCCAGCCGCACCCGCAGCCGGTCGCCCTCGCCGTCGCCGACCACGCTCACGCCGGCGATGCCCTCCAGCGCGCGGCCCAGGGCCACGGCGTCGGCGCACTCCAGGTCCACCTCGGTCACGGCGGCGCCGCTCCTGCGCAGCAGCTCCTCGACCGTGCCCTCGGCCACCATGCGCCCGCGCTCCAGGATGCCCACCCGGCTGCAGAGCTGCTCGACCTCGCCCAGCAGGTGGCTGCTGACGAAGATGGTCAGCCGGTCCCGCCGCGCCAGCTCCAGCAGCAGGTCGCGGATCTCGCGCATCCCGCGCGGGTCCAGGCCGTTGGTCGGCTCGTCCAGGATGAGCAGCCGCGGCTTGCCCACCAGGGCGCGGGCGATGCCCAGGCGCTGCTTCATGCCCAGCGAGTAGCCCTGGACCTTCTCGTCGGCGCGCCCCTGCAGCCCGACCCGCTCCAGCGCCAGCTCGATGTCGGCGGCGGTGCCCTGGCCGGCGAAGGCGGTGGCCCGCCGCAGGTTGTCGCGGGCGCTCAGCCACTTGTGGAAGGCCGGCGTCTCGACCATGGCGCCGACGTGGGCGCGCTGGCGGACGGGGTCCTTCTCGCCGAAGATCTCGACCTCGCCGGCGTCGCGGCCGATCAGGCCCAGCATGCAGCGGATGGCCGTCGTCTTGCCCGCGCCGTTGGGGCCCAGGAAGCCGTAGACGTCGCCCTCCTGCACCCGCAGATCCAGCGCGGAGACGGCGGTGCGCCCTCCGAACCGGCGCGTCAACCCGCGCGTCACCAAAGCGTCGCTTGCCACGTGCTCGACCTCCGCCTATCGGTCCGCGCCTGTACCCAGGTCGGGCCCGGCGCGCCCGTCCGGGCCCCACACCGGAGGCAACCATGACCCTCTCCCGCAGCCTGCTGCTCGCGCTGGCCCTGTCGACGACGACGGCCTGCCTCTCGCCCAAGCCCAGCGACGGCGAGGACGGCGCCACCGGCGACGGCGGCGGCGCGGCCACCTCCTGCGCAGACCTGCAGCAGGGCAACGTCGCGCCCGACACCCTGGTCACCCTGACCGAGGTGGTGGTCACCAGCCCGCTCACCCAGGAGGGCGACGGCTTCTTCGTCCAGGACAAGGGCGGCGGCGCCTGGAGCGGGATGTACGTCTTCCTGCAGGGCAGCTTCGAGGGCCTGTACCTGGACGTGGGCGACGTGATCACCGTCACCGGCACCTACACCGAGTACTACGACTTCAGCGAGCTGACGGTCAACGGGCTCGACGACATCACGGTGACCGGCGAGTCCGAGGTGACGGTCACGCCCATGACCGACACGGGCGACATGGAGCAGTGGGAGGCCGTGCTGGTCAGCCTGGCCGACCAGACCTTCGCCGGCTGCCCCAACAGCTACGGCGAGACGGCGCTGCAGAGCGGGCTGGTCGTCAACGACCTGCTGTATGCCTACGAGGCCGACCGCAACGCCACCGTCGACGAGCTGGTGGGCCTGGTCGAGTACAGCTTCGAGGAGTGGAAGCTCAACCCGCGCAGCCCGGACGACCTGGTCGGCTTCACCGCTGGCGACGGCTGCACGTACACGCCGGCCGAGATCCACGACCAGGCGGCCACCGACCCCGAGGGCCTGGGCAGCGTCGAGCTGCAGGGGCTGGTCGTCACCAGCGGCCTGACCGAGAGCGGCACCCCCGGCTTCTTCGTGCAGTCCGTGGGCGGCGGCGAGAAGTCGGGTCTGTTCATCTTCCTGCACGACAAGGTCGACCAGGGCGCGCTGGACCTGCAGGTGGGCGACGTGGTCGACATCTCGGGCTCGGCGACCGTGTACTACGACATGACCGAGGTCGCGGTCTACGACGCCGCCGACATCGTGGAGACCGGCGCCACCGAGGTGCCGGTGCCCACCATGTTCGCCGAGCCGCCCGACGACTGGAACTTCTGGGAGGGCGCGCTGGTCACGCTGAACCAGGTCGAGGCCACCAGCGGCGTCGACAGCTACGGCGTCTGCTCGACGGACTGGGGCGTCAACCTGGACGACTGGCTGTCGACCTACACGGCCAGCGCCGGCACCACCTGGGACAGCGTGACCGGCCAGGTCGCCTACAGCTACGGCGAGACGGTGATCCTGCCCCGCGACGCCACCGACCTGTCCGGCGGCGAGGTGATCACCACCAAGGCGACGGTGCGGCAGGTGCAGGACGGCACCGTGGCCGAGGGCAGCCTGGTCACGCTGGAGGGCGTCATCGCCACCAGCCCGGCCACCGGCGGCGGCAGCGGCTTCTTCGTGCAGGACGTCGGCGGCGGCGAGTGGAGCGGCGTCTACGTCTACATGGGCGGTGCGGACTGGGACGTGCAGCCCGGCGACGAGCTGACCGTGGTCGGCACCGTGACCGAGTACTTCGACCTGACCGAGATCGTCGTCGCCAGCGACGCCGACGTGGTCAAGACCGGCACGGGCACCCCCGTGGCCTCCACGCTGGGCAGCGCGCCGGCCGACTGGGAGCCCTACGAGGGCGTGCTGGTCACGCTGGAGGGCGGGGTGCAGGCGACCAGCGACGTCGACGAGAACGGCCAGGTCAGCACCGACTGGGGCCTGTTCCTGGACGATCTCTTCTTCGACTACACCGCGGCCGAGGGCGACACCTGGGCCACCGTGACCGGCCCGCTGTACTACAGCTACAGCGAGTGGAAGGTCTGCCCGCGGACGGCGGCGGACCTGGCGGAGTGAGATGAGCCCCGCGGGCCTGGGCCGCCACCTGGCCGGCCTGGGCGCGGGCCTGCTGCTGGCGGCCCCGCTGGCCTGGCCCCTCTCGGGCCTGGACGATCACGCCCGGCTGTTCGGGCTGATCCTCGCCGCCGCGGTGGTGGCCCTTGCCTCGCCCTCGCTGGAGCGCCACCACTGGGGCCCCACCCTGGTCGAGGTGCTGCTGGTCGCCATCGTCGCCCTGGGGCTCGACCCCGGCGGCGCCGAGCCCATCGCCCTGGCGGCCGGCGGCGCGGGCGCCCTGCTGGTCGGCGGCCTGCTCCTGCGCCTGGGGCCGGTCGCCAGGCGGGCGCTGGCCGGCCTGCTGGTCGCCGCCGCGCTGGTCGGGGCCGTCGCGGCCGGTCCGCGGCTGGTCCGGAGCATGCCCGTGCACACCTGGAACCAGCTCCACTACGTGCTTGGGACCAAGTACTTCGACGAGGTGGGCTACCACGACCTGTACCCGGCGATGCTGCTGGCCGACCAGGAGGGGCCCCGCCGGCTGCTGCACGTCGCCAAGGTGCGCGACATGCACACCTACAAGGGGATCTCCCGCAAGGAGGCCCTGGCTCGGGCCCAGGAGGAGGGGCTGCGCGACCGGTTCACCGACGCTCGCTGGGAGGCGTTCCAGGCCGACCTGGAGGTCTTCTGGCCCGAGGCCTCGCCGCGGACCTGGGCCGGCGTCGTCACCGACCTGGGCTACAACCCCTCGCCCGTGTGGGTGGTGGTCCACCGGCCGCTGTTGCAGGTGATCGACCTCTCGGCGACCAGCCTGCGCGGCCTCGCCCTGCTGCAGATCCCGGCCTACGCGCTGACCCTGGCTCTGTCCTGGTGGGCCTTCGGCCGCCGCGCGACCCTGTGGCTGGTCCTGTGGAACGCGCTGTTCTTCGGCAACCGCGGGCGCTTGTTCGGCGGCTACTGGTCCTACGACTGGCTGTGCCTGGCCATCGCCGCCGCGGCCCTGCTCCAGCGCGGCCGGCCCGCCCTGGCGGCGATCCCCGTCGCCGTCGGCGGCCTGATGCGTGGCTTCGGCGGCCTCTTGGCCCTGGGCCCCACCACGCGCTGGCTGGTGCAGAGCCTGCGCACCCGGCGGCTGCACCCCGAGACGACGCGCTTCGTCCTGGCCCTGGGCGCGGCCATGGCCCTGCTGCTGCTGGCCAGCCTGGGCACGGCGCGCGGCCTGGACGCCTGGGGCGAGTGGCTCGACAAGATCGCCCTGCACAGCGCCCGCATCTCGACCGGCGGTCGCCACCTGGGCCTGAAGGTCCTCTTCGGCGAGGACTGGTCGGTGCCCGGCCACACCGCCGACCTGGACCTGCGCCGCCAGATCTACGCGGGACAGGCCTGGGCCTACCACCTGGTCCAGGCGGTGCTGGTCGGCTGGACCCTCCTGCTCCTGCCGCGCCGCCGGCCGCTGGACGCCGCCCTGCTGGGCTTCATCCCCGCCTTCGCCGGCATGGTGCTGTCCCGCTACTACTACGCCGCCTGGGGCCTGCTGATGCTGCTGGGCTGGCGCGAGGACCGGCCCCAGGGCCGCCCGCTGGCCCAGGTCGGGATGCTGTCGGTCCTGGCCCTGCACGAGGGGCAGTTCCTGATCGCGGGCACCACCCCCGACAGCCGCCACCAGGCGGTCAACCTGCTGCTGCTGGCCCTGGCGGTCGCGACGCTGGCGGGGTGGTCCTGGGTGGATGTGCGGAGGTGGCGGGCCAACGGTCCTGCTACCCTGCCCCAATGGCCCTCCCCACCCGCAAGCACCTGACCTACTACGTGCGACTGCCGCACGGGCGATGGGCGCTGTCGGAGCATGGCCCGAGCGAGGGGGTCGAGATCGAAGCCGCCGGCATCCGCCTGGAGGTCGACCGCCTCTACGAGGGCCTGCCCGACGAGGACGAGGCGCCGCGGGAGGGTTGACAGCCCTACCCGCCCAGCACGAAGCGCTCGTCGTCGCCGTCGGCGCAGGAAACGGTCGCCACCAGCGCCAGCGGCAGGTCCGGCACTGGGATGGACCCGCCCGGCGGGACCGGGACGTAGCCGACCATCGTCGAGCCGACCCACCAGGCGACGGTCAGCGCTTCAGAGCAGGCCGCGGGTTGGCTGGACCAGGGCTGCAGCTCGGCCGTCACCCGGGCATCGTCCCCAGGCGCCAGCACCAGCCGCCCGCTCGCCCAGCCGTCGGCCGCCATGGCGATCCAGGTGCCAGGTCCGGGGCGCAGCCCCATCAGCAAGTGGGTACCCACCTCGCCCACCGCGGGCCCCCGGTCCGGCACCCAAGCCCAGCCCTTGACGGTGGGGGCGAGCGGGCCGACCAGGGTCAGGGTCGCGTCGTCCAGGGGCGCCTCGCAGCGCCAGCGGCGGTCGCCAAGGGCGACGCAATCGGCCCAGCCGGTCTCGGCGTCGAGCCGGGCCCCCAGGTCGCTTCCGACCGCGCAGGTGCAGGTCCATCGGTCCGGGGCGAGCGTCGAGCAGTCCGCCCGAGGCCCCTGCAATGGCTCCCCACGCCCCTCCACGGGACACAGGAAGGAGGCCACCGGGCACGGCACCGCCTCGCCATCCCTGGAGCAGAGCACCTCGCGCAGCTCTCCTTCCTCCAACATCACCGTCTCCGCCGGAAGGGCCTGATCGACCACGACCCGGGTGGTCGCGAAGCCCGGGGCGGACAGCACCACGGTTCGGTGCTCCTGGGGCGAGCAGATCTCGACCCGGCCCGGGCCCGTCACCGGCCAGCGGCTCTCGAGGCCTTCGACCGGCGCTCCGTCCTCGTCCACCACGGTGAGGACCGTGCACAGCACCTCCGGGCCCGGCATGCGCAGCACGAGGGGCCCCTGCGTGACACGCCCTCGGGCGGTCTGTCGCCGGGCCTGGTCCACCACCGAGAGGACGGACCCGCACGGCGCCCGCACGGCGTGGGGGCCGGGACCGTGGACGAAGCGCAGCTCCTCGGCGTAGACCACCGCGTCCCCCTGGAACGGCCCGCCGTCGAAGGTCTCCAAGGCCAGGCGCACCTCGCACGCCTCGACCAGGCGCAGCTCGACCAGCCCTGGTGCCGTGAGGGTCGCCTGGGCGGGGTCGGTGGTGTGGTCGAGCACCTGGACCACCGCGGGAAGGTCGGTGTCCAGGCAGGTGGGTTGGCCGACGACGAGGTCCTGGGTGAAGTCGCCAGCGGGCCCCCGGACCTCGACCGGCACGGAGACGGCATCCCCCCCGAAGGAGCTGATCAGGAGGCAGGGCGCAGTAGCATCCGCGCGACCGGCCGACCCCTCCGGTCGAGATGGGGCTGACGTACCGTGCAGGCGGCCTTGCCCAAGAGGCGCAACGGCTGGCGCGGGATCGACCCTGCCCAGGGAGGTCCACTCAGCCAGCAATGCCAGCAGGGCCACGCCCACCCACCCGCACCACCTACAGCGGACCTTCATCCTGGCCAGGTTCCGGTCGTGTCTCCACCACGTTCGCACATGGATCCCCCTGGCACCTGCACCGCAGGTTGAAGCAGCGCGCATCGGCACACTCGCACTCTCTGCACCAATACTTGTCTCCGTCCGCGTCGCATGTCGATTCGCACTCCGTCTTCGACGGACATTGGACCACGTCACCGGTCCGATCCCGACACGCCCGGCAACCCATCAGCAACCCAAGCACGGAGGACGAAGCCAGCGACGATGGCGATGCACTTCGCACCTGGATTCCCGAGATCACCAGGGACGACGGGGGCGCCGCGCCAACCCCGGTCTGCGCACTTCCCGTGAGCACCATCTCACACCTTCCGGTGGTCGATCTTGAGCGCCGCCATGCACAGCTCCGGCCCACCGCCGGAGACGTTCTGGCACTCGATGCCGAACTGGACCCACGCCTTCGCCGACGTGGTGGCGCTCACATCCTCGTAGGCGGCGCCGTAGCTCACACCATCCGCGCTCAGCGTGGAGTTGCCGATGGCCACGGCCGTGTCCCAGGTCTGGGCGTCGTTGCTCATCCGGAGCGCGGGCCGGATCTTCGCGTGGCCGCTGTTCTGCGGCATCTCGAAGCTCGGACGCACCTCGTCGATGTCCGTGCTGTCCAACGGCCCCGACAGCGGGTGAAACAGCCAGTTGGTGGTGGACTTGGACGACCACACGGGGATCGGTCCCCAGGTCTTGGTGGCGGACTTGCACGACATCTGCCCTCCTCCGTGGGCATGGATGGACGGGCCCGCGATGGTTGGCAGCTTGGCAGCTTGGCAGCTTGGCAGTCAAGCTTGGCCATGTCACGAATTGTCAGCAACTATAGAAGGCACCGTGGCACCGCTCTTTCGCGTGCCTGTAGCGCCGGTCCCTGGACTCCCATCCGCAGCTCCGCGCGCGTGGCGGGCCAACGGTCCTGCTACCCTGCCCCCATGGCACCCCCCGC
>JAKLKF010000089.1 GCA_023150805.1 Myxococcota bacterium | reverse complement strand
CCGACGGTGTACTGCTCGCCCTCGTGCAGCAGCGAGGTCTGCTGGCCGTCCAGGCGCACGCTGCGGATCGAGGTGGTGGCGTCCAGGATCGGCACGCGGACGGGGGCGGCGCCCGGCGGCACCTCGAAGGTGGTGGTCAGGGTCGCGGCGAGCACGCCCTTGTGGAAGCTGCCCACCACGGCGCGGTCGACCTGCAGGACCGGCTCGGGGGCCGGCAGGGGGACCTGGAGGGTGTCGAGCTGGTCGAGGACCTGGCGCCAGTGGTCCAGCGGCAGGCGGACCGTGTCGGGGGCGTCCTGGGCGGCGGCCGGGGCCGCGAGGAGGCAGCACAGCAGGAGGGGCAGCGGCAGGCGCATGGGGGCTCCAGCGAGGGGACCGGCGGGTGCTGTAGCCAGCCCTGGACCCCGCTGCGGGGCCGAGGTTCCCGCCGCTGGTCGCGCTATGAGGGGGGCATGGACCTGGACCGCCGCACGCACTGGATCTTCGACATGGACGGCACGCTGACCGTGCCCCTGCACGACTTCGCCTGGCTGCGGGCCCAGCTCCACATCCGCCCTGACCAGGACATCCTCACAGCGCTAGGCGAACGCCCCGCGGACCGGGCGGCGGCGGATCGGGCCTTCATCGACGCCTGGGAGGACGGCCTGGCCCGGCGCGCCCAGGCCCAGCAGGACGCGCTAGCGTTGCTAGCCCACCTCGGGCGGCGGGGGTGCACGATGGGTATCTTGACCCGCAACAGCCAGGCGGGCACCCACACGACCCTGGAGGCGGCGGGCCTGGCGCGGTGGTTCTCGCCGAGGGACCGGGTGGGGCGCGACGACGCGGCTCCCAAGCCCGATCCCGCCGGAGTGCACCGCCTGCTCGACGGCTGGGGGGTGGGGCCCGAGGTGGCGGTGGTGGTGGGGGACTGGATCCACGACGTGCGCGCGGGCAAGCGGGCCGGCACGGCGACGGTCCTGGTGCGGCGCCACGGGCCGCAGCCCTGGGAGGGGGAGGCCGACCGTGTGGTGGAGGACCTGCGGGAGCTGGTGGGGGCCGGGGGGACGCGGGCGCCGGCGCTGGACCCGGGCCCCGCGAGCTGCGGCGGAGCGGAGCGAGGCGACGCCGCCGGGCGGCGGCATTAGGGGACGGGCCAGGAGAGCCCGTGGAGCCGCGCCTGTCCTTCGTCACCCTGGCGGTCGCCGACGTGGGCCGCGCGCGCGCCTTCTACGAGGGGCTGGGCCTGGTCGCGGCCCGACCGAGCAACCCCTCGGTCGCCTTCTTCCAGCTCTCGCAGGGCCTGGTGCTGGCGCTGTTCGGCGCCCAGGACCTGGCACAGGACGCCGGCCGGCCCGTCGGCGCGCCGGGGGCGGTGGCGCTGGCCCACAACGTCCGATCCGAGGCCGAGGTCCTGGCCCTGCTGGAGCAGGCGGCGGCGCTGGGCGGACAGGTGACGCGGCCGGCCGGCTGGGCGCCCTGGGGTGTGTTCCGGGGCTACTTCGCCGACCCGGACGGTCACGCCTGGGAGATCGCGTACAATCCCCAGGTCCGCTGGGACGAGGACGGTGGCGTGTGGTTGGACTGATCCTGCTGGCCTGCACGGGTGGCGGAGACGACAGCGCTGGCGCGCCGGTGATGGAGCCCAGCCTGGGCGCGCAGGTCCAGGTCGTGCCCGGCGAGGGGCTGCCGGCGCAGGTGGTGACCCAGGACGCCAACAACAACCTGGACGTCACCTGGCACGAGGGGCAGGCCTGGCTGGCCTTCCGCACCGCACCGAACCACTTCGCCAGCGAGGACGCGACGCTGTACGTCCTGCGCAGCGAGGATCAGCAGACCTGGACCCACGAGCTGACCGTACACCTGGGCACCGACCTGCGCGAGCCGCGGCTGTTGTCCTGGCAGGGGCGGCTGTTCCTGTACTACGCCGTGCTCGGCACCGACCCGCTGGCCTTCGAGCCCCAGGGCACCATGGTCACCGTGCGGGAGCCGGACGGCACCTGGACCGAGCCCGACTGGTGGCGGCAGGACAGCTTCATCCCCTGGCGCATCCACGTGCAGGGCGGCCTTCCGATGATGACGGGCTACACCGAGGGCGGCGAGATCTACGATCTCGGCGAGGGCGAGTACCCGGAGATCGAGGTGTACTGGATGCAGTCGCAGGATGGGCTCACCTGGACAGACGCCGTGCCCGGCCGGCCGGTCGTCTATGTGGGGGGGACCAGCGAGACGGACCTGGCCTTCGCCGACGACGGCGCGGTGATCGCCGTGATGCGGGACGAGGCGGGCGCGGCCGACGGCTTCGGCAGCCGGATCTGCCGGGGCGAGCCCGGGGCGCTGGCGGACTGGACCTGTGCGCTCGACCCGCGCAAGTACGACTCGCCCCTGGTCTTCGCGCACGACGGCCGCATCTGGCTCGTCGGCCGGCGCAACGTGACGGAGACGGGCGCCTACGACCTGTCGGTGCAGGACCCGAGCTACGACGACCTGGACCACGGCAGCCAGGCCCTGGCCTACCAGGCGGCCTACTGGAGCGAGCCCAAGCGCTGCAGCCTGTGGGAGGTCGACCCCGTGGCGTTGACGGTGGACTGGGTGCTCGACCTGCCCAGCCGGGGCGACACCTGCTTCGCCAGCCTGCTGCCCGAGGAGGACGGCTCGTACACGGTCTACAACTACAGCAGCGACCCGGAGGGGCCGGATCTGTCCTGGATCGAGGGGCAGACGGACACGACGCAGATCTACCGGCAGCCGCTGTGGTGGGAGTGAGGGCCCTGGAGTGAGGATCAGCGGGCGGCGCTGATGTCGGCCGAGGTCCGCGGGCCGAGCTTCCAGGTGTCGAAGCCGTAGATCATCAGGCCGGTGATGTCATAGGCCGCGCCCGGGGTGTACTTCTCCACGATGAACCAGTCGTCCAGGTTGGTGCCCCAATCGGTGGTCCACTCGCCGTAGCTGGCCGCCTCCTCGACCGTGACGTCGGACCACGACACCAGGCAGCTCTCCCAGGGCTCCCAGTCCGCCGGCGGGCGGGCGATGGGGTCGATGGTGACCGGGGCCGAGCCCGTGACCCGGACCTCCGACCCGCTGCCCAGGTGCAGCTCGGTCCAGTCGTAGTACTCGTTGATCACACCCTCGACGGTCACGACGTCGCCGACCTCGGTCGGGGGGGCGCGACCGTCCTCGGGGTACAGGTAGATGCCCGACCAGGCGCCGCCTCCCTCGTCCTGGACGAAGATGCCGCCGTCCTCGTCAGCCGGGCTGGTGACGACGACACCTTCCAGGGTGACCGTCTCGCCCTCGGCGTAGATCCCGGTCTGGACGTCGGCCACGGTCGGGAGCACCGCCGCGCCTCCGTCGCCGCCTCCGCCGTCGCCGCCTCCGCCGTCGCCGGCTCCTCCGCCGTCGCCGGCTCCTCCGCCGTCGCCGGTACCTCCGCCGTCGCCCGCGCCTCCGCCGTCGCCAGCGGTGCCGGTGTCGGTGCCCAGGTCCCAGCCGCCGCCGGTGCCGCCGTCGCCGCCGTCGTCGTCGTCGTCTTCGCTGTCCTTGGAGAAGCAGCCGAGGAGGGAGGCGGACAGGAGCAGGGCGAGGTGGAGGGGCACGGGGTCTCCGACGTGCGAGGGGGGCCCGGGGGCGAGGGCGAGGATAGCCGGCCGACGAGCGAGACGCCCGGAGGGACCATGCAGCCTGCCACCGCCTTCCTGCTCGCCGCCGGCCTGGGCACGCGCCTGCGGCCCTTGACGGACCTGGTGCCCAAGGCCCTGGTGCCGGTCTGCGGCGTGCCGATGCTGGACCACGCCCTGGCCCTGGTGCGCGCGCACGGGCACCAGCGGGTGCTGGTCAACGCCCACCACTTGTGGGAGCAGGTGGCGGCCTGGGCGCAGCGCCATGACGTGGAGCTGCAGGTGGAGCTGCCGGAGATCCTGGGCACGGGCGGTGGGCTGCGGGCGGCGCTGGAGCGGCTGGCGGACCCGGTGGTGATCGTCAACGCCGACATCCTGTGCGATGTGGACCTGGCGGCGCTCGTGGCGGTGGTGCCGGCGGGCGGGGCGGCGATGGCCCTGCGCCCGTCGGCGCGGGCGGCGGAGATCGGGCCGGTGGAGCCGGACGCGGCGGGGCGGGTGGTGCGGATCAGCAGCGTGGTGGGGCAGCCGGGCAGCGGGCTGGCGGGCTTCCACTTCACGGGGATCCACGCGATGAGCCGGGCGGCGATCGCGCGGGTGCCGGAGCAGGGGCTGCAGTGCGTGGTGCGCACGGCCTACCGGGCGCTGGTGCCGGCGGGGCAGGTCGGCAGCGTCCGGCACGACGGCACCTGGATCGACGTGGGGGATCCACGCTCCTACCTGGACGCGAACCTGGCGGTGCTGGCCGGGCGGGTGCGGGCGCCGGTGGACCCGTGGAGCCGCGGGCGGCGGCTGGCGACCGACTCGTGGGGCGGGGCCGGCTGCCGGGTCGACGGGGTGGTCTTCCAGAGCGTGGTCGGCGCCGGGGCGGTGGTGCCGGCGGGCGCCGAGCTGACGCGCTGTGTCGTGTGGGACGGGGTGGAGGTGCCGCCCGGCTCGCACGAGCGCACGATCTTCGCGGCGCCAGGGGTGGCGGTCAGGGGCTGAGCCGGCCCTCGCCGCACAGGGCCAGGGCCAGGGCGAGGTGCGGGTCGGCGCAGGCGGCCAGGGCCGGGCTGCACAGCGGGGCGGGGCCGCTGGCCAAGGTGAGCTGCCAGCCGCCCTCGCAGCGGGTCCACAGGGCGCCGGCGGCGCTGTCCCGCCCCAGCCGCGCGGCCAGCAGGTCGAGCAACAGCATGAAGGTGCCGCGGTCGCCGGGGTCGGGCAGGGCGCGGGGCTCGACGCGGTCGTCCTGGACCCAGCGCCAGGCGCCCGCGACCTTGACGATGAGCGGGGACTGGTCGTGGCGGACGTCGTGCAGGCGCACGGTGCCGCCGCCGTCGACCTGGGCGACGCGGTGGCCGTTGAGCAGCATCATGCCGGGGAGCAGGGGCAGGTCGGCGCGGGCGAGGGCCTGCAGCGTCGAGGCGGACGGGAAGCGGGGGATCATGCGGCCGGCTAACCACCCGCGCCGTCCAGGCGTAGCTGGATGGTGGAGGGGGCAACACCCCCGGTGCGAGATCCTCCGGCGCGGGCGGGGCCCCCGCCTCAACGCCGTCATTCGTAGAGGGTGCCGTTGACGGTGACCGTCCCCTCGATGTGATCGAGGCCGATGGTGTCGATCAGGCTCAGGATGTCCTCGGTCGCCAGCAGCGGGTTGGAGGCGAACCTCACATTGCCGCCGATGTGTCCGATGCCCGCCAGGCCGGTGACGTCGACGAGCGACTCCATCCAGACGATGTCCAGGTTTCCGTCGATCTCCCGCAGGCTCGCGAGCCCGTCGAGGTCGGTGAGCAGGTCGGGGCCCTCCAGGTGCAGGTGGAGGCCGACGACCTCCAAAGCGGACAGATCGAGCGACGACAAGCTGGGCGTGTAGATGGTCACGTTGCCGCCGACCTCTCGGAGCCCGGTCCACGCCACGGTCTCCAGGTCGGGGCCGCCCCACAGGTAGACGTCCCCGCCGACCACCTCCAGCAGCGGCAGCTCCAGGCCGGTAGGGCTCCAGTTATTCCCGTACTTCCACCCGTCCAGCACCCAGCCGACCAGCTTCAGGTTGCCCCCCACCTCGACCAGCGCGGACAGGGACAGGGTCTCCAGGCTGCCCAGGTACCCGAGCTCCAGGTCGCCGCCGACCGTGGTCAGGGCGGGCAGCGCAAGCTCCACCACGTCGCGGAGCTCCTCGACGTGGAGGTCCCCCCCGACCCGCTGGAGCGCGCCCAGGTCGACCTGCACGACCTCGATGCCCGGGTCGATCCACAGCGACCCGCCGACCTCGACCAGCGCGGGCAGCGCGAGCGCCTCGACGTTTGCGCCCGACCCGAGCAGCAGATCGCCCCCGACGCTCTCCAGGCTGGCGAGGGCCTCGAGGGAGCTGACGGAGCCCCCCCCGAGCTCGACCTCCCCCTCGACCTGCTGCAGCCCGGCCAGGGCCGAGATGTCCTCCAGGGAGGGGGTGTCGGCCAGGCGCAGGTCCCCGATGAAGCGCTCCCCGACGCCGCCGAGCCCCTCGAGCGACGACAGGAGGTCGGCGCCGTCCAGCTCCAGACCGCCGAGCGAGGTCATGGCGCCGAGCCCGGTGAGCGAGGTGAGCGTGTCCAGCTCGGTGAGCACCAGCTCGCCGCCGACGCGGGTCAAGGCGTCGAGGCCCGAGAGGTCCGTGAGGGGAAGCTCTTCGAGGCGCAGGTCTCCGTCGATGCTGGTGAGCTCAGCCAGGAAGCTGAGGTCGGTGAAGGTGGGCGTGGCAGCCAGCTCGATGGAGCCGGCCCCCGTGGCATGGCCGACCAGGGCCGACAGGTCGGCGAGGACCCGGCAGTCCCGCACCACCAGCCCATCCCAGGCTTCCAGGGCGACCAGGCCGTCCAGGCTGGTCAGCTCCGGCAAGCTGCGCAGCTCCAGGGCTCCGACGGTCTGGAGGGCGCCCAGGTCCGCCACGGCCGAAAGCCGCGGCAGGTCGTCGAGGACCAGGCTGCCATGCACGGCCTGGAGCGCCGGCAGGTCCAGGTCCACCAGCCGGGTGGCGCCGGCCACCGTCAGGTCGCCTTCGACCACTTGCAGGGCGTCCAGGCCCGAGATCGCCAGGTAGTCGCCGCCGGTGGGCAGGGTCAGGTTGCCGATCCGCTCCAACGCCGGCACGTCGAGCAGGTCCAGGTCCCCCATGCCGCTCAGGTCGAGGTTCCAGCCGATGGTGTCGAGAACGGGCAGGGAGAGGCGGCTCAGGCTGTCGGCGCCCTCGATCCGCAGGGAGCCGGACACCTCGGCCAGGCCGCCGAGGTCCAGCTCCTCGATTGTCGGCGAGTCGACGACCAGGTCTCCGGACACCGAGGCCAGGCAGGACAGCTCGGACAGCGAGCGCAGGGCGCTGCCGGTGACCCGGACCGATCCGACCACCGCGTCGTAGCCAGCGCAGAAGCTGGCGGCGGCCTCGTTCGTGGCGAAGCTGATGTCGCCCACGAAGGTGACCGGAGCGGGGGGCGCGACCCCACCCGAGGCGGGGTGGACCTGGATCGGCGTCGCGCCGGATCCGCAGGCTGCCAGCAGCAGACAGAGGAGACACAACCGCCCCATGGTCAGCCTCCGTTGCCTTGGACGGTGATCTGCCCGGCGACGTTCTGTGCCCCGACCGCATCGAAGAACCCTGCGACATCCATGGGAGTCAGGGCCCAGTTGTTGGTGATGGCCAGGTTGCCGCCGATCCACTCGACGCCGTAGAGTCCGTCGAGACTGTCCAGGCCCGTGGCGTTGATCTCCAGCCCCAAGCCGATGATGCGCAGGGCTTCGAGGCCGTCCAGCTCCTCCAGCTTCCAGAAGCCGGACAGGTCCAGCCCACCGTCCACCCGGTCCAGGGAGGAGAGATCGAGCTCCTCCAGGTCGTCGATGCCGCTGAGCTGGAGGTCTCCTCGAATCCGCAGCAGGTCAGGGGCAGCGAACGCCTCGACGTAGGATCCGAGCTGCAGGCTCCCACCCACCTCGGACAGGCCGTCGAGGGTGAGGGTGTCCAGCGCCGAGGAGCCGCTGGGACTGAAGAGCAGGTCTCCGCCAACCTCCTCCAGCGGCCCGAGCTCCAGCGTGTCCAGAGCGTCCAGGGAGAGCTGAAGGGTCCCGCCGACCCGCCGCAGGCTTTCCAGACGCAGCGCCTGTCCTTGGTTGCCCTCCAGGGTGAGATCGCCCCCCACCTCTTCGAGCAAGGGCAGCGACAGCTCGTCGGTCTCCCAGTCCAGGCGCATGGATCCGCCGACCTGCCGCAGGGCGGGCAGGCTGGTGTCGGTGCGGTAGGCCTGGTACAGCGTCAGGTTGCCGCCGACCGTCTCGATGTGTGCGAGGGGCGCCAGGTCGAACCCTGCGTGCAGGTAGAGCGAGCCGCTCAGGTCGGGGGCGATGCCCTCCAGGGGGCTGAGGTCCGTCGTGTCGAGGTCGTGCAAGTAGAGCCCGCCGACGCTCTCCAGGGCGGACAGATCGTCGAGGCTGGCGAGCTGGTCCAGGCCGTCGAGCGTCAGGGACCCACCTACGCTTCGCAGCGCGGCCAGCTCGGGAAGCGCCGTCAGCGTGTCCAGGCCCTTGAGACCCAGGTCGCCGGCGACGGTCTCGACCCCGTCCAGGCCGGCGATGCTGTAGAGCGCCGGGACGTCCTCCAGCCAGACCTGCTCCAGGTCGGTGGCGCCGTGGCCCAGGCGGTCGAAGTGCGCAAGGCTGTCGTCGCCCGTGAGCACGAGGCCCCCCCAGCTCGAGAGCGCCGCCAGGCCGTCGAGGTCCTCGAGCGCGTCGCAGTCCGTGATCGACAGGGTCCCGGTGACCGCCTCCAGGCCGGCCAGGCCGTCCAGATCGGGCAGGCTGGCCAGGCCGTCGAGCTCCAGGGCGCCGACGGAGCGCAGGGCTGGCAGGTCGATGACCTGTAGGCCCGGGCCCGCCACGCGCAGGGTACCGCCGACCGTCTCCAGGGTCGTCAAGGAGGCGGTCTCCAGGCTGTCGGGCCCCTCGATCCCGAGGTCGCCCTCCACCGTGGTCAGGCCCGGGAACGCAGGCAGGCTGGTCAGGCCCTCCGTGGTCGGTGTCCACAGGCCGCCCACCTGCTCCAGGGCGGAGAAGTCGGCGAGCGCCAGGAAGGGCGCCTGGGAGAGGTCCAGGGCACCCCCCACCCACTCCAGCGCGGGGAGGTCCAGGCTCTCCAGCGTCGAGGAGGAGACCACCACCTGGCCGTGTACGGCGCGCAGGCACGACAGCTCGCTGAGCGAGGCGAGCGCGGAGCCCTCGACGCTCAGGCTGCCACCGAGCTCGTCGTAGCGGGCGCAGAAGGCGGTGGCGGTCTGGGTGTTCACGACGGTCAGGTCGCCGGGGAGGAGCCCGGCGGCGAGCGGTGGGGTCTCGCCGTCCACGGGATCGGACGGCTGCCACCGACCGGAGGGCAGGAGCTGCGGTGGGCTCGTGCACGACAGCAGCAACAGGACCATCGCCTACTCCTCGATCCGGACCCCGCCACCGATGGCGTCGATCCCGACGGCGGCCACCAGGGCGTCGGCCTCGGCAGCGGTGAGCGCGTCGTTGTTGGAGATGGACACATCGCCGGCCACCCAGGTGAGCCCGTGGAGCGCGCTGAGGTCGACCAGGCGGTCGTTCCGGGACAACTCCAGGTCGCCGTCGAGCACGGCCAGGGCTTCGAGCCCCGACAGGTCGAGGGGCAAGTCCACGTCGACCAGGCTGAGGCCGCCGGTGGAGGTCAGGCGGGTCAAGGGCGAGAGATCGAGCAGGGCACGGCAGGTGTCCACGCGCAGGGGCCCCCCGACGCTCTCCAGCGCGGAGAAGGGGTCGAGGGAGGTGAGCCCGGGCAGGGCGGTGAGGGAGAGCGGGCCGTCCACGTGGGTGAGGCCGGCCAGCGCGTCGTAGGAGCTGAGCGCGGGCAGGGCCTCGAGCTCCAGGGTCTGCAGCGTCGTCGCGGCCCCGACCAGGCCGTCGATGCTGGCCAGGTTGTCGTTTCCGATCAGCTCCAGGCCGCCGTAGCTGCCCAGGGCCGAGAGCCCGTCCAGATCGGTGAGCGCTTCGCAGTTACTGACGCGCAGGGTGCCGCCGACGGTCTCCAGCGCCGGCAGGTCGAGCGTGGTGATGGCCAGGCCGTTGAGGTCCAGGCCCCCGACGGTGCGCAGGAGGGACAGGCCGCCCAGGTCGGTCATCAGGGGCAGATCCTGGAGCGCCAGCGTGCCGCCGACGGTGGTGAGCCCAGGCAGGCTGAGCTCGGTCGCCGAGGCGGGCCCGATGATGGTCAGGTCACCGCCGACCTCGGCCAGGGAGGGCAAAGCGGCCATGCTGGCCAGGGCGGAGAGGGAGCCCAGGTCCAGGTCACCCGCCACCTGCTCCAGCGCGGGCAGCGCGTCATCGAGCGAGACCAGGGCGGGCAGGTCGACCAGGCTGAGGTCCCCGCCGATCGTGCGCAGGGCGGGCAGGGAGACGGTGCCCAGCAGGGGGGCCGACTCCACCACCAGGTCCCCATCGACCGCCTCCAGCGCCGGCAGGTCGACCTCGGCCAGGGCCTCGCCGTCGATCCAGAGCTGGCCGTGGACCGCGACCAGGCAGGACAGGCCCTCCAGGTCGGTCAGCAGCGCACCGGTGACGTGCACGGTCCCCCAGACCTCGGCGGTGACCTCGCAGAGCTCGGCGAGCTGCGCCTGGGTGACCAGGGTGAAGTCGCCGTAGGCGCCCGTCCCTGTGCCGCCGCCGTCTGTGGCGCCGCCGTCTGTGCCGCCGCCGTCTGTGGCGCCGCCGTCTGTGGCGCCGCCGTCTGTGCCGCCGCCGTCTGTACTGCCGCCGTCTGTGGCGCCGCCGTCTGTGCCGCCGCCGTCACCGCTGTCGCTGGCGCCGTCCTTGTCGCCGCATGCAAGCACCGCGGCCAGCGGGAACAGCGCCACAGCGAGCAGGAGCAGCCCAACGTCGGCGGCGGGGGGGTGGGGGGCGGTCGTTCCTGGCATGGCGCTCGTTGGTATCCAGGTGGCCACGTCGCTCCAGACGGATCTCCAGACGGATCACAAAAAGTCAAGCCCGCTGGCTTGAACCTCGCCGACAGGCACCGGGGCGCCAGGTGTTTCCCGGATGGAGCGACAGCAGGTGAGGTCGTCCATCGCTGGTCCACCCCTCGGCAGCGTGGTGGCACCAGGCGCAAGGGGGCTCGTCCTCGCCCTCGCCGCGCGATACTGCACGCCTGTTCACCGTTCGCTCACCACCTCCGCAGGTCCATCCGTGCTCGTCCTCGGCATCGACCCCGGCAGCAACCACACCGGCTGGGCCGTGCTCAGCCAGGTGGCGGGCCGCTACGTGCTGCACGACGCGGGCGTGCTGCGCGCGAAGGCGGGGCAGGACCTGGCGCTGCGGCTGGTGTTCATCCACGCCGGGCTGCTGGAGCTGATCGGGCGCTACCAGCCCGACCAGGTGGCGATCGAGGCCATCTTCAAGCACCGCAGCGCCGAGAGCGCCCTGCGCCTGGGGCACGCCCGCGGGGTGGCCCTGCTGGCGGCCGCCAGCCACGACCTTCCCATCGGGGAGTACAACCCCATGACCGTCAAGCGCACCGTGGGCGGCCACGGCGCCGCCGGCAAGGCGGAGATCCAGCGCCTGGTGCAGCGCCTGCTGGGCGCGGACCGCCCGCTGCCGCAGGACGCCGCCGACGCCGCGGCCATCGCGATCACCCACCTGGCCCAGTCGCGCTTCCAGGCGCTGGCCAAGGCGGCCCGGTGATCGCCCGGCTGCGCGGCCTGGTGGTCGACCGTGGCCTGGACCACGTGGTCCTGGACGTGAACGGCGTGGGCTACCTGGTGCACGGGCCGGCGCCGATGGTGCGGGACCTGCCGGTGGACGAGCCGGTGGTGCTCCAGGTCTGCACCATCGTGCGCGAGGACGCGATCACGCTCTACGGCTTCGGTGACGCCGCGGCGCGCGAGGCCTTCGAGACCCTGCGCGAGGTGACGGGCGTCGGCCCGAAGCTGGCGCTGGCGACGCTGTCGACCCTGTCGCCGGCCCAGCTCCACCGCGCGGTGGAGGGCGACGACGCCAACGCCCTGGTCAAGGTGCCGGGCATCGGGAAGAAGCTGGCCCAGCGGCTGTGCCTGGAGCTGAAGGGCAAGCTCTCGCCCGGCTTTGGCGCGGCCCTGGCGGCGGTGCCCGCCCCTCGCCCGGCGAAGGCGGCCGACCCGCTGGCCCTGGCCCTGGCCCAGCTCGACTACCGCAAGACCGACATCGACCGTGCCCTGGCCGATGCCTCGGTGCCCGGCCCCGAGGACGGCAGCCTGGAGGACCGCCTGCGCGCGGCCTTGCGGGTGCTGTCCGGCGGCCGGTAGGGAGGGGCCATGGCGCGTGAGCTCGATCCCGGCCTGCTGCCCGTGGACACGGCGGACCCGGCCCTGCGACCGAAGAACCTGGACGAGTACATCGGCCAGGAGCGGGTCGTCGACAACCTGCGGGTCTACATCCGGGCGGCGAAGCAGCGCGGCGAGGCGATGGACCACGTGCTGCTGGCGGGGCCGCCCGGCCTGGGCAAGACCAGCCTGGCCCACATCATCGCCGAGGAGCTGGGGGTCGAGCTGCGGCCGACCTCGGGGCCGGTGATCGAGAAGCGCGGCGACCTGGCGGCGATCCTGACCTCGATCCAGGAGCGCGAGGTCCTGTTCATCGACGAGATCCACCGGCTGAACCGCGCGGTGGAGGAGGTGCTCTACCCGGCGGTCGAGGACTACCGGGTGGACGTGCTGCTGGGCCAGGGGCCGGGCGCCCAGTCGGTCAGCCTGCCCCTGCCGCGCTTCACGCTGATCGGGGCGACGACGCGCTCGGGGCTGCTGACGCGGCCCCTGCGCGACCGCTTCCCGATCCAGTTCGCCTTCGACTTCTACACGCCCGAGGAGCTGGCGGTGATCGTGCAGCGCAGCGCGGCGCGGCTGGGGGTGCCCATCGAGGGGGCGGCGGCGCGAGAGCTGGCGCGGCGCAGCCGGGGCACGCCGCGGGTGGCCAACCGGCTGCTGCGCCGGGTGCGGGACTTCGCCGAGGTCGAGGGCGGCGGGCACGTCGACCTGGCGGTGGTGCGGCTGACCCTGGAGCGGCTGGAGATCGACGAGGAGGGGCTGGACGGCGTCGACCGGCGCATCCTGCACACCATCGCGGTGAAGTTCGACGGCGGGCCGGTGGGCATCGACAACCTGGCGACGGCGATCGGGGACGAGGCGGACAACATCGAGGACGTCTACGAGCCCTTCCTGATCCGGCGGGGGCTGATCCAGCGCACGCGCCAGGGCCGCATCATCACCAGCCGCGGGCGGCAGCACCTGGGGCTGCCCAAGGCCGAGGGGAGCCTGTTCTGATGCCGCTGTTCGCCCTGGTCCTCCTCGCCTGCGCGACCCCCTCCTCGCCCGCGCCGCAGGCCCCCTCCTCGCAGGCCCCCTCCTCGCCTGCTGCCGCCGCCAGCCGCGACCCGGCGGACGGCGCCACCGGGCCCCTGGGGCCGACCATCCCCCTGGCCATCGGGCACCGGGTCCTGCAGGTCGAGGTGGCCGACGACGAGCAGGAGCGGGCGCGCGGCCTGATGTACCGGGACGGGCTGGCCCCCGGTCACGGCATGGTCTTCGTGTACCCCGACGAGCGGGAGCGGGGCTTCTGGATGCGCAACACCCGGGTCCCGCTGTCGATCGCCTTCCTGGACGCCCAGGGGCGGATCGTGCGGCTGGCCGACATGCAGCCCTACGACGAGACGACGACCCGCTCGCTGGCGCCGGCGATGTACGCGCTGGAGGTGGAGCAGGGCTGGTTCGCGGAACAGGCTGTGTCGATCGGTGAGCGGGTGGAGGGGCTGCCGGGGCCGTCGCGGGACTGAGAGGGCGGGGCTATGCTCGGCGGGCGCGTCGCCGCCCCAGCGTCGACCCGCCCCTCCGGAGCCCGATGTCCGCCCAGACCACCCTGCGTCGGTCCGTGTCCCTGACCGGCCAGAGCCTGCACCACGGCGGCGACACGCGCGTCGAGCTGCGGCCCGCGCCGCCCGACACGGGCTACGTCTTCGTGCGCGAGGGCAGGGAGGGCCAGATCCCCGCCACCCAGGCCTCGGTGGTGCAGACCCTGCTGGCGACGACCCTGGGCAACGGCCGGTGGACGGTGGCGACGGTGGAGCACCTGCTGGCGGCGCTGCGGGGCCTGGGGCTGGACAACGTGGAGATCGCGGTCGACGGCGACGAGGTGCCGGCGCTGGACGGC
Organism: Myxococcota bacterium; assembly: GCA_023150805.1. Lineage (GTDB taxonomy): Bacteria > Myxococcota_A > UBA796 > UBA796 > UBA2385 > UBA2385. The sequence goes on along the minus strand of JAKLKF010000089.1, from coordinate 16,384 downwards.
AGCGCCCGCGGCTGGGTGGAGCTGGTGCAGCAGGCGGGCGTGCAGGCGCAGGCGCGGCCGCGGCGCACGCTGGTGGTGACGAGCTCGGTCGAGGTGCGGCAGGGTGATCGCTGGGCGCGGCTGAGCCCGGCGCCGGGGCTGTCGGTGTGGGCGCGCATCGACTTCGCCCACCCCGACGTGGGGCAGCAGGAGCTGGACCTGTCGATGCACAACGGGGCCTTCGTCGACGAGATCTGCTGGGCGCGGACCTTCGGCTTCATGGCCGAGGTGGAGCAGATGCGCCGCATGGGGCTGGCGATGGGCGGCGGGTTGCACAACGCGATCGTGTACGGGCCACAGGGGCCGCTGAACCCCGGCGGCCTGCGCGCGCAGGACGAGCTGGTGCGCCACAAGCTGCTGGACATGCTGGGGGACCTGGCGCTGGTCGGCTTCCCGGTGCGCGGGCGGCTGGAGGCCGAGCGGCCGGGGCACGCGCTGACGGTGGCGCTGGTGCAGGCGCTGGGGGAGCGGCCGGACTGCTGGGAGCTGGTCGAGGGCGACTGAAGGCGCGCCCTTCGACGCATGCCGCTTGCCGGCTGGGATATGCTCACCGCGGTCCCACACCGGAGGGCGCGTGACGGCCCGACTCCGCTGGATTCGGTTGGACGGCGACGGACCCGCGGACGGACCGACCGCCGCCTGCGAGCTGGTGGTGCTGGGGCCCGGGCTGGCGCCGGGAGACTGGGAGGAGGCGCGTCGGCGCTGGCCGCGGGCCTGGCTGGCGACCGAGGGCCCCCAGGCGCCGGGCCCGCCTCCCGCGCGCGAGCAGGTCGAGGCGGCGCTCGCCGGGGCGCCCCTCGCCGCCGCCCTCGCCGACGAGCACGGGGAGCTGGCCTGGGGCAACGCGGCCCTGCTGCGCATGTTCGGCTGCGCCTCGGTGGCCGCGCTGGTGGGCGGGGGGGGCATGGTGGCGCCCGCCGCGGCCGGGGTGGAGGCGCCGGACCTGGGCAACCGGGCCCGGCGGGTGGACGGCAGCAGCATGGTGGTCCAGGTGCAGACCTGGCCGGTCCTGGATCGGGGGCAGCCCATGCTGGCCGTCGTGCTGCGGGACGCGACCGATGAGCGCCGGGCGCGCGACGAGCTGGCCCGGGGGGCGCTGTACCACCGCGCCCTGGTGGCCAACGCGCTGGACTCGATCACCATCGTCGACGCCGACGGGCTGGTGCTCTACCAGAGCCCCGCCTCGCGCGCGCTGCTGGGCTTCCCCCCCGAGGAGCTGGTGGGCCTTCCCCTGCGCCTGGCCTTCGCCGAGGACCGCCTCCGGGCGCGCCGGGTGTTGGCGGAGGTGGGCGCGGCCCCAGGGCGCAGCGGCCGCCTGGTCTACCGCACCTTCGACGCCCAGGGCCGCCTGCACTGGATGGAGGGGTTGATCAGCAACCACCTGGACAACCCCCTGGTGGGCGGGCTGGTGCTGAACTCGCGCGACGTGACCGAGAAGCGCGCCCTGGAGCGGGGCCTGCGCGAGGCCGACCGCCTGCGGGTCGCGGGCCTGCTGGGCGCGACCGTCGCCCACGACATGAACAACATGATCGCGGTGGTGCACCACGGCCTGGAGGCCCTGGAGGGGCGGCCCTCCCCGGACCAGGAGGTGGCCGCCCGGCTGGTGATCATGCGCGAGGCCCTGGCCCGGACCAGCGAGCTGACGCGGCGCCTGATGGCGATCGGCGGGCGCGGCGGGGGCGCGGCGGAGCGGGTGGACCTGGGGCGCGCGGTGCGGGGCCTTCGGGGGCTGCTGGAGACGATCCTGCGCAAGGGGCAGGCGCTGGAGGTCGACGTCGCCGAGGGCGAGCACCCCGTGCAGGTGCAGGTGCAGGAGCTGGAGCAGGTGGTCGTGAACCTGGTCGTGAACGCGCGCGACGCCCTCACCGCGCGGGGGCGCATCGCCGTGCGGGTGCAGCGGCGGCCCGGCGGTCCCTACCCGCGCGTGGCGCTGGTGGTCGAGGACGACGGCGCGGGCATGGACGAGACCACCCGCGCGCGGATCTTCGAGCCCTTCTTCACCACGAAGGACCCGGGCCAGGGGACCGGCCTGGGGATGGTGGTGGTCGAGACCTTCGTGCGAGAGGCGGGCGGCGAGATCGAGATCCGGTCGGCGCCGGGCCGGGGCACGGCCGTCGAGCTGCTCCTGCCGATCGCGGTCCCGCAGGACGAGCCCTCGCCCTGGACCGCCTGAGCGCGTGCTGCCGGCCTTGACTGCCCGACCCGGCGGGGGCACACTGCGGGGGCGTCCCGCTGTCCCCGGAGGTCCTCATGAACTGGCGTCCCTCTCCTCGTCCCAAGCCCGGGCCGAAGAAGCCGGCCTGACGCATCCGCGTCCGGCAAACCTGGCGGGCTGCTCCTCGGAGCGGCCCGTCGAGCTTGTAGGAGGAGCCCATGGGGCTCGCCGACGCCAGCCGGGTGGACGGGGAGCCCACGCCGGCGCTCCCTGCGGGGCCTCCCTACGCCTGCGCCGACCTGGTCGACTGGCTGGGCCTGGCCTTCGCGATGCCGCCGGGAGATCCGCGGCTGGAGGACATCTTCTACGGGGGGCCGGCGCCGACGCCGCCCCTGGACAACCTGGTCGGCGCGGTCCGGTACTGGCTGGAGCATCCCGAGTGGATGGACTTCATGGACCCCGACTCGCCCAACCACCACGACAAGCTGGTGGAGCGGGCGATCTACCTGGACCGCTGGGAGCGCCACCTGTCGCCGGGGCTGCGGGTGCTGGACCTGGGCGGCGGCGTGGGGCGGTTCACGGCCTGGCTCTTGGAGCGGGGCTGCCAGGTGGAGCTGGTCGACCCCGACCTGCGCAGCCTGTGGCGGGCACTGAGCGCCGTGGTCGGCGGGCCGGGCGCGGTGGATCTGCACTGGGCGACCGGCGAGACCCTGCCGGACCTGGCTCCGGTGGACGTGGTCATCGCCTGCGAGGTGCTCTGCTACGTCGAGGACCCGGCCGCCGTCCTCGACCGGGTGCGGCGCCTGCTCAAGCCCGGCGGCGTGCTGCTGCTGAGCGTCGAGGCGCGCTGGGGCTGGGCGATGGCCCAGGACGCCCACGAGGGCACCATCGACGCCTTCCTGGGCGACGGCATCGTGCACGAGCCGGGCGACCGCTGGGTGCGGACCTACACGAAGGAGGCGCTGCGGGAGCTGCTGGCGGGCTGGAAGGTCGAGGAGATCTTCCCCACGCACTACGCCCACTCCGGCCCCTTCGAGCTGTCGGCGGGGCCCATGGAGGTGGACGATGCGCTGGCGCTGGAGGCGCGGCTGCGCGCCCACCCGGTGAGCGGACCGCTCAACCGCGCCTGGGCCGTCATCGCGCGGCCCTGACAGGGTGCGCCCTCGCGGGTAGCTTGCAGGGATGCGGGTCGTCCTCGTCCAGCCCCCTCGCTGCTACTGGCCCTACACCAGCGAGGGCGACAACTTCCTGCTCCAGCAGGCGCTGCCGGCGCTCGCGGGCGCCCTGCGGGCCGCCGGCGTGGACGTGCACGTCATCGACTGCATGCCGCTGCACATCGGCTGGCGCACCCTGGCCGACGAGCTGGAGCGGCTGGACCCCGACGTGGTGGGCTGCGGAGAGAACCACGCGCTGTACGCCAGCGAGGCGATGCGCTTCTTCCGCCTGTGCAAGGAGCGGATCCCGCGGGCGGTGACGGTGGCGGGCGGCGGACACTTCACGAACCTGCCCGAGCGCTACCTGGGACCGGCCAGCCCCATCGACGTCATCGCCATCGGCGAGGGCGAGGTCACCGTCGTCGAGCTGTGTGCCGAGCTGGCCCGGGCCGCGCCCGACCTGGACCGCGTCGACGGCATCGCCTGGCACGACGGGCAGGCCTTCCGCCGGACCGCCCCTCGCAAGCTGGTCCACGACCTCGACACCCTGCCGCTGCCCGCCTACGACCTGATGCCCATGGAGCTGTACGGGAAGTCCCGCTACCTGTTCAGCCCCGGCGGGACGACGATCCACCACAGCCGCGGCTGCGTGAGCAAGTGCAGCTTCTGCGCCTGGTGGACGACCATGGCCGACCGCCGCTACGACTCCGACGGGCACGCCGTCCTCCAGCCGCGCTGGCGCAGCAAGTCCGTCGACCGGATGATGGAGGAGGTGGAGCTGCTCTACCACCGGTACGGCAAGCGCTCCTACGTCTGGGTCGACGAGAGCTGGAACATCGACCCGCGCTTCAACGACGCCTTCGCCGAGGCGATGATCCGCAGCGGGATGAAGTCGAAGTGGTTCGCCTTCATGCGCGCCGACTGCATCGTGCGCGACGAGAAGAAGGGCATCCTGGAGAAGCTGGTCCGCGCTGGGCTCTCGCACATCCTGATCGGGATCGAGCGGGCCGAGGACGACAGCCTGTCGATGCTGGACAAGCGCTTCTACACCGGCGGCGTCGGCGAAGAGGCGCTGCGCATCTTCAAGGAGCGCTACCCCGAGGTCTTCCTGCAGGCGACCTTCATCGTCGGCGTGAAGGAGGAGAGCCCGGAGAGCCTGCAGAAGCAGCTCGCGCTGGCGAAGCGCCTGGAGGTGGACTTCCCGGCCTTCCACCCCATCACGCCCGTGCCCGGGACGCCGATCTTCGACGAGGCGCTGCGCAACGGCGAGATCACCTACGAGGACTTCGACGACTTCGACTGGCTGACCCCGGTGCTGGACAGCAAGTACATGGACCGCCACGAGATCGGCCAGGCGCTCTACCAGATGAACAAGGCGCTGGTGAACAACCGCTGGCTGCTGCGGGGCCTGATGAGCCGCGTGCCCTACAAGCGCGACATGTACATCTGGTTCAGCAAGGTGAGCGCCGCGATGTTCGTCGACGCGCTGAAGCAGCGGCTGAACCCCTTCGACGTCGGCCACTACCAGTCGCTGGTCAAGCCCGACTGGTACGACGGCTAGGCCTCAGCCCCGGCGGAAGCCGCCTCTCTCGCCGGGGCCTCAGCCCCGGCGGAAGCCACGCGGCGCCGGGTAGGTGTAGCCGGGCGCCTTGATGCCCTGGGCCTTCATGACCTGGGCGCGGTCCATGTGCTCGGGGAAGAACTGGTACCAGCCGGGCGCGAAGGGCGCGAACTGCTTGTCGGGCTTGATGCGCTTCTTGTTGCGGACCGCCTCGTCGAAGTCCTTGAGCGCCTGGCTGCCCTGGTTCTTCTTGACCCCCTGCGCCAGGGCCGCGACCGCGCGGTCCCGGTCGCCGGCCTCGAGCGCGACCCAGCCGTAGACGGCCCAGAAGGTCGGGTCGCTGCCGCCGGGGCCCACCGTCTTCTCCAGCCGCGCCAGCGCGTCCGCGGACCGGCCCTCGCGCTGGTCCAGGCAGGCCAGCATCGCCTGGCTCATCCAGTTGCGGCTCCAGCTCTTGCCCAGGTGCTCGCGCGCGCCGCTCCAGTTGCGCTGGAGGTAGTCGATGGCGCCGAGCTGGGCGTGGATCTGCTGGGCCACCAGGAACTGCCACGGCGCCAGGGCGAAGCCGCCTTCGAGCAGCTTGCGGCCCTTGTCCAGGTTGCCTGCCTGGAAGGCATCGCCGGCCTCCTTCATCAGCGCCTCGAGCTGGCGGCCCGTGCGGCGGGCGAGCAGGAAGTAGGCGGTCCCCAGCGCCAGGATCGCGGGGAGGAAGCCGGCCAGCCAGCCGGCCACGAGGGCGCCCACCAGGTAGGCGGCCAGGGCGATGCCCAGGCTGATGGCGAGGTTGTACATGCGCGGCCGGCTAACCCGACGCCGGGTTCAGTTGCCCGTCTCCTCGACCGAGCCGCCGCGGGTCAGCGAGATCTCGCCCTCGGGCACGACGATGCTGCCGCTGAGATCCTCCGCCGCGTCGCTCCAGGTGTCCTGGTAGCTCCAGGTGCCGCTGATGTGCGGGCCCTGGTAGGCCATCTCGCCGCTCCACTGGAAGCTGTGGGTGGAACCCGTCCGGCCTCCGGGCGGGATGGGGCGAGGTAGCCCAGGTTCGGGGGGGGGCCCACGCCCGCCGCGGCGACTACTCGCCAGCCGACTCCGACGGCGCGTCCGAGAGGAACACTGCGTTACGCCGGGCCCGCCGGACGACCTCGGCGGCGATGTCCGCCCGCATGCGCGGGAGGTTCCTCAGCTTCCGATGCCGTTGCGCCAGGACCCGGTCCAGCGCCTTCGAGATGGCAAGAAGCTCAGCGTGTTCCATGGGGAGCAGGGTCAGCACAGCCGCCTCACCGCCCGCAGCGGCTGCGTCGAGCAACTTCGGCAGCGCGTCCAACGCAGCCGGAACCTCCGCTCGCTTCGGGTGCCCACCGTCCAAGCGTTTGCGGGTCTCCTCCACCAGAGCTGGGAGCACCACCTCGAAGGCCGCGCGCAACGCCGCCTCCAGCTCGGACGCAGAGGGGCTACCGGACACGGCGGACGAACTCCTCGGTGAGCGCACCTAGCGACGGGTGGAGGGTGCCCCACCGCTGGACCAGGGTCTGAAGCCCCGGCTGGTAGCCCTCTTCCGCCCGCACGGTGTCGGGCACACGTGTGTTCCAGATCGGCTGGACCTGGGGCTTGCTGTTCAGCTCTGCGAGGATGGCCCGGTGGCTGTTCTTGTGGTCGCTGTAACGGTTGATGATGGTCCCGTACCGTGTCAGCGGTCGCCGCCACGAGCGCGAGACTTCTTGGATGCGGTCGACGAGCTGGGTGACCCCCGCGATGGACACGGGCGACGGGAGCACCGGCACGAGGTACCCATTGGCCAGCATCAGCCCATTGTAGGTCACCACACCGAGGGAAGGCGGGCAGTCCATCAGCACGTAGTCGTAGGCCTCGAAGTGTCGGTGGAGGGCTGTGTGGAGCACCAAGTATGGTGAGCCGACACGCTGGCGCCAACCCTGGTCCGCCTCCATCGACTCGGCCTCGACCTCCGACAGCCGCGGAGTACTTACGAGCAACGAGCAGGCCGCGGAACGGCTGATCCGCTGCACCGACTCCAGGTGGACCACCGGCGTCCGTCCCGCGACGATGGCTTCGAACAGCCCCGCCACGGTCAGGCCCTTCCGATCGAGAGCGTCCCAACGCTCCTCCCCAATACAACCGATGCTTAGGTTGGCCTGGGGATCCAGGTCGACAAGCAGGACCCGCTTCCGGTATAGACCCCCGAGGAAGTCCGCTAGCGCCAGGGTCAGCGTGGTCTTGCCCACTCCACCTTTGCGGTTGATGACGCACACCGCCGTCATGCAGTCTCCAACCAGCGGAGCGCCTCGTCTAACGAGAGGACGCAACCGGCCGGTGCGCACGACCACTCGGGGCCCCGGTCCACGGTGACGATGGGCCGGGAGGGTCTCGCGAGGCCCACGAGGTAGAGATCGAGCGGCGCCCCACACGGGCGGGTCGTGCCGGGCTCGGCGGCCGGGTCGCCCATGCATCGGCGATAGGCCTCGCGCTTCGCCGCCCTCCAGTCCCCATCGGTGCGCCAGCGCCCTCCCATGTGCAGAGCCAGTTCCTCCGCAGCCGGCCCGTCCAACGCCTCCACGGTCAACACCGGAGCGAGCCCCTCGAAGAACCCCCTGATCTCTCCCGGGTCGAAGCTCGCCCCGTGCTTCCGGTGAAGCTGGAACAAGCGCTCGGCGTGGACCAGCGCCGGGACGACGACCCGCCCCCCGCGGCTGTTCGCAGCTCCACAGAGCTCCCGGAGCCTGCGCGGCTTGTACAGCACGCTGGTGTCGACCAGCAGAGTCACCCGCCCTCCCCGTGCCGACTGTCGAACTCAGCCTCGGTCACGATGCGCGCGCTGTTCTCGTTGATGTCCAGGAAATGGACCCAGTCCCCGGCCTTCAACCCCATGCGGGCGACCACGGTGGGCGGTAGCCGCACGGCGCCATCATCCGCCATGCGCCCTAGCGTGTCCGGACGGGGGGGCGCCTCCAGTGTCGTGCCATAGCGGCGATGCAACTCGTGCTCGGACGTTGCGCGGCGCACGGTTGTCCGACCTTCGCTTCGCTCAAGAATGTGGAGCGAGCCCCCAACAGGCGCGAGGGAGACCGCGTGCGTGGCGATCCAGACCTGAGCGCACAATGCAGGGACGGCCCCCTCCAGGGCCGCGCGCAGGCCGTCGAAGGCGCGCTGACCCACATAGGCCTCCGGCTCGTCCACCACCACGACGTTTGCCGCGGCGCTGGCCATGCCGGTCAGGGTCCCGAACGCACTCTGGACGCCGCTGCCCATCCGGTCCAGGCAGATGGTAGCCCCCTGGTTGGTGACCCAGGCCACGTCCTCGGGGTGCGGCTGAAGGCCCAACAGGGGCTCGACCTGCCCCGGACCAAGAGCCGGGAAGATGTGGTCGAGCTTCGCCACCGCGTCGCGCATGCGGGCCCGCAGCGCTCCATCGGCCGAAGTCCTCGCGTTGACGAAGTCCCTGCGTATCGAGTCCGGGACAGGAACCACCGGCGGGGGGACCGACCGGAAGGGGACCAGGGGAGCGAAGTCCGCCTCAAACGCGTCGACGGCTGCCGCCAGGGCTGCGTACGGATCGGTCGAATCTGGAGGGGGGGTCGCGCTCTGGGGCACCGGCGCATCCCGCAGCGCGGCGGCCTCTTGGATGGGGCGCAGGTGGTCTCCCGCCTCGCCCGCGAGTTCGAGGGGCATCAGCCGCAGCGCGTTGCCGTCTCTTTGAAGCTTGAACGCGGCTTTGTGTCCCGAGCTCCAGCCGCCCGTCAGGACGACTTCGTTCGAGCCGTAGTGGAACATCCACTGATCCTGGCGGAAAGCCTGGTAGAACTGGGAGAGTTCCCAAGACCGGTTGGGGCCCCGGAGCTCGGTCCCGACCGCCTCAACAAGCCGACCGAAGAGCAGGAGCGCTTCCATAAGGCTCGACTTGCCTACGGCGTTGTCGCCGTACAGAGCCACGAACGGGCCCAGGTCCTGGAGGCAGACCTCTGCGCTGATCGCTCGGTAGCCGGAGACGGTGAACCGCGTCAAGTGGGGCATGAGGGCCCCACTAATCCTCCCACAGCTCGGTCGCATCCGAGCACCCCGCCGCCTCCCTCAGTTGCCCGTCTCCTCGACCGAGCCGCCGCGGGTCAGCGAGATCTCGCCCTCGGGCACGACGATGCTGCCGCTGAGATCCTCCGCCGCGTCGCTCCAGGTGTCCTGGTAGCTCCAGGTGCCGCTGATGTGCGGGCCCTGGTAGGCCATCTCGCCGCTCCACTGGAAGCTGTGCGTCGACCCGGTCCCGGTCAGGTAGGTGCCCTCGAAGTCCAGCGTGAAGTCCCGGCAGTCCTCGGGCGGGCGCTGGAACTCTGCGGTGAAGGGCTGGTCGTCGATCTCGAGCTTCACGGTGCCCTGCCCGGAGACGTACTCCAGCGTCCACTCCGACCAGCCGTTGAAGAACATGCCCGGCCAGGGGTAGTCGGCGATGTTGTCTCCCGACAGGTCCTCGGTCGGCGCGGTCACGTAGGACCAGACCGCGTAGTCGCCGTTCATGCGCGTGTCGCTCTGGCACTCGGCCTCGCAGCCGATCAGCAGGGCCAGGCTGAGCATCAGCATGGGTCATCCTCCGTCCGGCACAACGTAGCACGGGCCGCCGCCGGGCCCCCAGGCGGTTGACAGGGCACCTGGGCGCCGCGTAGAACGGCCTCCCCGTCGTCCGAGGTGCTCCATGGCCGAGACCAAGGCCCGCATCGACCTGCGCTGCTTCACCTACATCGACGTGCTGCAGCCGCAGACCGCGGGCTTCCTGGGCACCGTCAGCCGGGGCTACCACCCGCTGAAGGGCCAGGCCTCGCTGTTCATCGAGGTCGCGCCCGGCATGGACATCAACCTGGTGACCGACGCGGCGCTCAAGAACACGACCTGCACGCCGTCGATGCTGGAGGTGGAGCGCCACTTCGGCGTGGTCGAGCTGCACGACTACGACCAGGGCCAGGTGCGGGCGGCCGGCGACGCCATCCTCGCCTCGCTGGGGCTGACCATGGAGCAGCGGCTCAAGCCCGTCGTGGTCAGCGAGGAGACCATCACCGGGATCACGGGCTACCACAGCCAGATCGTCAACCGCATGCGGCACGGCAACTTCATCGAGGAGGGCTACGTGCTGTACGTGCTGGAGACGCACCCGGCCGGCTACGCCCTGCTGGCGACCAACGAGGCCGAGAAGGCCGCCAAGATCGACGTGCTGGAGTTCCAGACCATCGGCGCCTTCGGGCGCGTCTACCTGGGCGGCACCGAGGAGGAGATCGCCCAGGCCGCGCGGGCCGCGGTGGCGGCCCTGCACGAGGTCACCGGCCGCGAGAACAAGGTCAAGGTCGACACGAACTGAGGCCCGCCGCCGCGCGGCGACCTGGCTGCCCGCGTTAGGCCCGCCGGCCCGAGCCGGAGGCCCCATGCCCGACGTCGTGATCTGCGAGGCCCTGCGCACGCCCATCGGCCGCTTCCAGGGCGGCCTGGCGGACGTGCGGCCCGACGACCTGCTCGCCGGCACCATCGCCGCCGTGGTCGCGCGCAGCGGGATCGACCCGGCGCTGGTCGACGACGTGTTCATGGGCTGCGCCAACCAGGCGGGCGAGGACAACCGCAACGTCGCGCGCATGGCCCTGCTGCTGGCGGGGCTGCCGCAGTCGGTGCCCGGGGTGACGGTCAACCGCCTGTGCGCCAGCGGGCTGGAGGCGGTGAACCAGGCCTTCCGCGCCGCGCGCTGCGGGGACGGCAGCGTCTTCCTGGCCGGCGGCGTCGAGAGCATGAGCCGCGCGCCCTACTCGATGCCGCGGGGCCCCCAGCTCCCCAAGGCCGGCAACGCCACCATCTACGACACCAGCCTGGGCTGGCGCTACCCGAACCCGGCGATGGAGGACATCTTCCCGCTGGAGGCCATGGGCGAGACGGCCGAGAACATCGTCGACGCGATGGGCATCTCGCGCCAGGACCAGGACGCCTTCGCGCTCCAGAGCCACCAGCGCGCCCTCGCCGCCCAGGCCGAGGGGGCCTTCGCCCGCGAGCTGCTCCCGGTGCACGTGCCGGCCGGCAAGGGCCGCACCGTCACGGTCGCCGCGGACGAGGGGCCCCGCGCCGACACCAGCCTGGCGGGCCTGGCCGCCCTGCGCCCGGCCTTCCGCAAGGGCGGCACGGTGACCGCCGGCAACAGCAGCACGCTGAACGACGGCGCCGCCTGCCTGCTCCTCACCTCGGCCGACCGGGCGCGGGAGCTGGGCCTGACCCCGCTGGCCCGCGTCGTCGCCTGCGCCGCCGCCGGCGTGGATCCGCGCACCATGGGCCTGGGGCCGGTGCCGGCCACGCACAGGGCCCTGGCGTTGGCCGGCATGACCCTGGCCGACGTCGACCTGGTCGAGCTGAACGAGGCCTTCGCCGCCCAGGCGCTGGGTGTGGTCCGCCAGCTCGACCTGGACCCGGCGCGGGTCAACGTGCACGGCGGCGCCATCGCGCTGGGCCACCCGCTGGGCTGCTCGGGCGCCCGCATCCTCACCACCCTGGTCCACGGCCTGCACCGCCACGGCAAGCAGGTCGGCCTGGCCTCGCTCTGCGTGGGCGTGGGCCAGGGCGTCTCCACCCTGATCGAGGCCCTCTGAGGGCCCCCGGAGTCCCCATGCAGATCCAGCGCGTCGCCGTCATCGGCGCCGGCACGATGGGCCACGGCATCGCCCAGGTGGCCGCCATGTCCGGCCAGCAGGTCCGGCTGTACGACGTGGACGGCCAGGTCGTCGACCGCGCCATCGGCCGGGTCCGCCAGAACCTGGACAAGGGCGTGGAGAAGGGCAAGGTCGCCACCGCCGACCGGGACGCCGCCGTCGCGCGCCTGTCGGGCAGCACGGACCTGTCGGAGGCCTGCGCCGAGGCCGACATCGTCATCGAGGCCGTGCCCGAGCGGCTGGACCTGAAGCAGGACCTGTTCCGCAAGGTCGCGTCGGTGGTGCGCGAGGACTGCGTGCTGGCGACGAACACCAGCTCGCTCTCCATCGCCCGCATCGCCCGCGGCCTGCCCCACCCCGCGCGCGTGGTCGGCACCCACTTCTTCAACCCGGTGCACATCATGCAGCTGTTGGAGCTGGTGCACCACGAGGGCACCGACCCGGCCGTGCTCGAGGCGGTGCGCCTGTGGGGGGTGGCCCTGGGCAAGGAGTGCATCGTCGTGCGTGACAGCCCCGGCTTCGCCACCAGCCGGCTGGGGGTCTGCCTGGGCATGGAGGCGATCCGCATGCTGGAGGAGGGGGTGGCCAGCGCCGAGGACATCGACAAGGCCATGGTCCTCGGCTACCGCCACCCGGTCGGGCCGCTGCGCCTGACCGACCTGGTCGGCCTGGACGTGCGCCTGCACATCGGCACCTACCTGGCGACCGAGCTGAAGAACCCGGCCTTCGAGCCGCCGCGCCTGATGCGGGAGATGGTGGCCCGGGGCGAGCTGGGCCAGAAGACCGGCAAGGGCTTCTACGCCTGGCCCGGGTAGCCCTCCCTCAGCGTCGCCCCCTCCCTCGGCGCCGCCGGCGCAGGCCCAGCAGCAGGGCGGGCGCCCACCAGGCCGCGGACAGCGGCCCGCCCTGGCAGCCGCAGCCGGCCTTCTCGCCGCCGCCGTCGTCGTCGGCCGTCGGCTCGCCGCCGGCTCCCCCGCCGTCGGTGCTGCCGCCGTCGCTCGTGCCCCCGTCGCCCGCGGTCCCGCCGTCCCCCGCGGTGCCCCCGTCGCCCGCGGTGCCCCCGTCGCCCGCGGTGCCCCCGTCGCCCGCGACGGTGAGGTCGAGCACGGTCACCTGGACCGTGTCGCTGGTGGCCACCAGGCCGTCGTCCACCGTGAGCGACAGCTCGATCACGCTGTCGCCGTCGACCTCGGGGGCGACGAAGGTCGGAGTCGGGCCGTCCGCGCCCTCCAGGGTCGCCGCCGTGCCCGACACCACCGCCCAGGCCCAGGAGAGCGCCTCGCCGGCAGGGTCGTAGGAGGCGCTGCCGTCCAGCGTGACCGTCTCGCCCTCCTCGACCACCAGGTCGTCGCCGGCGTCGGCGACCGGGGCCGGGTTGCAGGCGGTGGCGTCGGCCTCCACCGCCGGGAAGGGCGGGCTGGCCAGCCCCTCGACCGCGAGCGCGTCCAGCTCCCAGCCCTCGTCGGCCAGGGCCTGGTCGGTCCCGACCCGCAGGCTGACGCGCACGCTCCGCCCGGCCAGGGCGTCCCCCAGCTCCAGCCGCAGCTCCTCGAAGTCGGGCCAGGCGTCGTTGGTCGACGAGAAGGCCCAGCGGTCACCCAGCGGGTTGTCGGCCCGGGTCGTGAGCACCGCGTCGTAGCCGGGATCCACCCAGGTGCTGACGTCCTGCCACTCGCCGCCGTCGACCGACAGCTCGAGGACGCCGCCGTCCCAGGCGGTGCTGCCGTCGTGTTCGAAGCTGTAGCGGTGGGTCAGGACGAAGGCCAGGGCGCTGTCCTTGGAGACGAGCAGCGCGGGGCTGACCAGCCGGCTGTCGGTCACGCCGCTGACGTCCAGCCCGACCCAGGAGAAGTCGCCCTCGCCCCGGTCCTGTCGCAGCCAGATCTCCCCGTCGTCGTCGCCCTCGACGGTCCAGCTCCCGTCGTCGGCCGCGAAGTCGTCGCGGGCGGAGGCGGCGCTGCGCACGTCGGTCTCGCTGCGCGTCCAGGTCAGGGCCACCTCCTCGGTGACGCAGGCGGTGTCGTCGACGGCCGTGACCGTCAGGGTCGTCCCACCCGGGGTCGCGGCCTCGCGGGGGAGCTGGACGGGCAGGGAGATCACGGTCGAGGTGAAGGGCTCCAGGTCGGGGGCCACCAGGCTGTCGCCCGCGGGCAGGACCAGGTCGGGCAGCGCCTCGGCGAAGGAGAAGGAGACCGTGGCGCCGCTCATGGTCGCCGCACCCAGGTTCGACAGGGTGACCCGCAGGGAGCCGACCTCGCCGCCGTCGAGGATGCCGTCGTCGTCGCAGCTCGCGACGTCGTCGACCAGGGCGGGATCGGACAGGCCCAGCAGGGGCGAGAGGGTGGTGTCCTCGACCAGGTCGGTCAGGTCGCTGGAGTCCCGGTCCGGGGCGACGGCGCAGGTCCCCAGGCCGCGATCGGCGAAGGCCTGGGCCAGCCGCGCGGCGTCGTCGGCGCTGTCGATCGCCGCGACCGCGAGCAGCGCGTCCCGCAGCTCGGTGTAGGTCGTGTCGTTGGGCGCCAGCGCCAGGCCGGCGACCAGGATCTGCGAGACCCGGGCCTGCGCCTGCTCGAAGCTGCGGCCGTCCTCGTCGCGGGCCGAGAGGAGGGCGACCTGGCCGTCGTGCATCATCGACGCCCAGATCTCGCCGGCGTTGTGGACCTCGGCGTTGTACCAGCCGCCGCCGTCCAGCGGGTGGCTGTCGGGCAGGGCGACGCCGTTGCCGATGTGGCGGAAGGACAGGGCGTTGATCGCCGGGTCGGCGGAGTAGGGCGCGCGCCGGATGCCGTAGTAGGCCGGGTCGCTGGCGTAGCCGCCGGTGGCGTAGGTGCCGACGGCGTAGGCGCCCCGCAGGTCGTCCTCCTCGCGCAGCATCATCGCCAGGGCCACGAAGTCGGCGTGCCCCTCGTTGATGCCGCCGCACTGGGTCGTGCTGCAGCCGATCAGGCGGCCCAGCAGGTAGTGCCCCCACTCGTGGGCGACGACGGTGTTGTCCAGGGCGCCGTCGGCCTGCACGCCGGGATCGGCGGACAGGTGGACGGTGGCCGCCCCCTCCTCCGCGCCGCCGCCGGTGTCGGTCCCGCCGCCGGTGTCCCCCTCGCCGGCCAGCAGGGCGCGCAGCACCTGCCCGTCCTCCCAGGTGACGCCCATCGCGGGGATGGTCACGTCGGCCGCGGCGCCGCCCATCGGGGGCAGGCCGGCCCCGGCCGCGTCGTTGGCCACCAGCAGGCCCACGCCGCCGGCCGCTTGCACCTGGCGCGCCTTGGCCACGAAGGCGCAGGTGCCGCGGTCGACCAGGACCACCGCGCCCGCGACGTCGGCGTCCACCGTGCAGCCCAGCGGGTCGCTGCCCGGCAGGGCGAGCGGGGCGGTGAGGTCGTAGCTGCTCGGCCCGAAGGTGGCGGTGGCCACTTCCAGGTCCAGGTCGCCGGGGCTGGCGGAGAGCGAGGACGAGCTGCGGGCCGACCACAGGTAGATCTGCATCCGCGGCGAGGAGCCGTCGCCGGGCGTGCTCATGTTGGCGTTGTTGGTGCTGCCCCCGTAGGCGTCGTCCTGCGCCTCGATGAGCAGGGGGTCGCCGCCCTCGCCGCCGCGGTCGAAGTTGTCGGTCTGGGCGTTGCCCAGCGCCTCGGTGAAGCCCTGGTCGTAGTACCAGTCGTGCAGCCAGTTGACCGTGTAGAAGGCCTGGGTGATCGCGGCCGAGACCTGGGTGGCGTCGGCCAGCGGCGAGGCGCTGGTGTCGTAGACGGCGGTGAAACCACCACCCTCGGCCAGGGCGGCGCGGGCGTCGCGGCCCTCGGTGTAGCCGTCGGGGCCGTAGTGGTCGGCGTAGGCGTCGGCGTTGTTGCCGGTGGTGGTGGTCGCCTCGGCGGGCAGCCAGGGGTCGGCCTCGCCGTCGGGGTTGGTGTTCAGGCCGGAGACCGTGACGGTCGAGGGGGCGACGGCCTCGGGGAAGCTGCCGTCAGGCGTGCCCGTCGGGTGCGGGCTCACGTCGGCCAGCGGGCTGTCCAGCGGGCGCAGGGCCGCGTCGGCCCAGGCCGTGTAGTCGAAGGAGGGGGGCGCTGCGGCCGTGGCCGCGGGGGGCTCGGCGGCCGCGGGGGACCCGGCGTGCACCGTGAGATCGCGGACCCGCAGCACCGCGCCGGTCCGGGCGTCGACCACGACGGCCCAGGCGCCGCTCTCGGTGGCGCGCTCCTCGCCCAGCCACAGCTCGACCTCCCAGGCGGGCTGGAGGCCCTGCGCCTGGACCCAGGCGGGGCGGGCGCGGGCGCGCGACAGGACCAGGCCCGCACCCCGGGTCGGCGCCAGCTCGACCCAGCCACCCCGCTCGGCGGACGGCGTCGTCGACAGGCGCGCGCCGGTGCGATCCCAGGCCGCCGCCGCCACCGCCGCCGCCGCGTCGAGCCGGGCGGCCTGTCCCCGGGCGCCCAGCTCCAGGCCGGCCTCGACCGCCGCCCCCCACGAGGCCGCGCGCAGCCGCCGGTCGCCGTCCAGCAGCAGGCGCACCTCGCCATCCAGCACCGGCCGGCCCTGCACATGGGCCTGGTAGCGCAGCACGCCGCCACCCTGGGGCAGGGGCAGGACCGCCTGCAGGACCATGGCCTGGACCCCGGCGGCCCGCAGGCCGGGCACCGCGGCGAGGGCGGCGCGGCCGGCGTCCTCGAGGTTGTCTCCGGGCAGCGGCGGGGCGAGGGGGGCGCGGGCCAGGCGGCTGCCGGCCGGGGCGCGCAGGGCCAGGGGCGGCGCGTCGGCGGAGAGGTCGTCGGCCGGCCCGCGGGCGGCGGGCGCGGGTGCCAGC
>JAKLKF010000088.1 GCA_023150805.1 Myxococcota bacterium | reverse complement strand
GGGAAAGCACAATGGGAGGGAGGGTGCGGTGATAGTGATGGTGCCAAGGCTGGAAATTGGACCCAGATCGCGCGGTCGGTGCCCCCCGGCGCCCCAAGGCAGGTCTTCTGGACCCAGCGCCCGGAGGACGCGATCGCACGAGCGCGACGTCGGGTCGCGATGACGGACGAGGGCAGGGTTGGCCTCGGGTGGCCCGCCCCCCTCCGCACCGCTACCATGCCCCGTAGCTGCCGCCAAATGCCCCCATGTCATTGCGGCTCCCATCGGCGTCATCATACCCGGGAAGCGGGTCGCCGGCGTCGATGCACGGGGAGAAGCCCGGGTCCAAGGTGAAATCGCCGGTCATGGGACTGACGAAAGCCGGGTCCTGCTCCAGGTTGTCGTGGGCGTCCAGGGAGCCGCCGGTGGCGGCGCCCGAGTGATCCCACAGGTCGTTGTAGGTCACCGATGCGCCCTCTCCGTACACGGAGTGCTGCGACCCGGTCCCCACGACGATGTTGTTCACGAATGTCCCGTCATACAGGTAGACCGGAGAGACGGCGGCGCTGGTGCGGGGGTCGCGGTTGTCGTCGAACACGTTGTTGTAGACCCAGGCATCCCCGGCGGAACCGGAGACGAACCGGACCAGGTGATCGCCGAACTGGTTGTCGAAGAACAGGTTGTTCGAGACCTCCGCGTCGGTGTCCGTGGTGCTGAGGAGCGAGAAGCCGGAGCCGTTGAGGGGATCTCCGTAGATGTTGTCGCGAAACACGGAGTGGCGCAGGACGAGGGAGCCCGAGTAGGTGGCGATGATGGTGCCGTACCACGTGTTGTCCTGGACGGTCATGTCCTCGATCGTGGTGACGCAGCTCTCCAGGAGCAGGCCATGGGCGCTGTAGGTGTCGTCCGACGGCTCGGCCCCCGTGATCCGGACGTCGCGCATCGCCAGGTCGGAGTTCAGGCAGTACAGCCCGAAGGTCCCGAAGCTCCCGGCCGTGCCGGTGAAGGTGAATCCGGACAGGACCAGGGCGCTGTCGGTGAGGGACAAGCCGCTGTGCAGCTCACCCACGAAGAAGGTGACATCGGCGCCGTCGACCCCCACGATCTCCAGCTCCTGGCGGTCCAGCTCGATGAAGGTGTAGCTCCCGGCGCACACCCGCAGGACGTCCCCGTCCTCGGAGGCGTCGACGGCGTCCTGGAGGTCGGTGAAGGCCGCCGATCCATCCGCACACACATCGTAGACCTCGGTCGTGCCTCCCCCATCGGTGGCGCTCCCTCCTCCGTCGCTCCCTCCTCCGTCGGTGTCGCTCCCTCCTCCGTCGGTGTCGCTCCCTCCTCCGTCGGTGTCGCTCCCTCCTCCGTCGCTCCCTCCTCCGTCGGTGTCGCTCCCTCCTCCGTCGGTGTCGCTCCCTCCTCCGTCGCCCGCGTCGGGATCGTCCGGCACGCACGCGCCATCCACGTTGTGGGTGCCCTCCCCGCACTCCAGCCGACACCCGGGCGCGAGGGCAAGGCCAAGGCCACCCAGGGGGAGTAGAACGACCAGGCTCGGAAGACCCAGCTTCGACACCGTGCACCTCTCGGCAGGATGCTGGATCGTAGCACGGTCTCGCTGAGCCCCTCGGGCGCTACTCCTCCTCCTCCTCGTCCTCGGCGGCGGGCGCCTCCTCGGGGCCCGCCTCCTCCTCCGCGGGGACGCTGCCCTCGGGGGGGCGGGGGGCGTGGTTCAGCGACCAGTCCCACTCCTGCCACTGCAGGGGGCAGTCCTGCGCGTGCGCCTCCAGCCAGGCCTTCTTCGGGCCGGTGGCGTGGTCGGCCATCCAGCCGCAGACGGTGTCGGCCTGGGACCAGTCGGTGAAGTCGTCGGCGTACCACTGGAAGATGCGGCTGGCGGCGTAGCCGGCGGGCGCCTCGGCGGTGCCGCCCACGGGCATCAGCCCCCGGTCCGAGGCCAGGAAGCGCCGCATGGCCGCGAGGAGCTGGCCCTGCAGGCCCTGCTCCTTGTAGAAGCGCAGGGGCGGGCAGCTGTTGCTGGCGCAGTTCAGCGCGGCGTGCAGCAGGGGCTCCTGGTAGCGGTTGACGATGCGCTCGACCTCCAGGTGGTGCAGGGAGACCCACTCGCCGTCCACGCGGAAGCGCAGCCCGAAGAAGAAGCCGGCGCCGCCGCGGCGGAAGGGGCCGACGTGCACGTCGCGCACGCTGTTGATGGGCCGGTGGGCCAGCACCCCGTAGATGACGGCGGCGTTGTAGGCGTTGAGCAGGTGGGCGATGCGCTTGTCCTCCTTGCTCTCCTTCCACTGGTCGGACTGCTCGCCGTGCTCGCCGACCCAGGCCAGGTAGCGCTCCAGCACGACCCGCTGGGACTGGATGTGGTCGTAGTCGACGCCCTCGGGGCTGGCGGCCTCGTGCAGCAGGGTGGCCCAGGCGGCCGAGGGGTCCTGGGTGGGCGCGGGCCCGGGGACCTCGACCCGGCGCGTGCAGGCGCTGGCGAGCAGGGTCAGCAGGGCGAGCGCGGGCAGCGCGGGGGGGGTGGACGATGGCGGCACGCCCTCCTCATACTGCGCGTCCCCGACCCCTGCCCGTGGAGACGCCCCTGCCCCCGACCTGCCTGCTGTGGATGAGCCTGGCCTGCTGGGCGCCCGAGCTGGCCCCGGCCGGCCCGGGCGAGGGGGAGGGCGGCGAGGCAGGCGGCGCGCTGGTCTTCGTCGACGGCGGGCTGATCGCCCCGGCCGAGGTGGGGGCCGAGGGGGTCGCACTGACCGAGGGGCGCACGCTGGTCCCGCGGCCGTGGACGCCGGGCGAGGAGGTGGAGCTGCGCGGCGCCGGGCTGCGGGCCCACAGGGTCGCGCCGGCCGCGCCGGCCTGCGTCCTGCTCTTCCGCCTGGGGCTGGGCGACCAGCCGCCGACCGCGGTGGACTTCGCGGCGGATCCGGGCGGCGACGGCGGCCTGCTGCGGATCGAGCGCGGCGCGCGCGAGGCGCTGGTCGTCGAGCCCTGGCGCGGAGAGGCGGCGCAGGGCTGGACCGGGGCGGCCCCGCGGGTGGAGGTGCCCCTGCCGGCGTCCTGCCCCGGCGAGCGGGTCGCCGGGCCGGCGCTCCGCGGACCGGGCGGCCAGCTCGTCGTCGTCGAGGGGCCCTTCCAGGAGCGCTCGGGCGAGACGGGCTGGCGGATCGCGGCCTGGCGCTGAGGCCAGGGAGCGAGCGCCCCTCCCGCGCCGCGGGCCCTGCGCGATAGGGCGGCCTGTGTCCGACCTGCCCTTCGCCGCGCTCTACGCCCTGGTCCTGGCCCTGTGCCTGGGCCTGGTCCAGGCGCTGCAGCGCACCTGGGTGCCCGCGCCGCCGCCGCCGCCGGTGGTCGAGGCCGTCGCCATCGCCGTACCGCCCAAGCCCGAGGGCGCCCAGCCGGCGCCCGGCAGCGGGGGCGAGGGCTACCGCTACACCGAGGAGGGCTGCCAGGCGCGGCAGGGGCAGCTCCGCGACGTGTGCTTCCACCAGCTCGCCATCCAGCGCAGCGCCAGCGACCTGGTCGGCGGGCTGGCGGCCTGCCAGGCCATCGCCGAGGCGGACACGCGGCTGGAGTGCCAGAGCGACGTGGCCGAGGGCTACGCGCGGGTCGACCGCGACGCGGCGCTGGCGGTCTGCCCGACCATCGACAAGAAGAAGTGGCGCGACCAGTGCGTGTTCGGCATCGCCCTGGCCTGGTCCACCAAGGACAGCCCCTGGGCCTTCCGCCTGTGCGACCAGGCCGGCAAGTGGCGCGACTTCTGCCGCCACGACGTCAACGGCGAGATCGCCCAGGTCGACGTGGAGCTGGCGCTGGCCCACTGCGCCGCCGAGGAGGGCGACCTGCTGCGCCGCAAGTCCTGCTGGCACGGCATCGGCAAGTACCTGGCTCGGGTGGACGTCGACGGCGCCTTCGCCGCCTGCGCCCGCGTGCCGGAGGGCCCCCAGGGCCTGTACCGCGAGAACTGCGTGCACGGCCTGGGCTGGGGGGCCAGCGAGAGCGCCGGCGCCGCCTTCCTGCCCACCTGCGCGCGGGCCGGGGCCCAGGAGGACTCCTGCCGCCTGGGGGTCGCCTACAACCTGGTGCGCTTCGACGCCGGCCGGGCGCTGGAGATCTGCGCCTCGGTGCGCCGCGACGACCTGCGCGGCCAGTGCCAGGCCTTCGTCGGCGAGAGGGGTTGAGCTCCTGGGCCGCTTCTTCCAGGCCCGCCCCTACAGGCTGGCCGCGCTGACGGCGACCAGCTCGATCTCGTCGTAGCCGGCCTGCTGGGCGCTGTACATCACCTTGCCCAGCAGGCGCCAGGGCGTGTCCTGGTGGGCGCGCACGACCACCCGGTCGCCGCCGCGGGCCTGCAGCGCCTCGTAGACCTCGGTCACCAGGGCCTCGTCGGACTGCAGGTGGAAGGCGACGCTGCCGGCGCGCCGCCCCTCGACGTACAGCCCCTCGGGGCCCACGTCGATGCGCACGCCCGCGCCCAGGGGCGCCTCGCCCCGCGAGGTGGGCAGGACCAGCGCCTGCTCGGCCAGCGACAGCGGGGGCTCGGTGCTCCAGGTGCGCAGCAGCACGACCAGCAGGATGGTGAGCATGTCGACCATGGGCGCCAGCGCCGCGGCGGCCAGGCCCCCGGCGGCGACCACGGGGGCCTTGCGCAGGGGGCGCCTCACGGGGCGCTCTCCACCACCACCTCGGGGAAGAGGGGGCCCTGCGGGCCCTGGCGCACGGCGTCCATCCAGCGCACGACCTCGCTGGCGGGCGTGTCGGCGCCGGGGGCGAGGTGGATGCGCTGCCGCCCGGGGTCCAGCGCCTTCAGGCGCACGAGCTGCGCCTGCAGCGTGGCCAGGTCGGCGGCCAGCAGCTCCTGCTGCTCCACGTCGCCGGCGCTGGCCAGCACGTCGGTGCGGCGCACGGCGGCCTGGACGCGGTAGCCCTCGGGCACCCGCGCGACGCGCAGCGCCTCGACCGGGCCGGGCGGCGGCGGCGGCAGCTCCTCGCTGGGGCCGGGCAGTCCCAGGGACAGGCCGGTGACCTTCTGCCCCGTGCTGGTGACCAGCAGCAGGGGAACCAGCACCACCATCAGCGACACGACGCTGAACAGGGCGGGGCGGGCGTCCGGCGCCGGCCGGCCGCGCGGGAACAGGCTCCTCCTCAAGGCGCCCCGCCCCGCCGCCGCGCCAGGGCCAACAGCCCCGCCGCGGCCTCGGTCCAGGCCAGCTCGCGGTGGGCCTTGCCCTCGACCAGGCTGTGCAGCGCCAGCGCCGGGATGCCGACCAGCAGGCCCCAGGCCGTCGTCGTCATCGCGGTGGCGATGCCCTCGGAGATCCGGGTGGCGCGCTCGACGCTGCTGGCGTCGGCCAGGCCCTGGAAGGCCAGGATCAGGCCGTAGATGGTGCCCAGCAGGCCCAGCATGGTCGAGACGTTGCCCGCGGTGGCCAGCCAGGCGACGCGCCGGCGCAGCTCCTCGTCCACCAGCGCGGCCTCGGCCCCCATCGCGTCCCAGGCCGCCTCGGCCCCGCCCGCCTGGGCGCCGGCCCGCAGCAGCCGGGCCGCCGGGTGGCCGCCCGCCGCCTGGATCGCCGCCTCGACCTGGCCCTGGCGCAGCGCGGCGAGCACCGCGGCGGGCTGCGCGCGCCAGGCGACCCACAGCAGGCCCACGCGCTCGACGGCGATGGCCAGCACGAAGGCCAGCACCGCGGTGATCGCGTACATGAAGCCGGCGCCGGGGCCCGAGAAGGCGGAGACGAGGGCGTCGGTCACGGGGGCTCCAGACGAGGGTAGGCTCTGGCCTCCCTTCTACCTCGCGGAGACCCCATGCCGCCGGTCCCCTTCCTGCTGCTCCTGGCCTGTGCGCAAGGGCCTGCCAGCTACGAGAGCCCCGACCAGTGCCGGGCGATGTCGGCTGGCCCCGCGCGCGACGAGTGCTGGGCCGCCACCGCCCCCGCGCTGTTCCGGCAGGACCCCGCCGGCGCCGAGCAGCTCGTGCAGGAGCAGGTGCAGGACCCCAAGGTGCTCGACTTCATCTGGCTCACCGTGACCCGCGAGGTCGACCCGGGCAGCAACCGGTGGTGCGAGAAGATCCAGGACCCGGCGCTGGGGGGCCGCTGCCGCACCCTGGTCAGCCGCCCGCACCTGCACCGCGCGCTCCAGCAGGAGGGGGGTGGCGCGCCGCCGCAAGGGGGCCCGCCGCCGCAGGGGGGCCCGCCGCCGCAGGGGGGCCCGCCGCCGCAGGTCGAAGCTCCCGAGGGCGAAGCGTCGATCCCGCGCTGATCATCGGTTCCAGGGAGAGCCCCCCCCGCAAACGGTCCTCACCGCATTGGAGATGGAGGAGACGCTGACTTGCTTGCCGAGTGGGGCCCGGCGAGGGGGACTGTTCCCTGAACCGCCTCCGCCGGTCGCCCGGCGGGGTGGGTCGAGGAGAAGGTAGACCACCGTTCCCCGATCGGCAAGCCCCCCCGGGCGCTCCGGTCGCGAATTCTCCGTCCCGCCACAGGCACGCCGGCTCGGACGGCCCTTCAACCGCTCTGGGCGACCAGGTCTTCCATGCGGCTGCGCAGCTCGGACAGGCTGAAGGGCTTGTGGATGATGTCGGTGCGCACGTGGGGTGTGGTGCGGCCCAGCGACTCGCTCATGTGGCCCGTGATGATGAGCACGGCCTGCGTGGCGTTGCGCCGGCCGAGCTCCAGGATCACGTCCCGTCCGGAGATGCCCGGCATCTGCCAGTCGACCAGCGCGATGTCGTAGCGCAGGTCCGTGCGGTCGAGCACGTCCATCGCCTCGCGCCCGCTGCCCACCGCGACGACGCGGTGGCCCAGGGCGTCGAGGTACTCGGCCACCACCTCGCGAATCTCGACCTCGTCGTCGACGATCAGGACGTTCCAGACGGTCATCGGCTCCTCGGCTCGCGATGATAGCGAGCGGCGGCGGCTCGTGCACGTCCGCACCGCCGGCGCGCGCCCCGAGCGCTCCTCCTCCCCCCGCCCCGCCCCCGGGATGCCCGTGACGGTCCCTGCGCTCTCCGCCGACCAGCTCCGCTGGACGCTGCCGCTCTCCCTGCTGGCCTTCGACGACACCGACCAGGCGACGCCGGTGGCGGTGCTGCCGGGCCAGCCGCCGGCCCGCGAGGCCCTGGCCCAGGCGCTGGCCGCCACCCGCGGGGGCCACGTCCTGGTGACCGGCGCGGCGGGCCCCGGGCGCCGCCAGGCCCTCGCCGACGCCGTGCGCGCGCTGGCGCCGCCTCGTCGGGCGCCGCGGGACCTGGTCTACGTGGCCCGGCCCCACCTTCCGGATCGACCCTGCCTGCTGCTGCTGCCGCCCGGCCCGGGGGTGCCCTTCCGGCGTGCGCTGCGCGACCTGCGCGACGAGCTGCGCGTGGCCTGGCCCGAGGATCTCGACGGCGAGCAGGACGCCTGGGAGCGGGCCCAGGAGCGCGCCTTCCAGCCGCTGGTCCACGCCTTCCCCGCGGCGGCCGCCTGGCTGGGCGAGCTGCGCGCCGCCGTCGCCGCCCGCGGCGCCCTGTTCCGCCCCGGCGTCGACCCCGCCCGGCGCGCGGCCGACGGCGACGTCGAGGCCCGCGACCTGCTGGCCGCCTTCCAGGCCCACCTCTTCCACGCCGCCGGGGCCGAGACCGCCGCGCCCGTCGTGGTCGTCGCCGAGCCCTCGGCCGCCGCCCTGGCCGGCGGGCAGGCCCCGGCGCGGCGAGAGGATCCCAGCCACCTCGCGCTGCGCAGCGGCCTGCTGCACGACGCGCACGGCGGCTTCCTGGTGCTCTCCGCCGAGGACCTCGGCCGCGACCCTGCCGCCACCGCCGTGCTGCGCGCCCTCGTCGCCACCGGCCGCCTCTCGCCCGGCCCCGCCGACGCGCCCGGCCTGGTGCGACCCGACCCCGTGCCGCTGGACGTGCGGCTGGTGGTGCTGGCCGGCACCGGCGCGGTGATCGAGCCCTGGGGCGCGGACCCCGACCTGGCGGGCGCCCTGCTGCAGCCGGTGCAGCTCGACCCGCGGCCCGAGGTCGGTCCCCAGGTCCTGGCCGAGCTGGCCGGCTGGCTGGCGCTGCGCGGCCGCGCCGCGGGCCGGGCCCCGCTGTCCGCCGCCGCCTTCGCCCTGCTGATCGAGCACCTGGTGCGCGAGGGCGGCCGCGGGGGGCGGGTCCCGCTGGACCTGGACACGCTCGACGCGTTCGCCGCCGACGCCGCCTCCCTGTCCCCGGCCCCGGGCCCGGTGCCCGCCGCCGCCGCCGCCGCCGCCGTCCAGGCCTGGGCCGCGCGCCGCGCCCAGGGGGCCGAGCAGGCCCGCCGCGCCATGGTCGAGGGCTTCCTGACCGTCGCCACGGACGGGCAGGTGGTGGGGCAGGTCAACGGGCTGGCCGTCTACCGCAGCACGGGCTTCCCCTTCGCGCGCCCCATCCGCGTGACCTGCACCGTCGGCGCCGGGCGCAGCGGGGTCGTCGACGTCGAGCGCGAGGTCGGCCTGGCCGGCACGGCCTTCCACAAGGCCGGCAAGCTGCTGGCCGGCTTCGTGCGCGGTCGCTTCTCGCGCCGCCGGACCCTGGCCCTGCACGCCAGCCTGGCCATCGAGCAGCACTACGGCCGCATCGACGGCGACAGCGCCGGCCTGGCCGAGCTGGCGGCGCTGCTGTCGGCCCTGGCCCGCGTGCCCCTGCGCCAGGACCGCGCCGTGACCGGCAGCGTCGACCAGCTCGGCCGGGTGCAGTCCATCGGCAGCGTCAACCTGAAGGTCGAGGGCTTCTTCTCGCTCTGCCAGGCGCGGGGCCTGACCGGCGCGCAGGGGGTCCTGATCCCGCGGGCGAACCAGGGTGACCTGTGCCTGGCGCCCGAGGTGGTGGCCGCCTGCGCCGAGGGGCGCTTCCACGTCTGGGCCGTGTCCACGGTCGAGGAGGCCCTGGCCCTGCTCTGCGAGGTGGAGGTCGGCGAGGCCGAGGCCGAGCGCTGGCCCGAGGACACGCTCTACGGGCGGGTGATGGCCGAGCTGCTCGAGCTGGAGGCGGTGGTGCGCGAGGCGGCCAAGGGCCCGACCCCGCCCAAGGCCAGCGCCCGGTGAGCGCTCAGAACCACGCCGCCAGGCGGCTGTAGGCGGTCACCGGCACGAAGCCCAGCTCGCTTCGGAGCGCGAGCCCCTCGGGGCGGCGGCCCAGCCCCACGTAGGCGCCGGCGGTCAGCTCGACGTCGTCGGCCAGGCTGGCGGACAGGCCCGGCAGCAGCAGGGCGCTGGGCTCCTCGACGTTGGTCAGCAGGGCCAGGCTGCCCTGCAGGGTGGGGCGCAGCTCCTGGGCCAGGCTCAGCGCCAGGTAGCCGCGGCCGGCGGCCCACAGCTCGCCGCGCAGGTAGCGGGCGCCCGCGTACTGCGCGAGGTGGTCGGCGGGGTCGGCGGATCCGTTGGTCTGCAGGTAGGCCTCGGCCGACAGCGTGGTGCGCCCGCCGGGGCGCCAGTCGGCGCCGACCGCGGCGCGCACGAAGGGGTCCTCGGTCGGCGCGCGGGCGTCCAGGTGCCCCGGCGGCAGGGTCAGGCTGGCGTCGCCGTACAGCCCGACCGGGCCGACCCCGCTGACGACGCTCAGGCCCACCACCTCGTCGTCGTGGACCTCGGCCAGGAACAGGGCCAGGTCGCTGACCCCGACGGTCAGCCGCGTCCAGCTCGCCAAGGCCAGGTCCTCGACGCCGGCCTGCTCGCAGGCCTGGTCCTGCGGCCCCAGCGCCAGGGAGCAGCCGCCGACCCAGGCCGCCACCACCGTCCACTGTCCGCGCAGGCCGGCGTAGGCGTCCAGCCGCGCGGCGTCCACGCCCGGCTTGTACTCGCTGTCGATGGTGCCGGGGAAGAAGGGGCTCACCAGGTCCAGCGGCGTGAAGAAGCGCCCGGCGCCGAAGCTCACGGGCTGCCGGCCCAGGGCCAGGGTCAGCGGGCCGGCCTCGCCCTGGACCAGCAGGCGGTCGGTGCGGCCCTGGACGGTCGTGCCGGTGGCTCCCTCCTCGGGCACCGTCCAGGTCAGGTCGACCAGCTCGGGCGCGGTGGCCGCGGCCCCGGTCGTGCCCAGGGTGAAGGCGCTGCCCACCACGGTGGAGACCGCGTGGTGCGCCTCGATCCGCCAGCTCCCACCCAGGTCGGCGCGCAGCCGCAGGCGACCGTCCAGGATGGCCTGGCCCTGGGGATCCTCGGGCCAGGCGCCCAGGGCCTCCAGGTCGGGGTTGTCATAGGGCAGGGTCAGCAGCGTGAAGGACTTCAGGTCGCCGTGGACGGACAGCGACGGCCCAGCGGGTGCGCCCGCGCCGGCGTCCTGCGCCCAGGCGCCCCCGATCAAGCCCGCCAGGAGGAGCAGCATCCTACTGGTGCTCCTCGTGGTGGATCCGACCGTCCTCCATCCACACGACCCGGTGCGCCGCGTCCTTGACCTTGGGATCGTGCGTCGCGAACACGAAGGTCAGGCCCAGGTCGTCGTTGAGCTTCTCCATCAGGGCGATCAGCTCGTGGCCGGTGCGACTGTCCAGGTTCGCCGTCGGCTCGTCCGCCAGCACCAGGGCGGGCTCGCCGGCGATGGCCCGGGCGACGGCCACGCGCTGCTGCTGGCCGCCGGACAGCTCGCTGGGGCGCCGGTGCTCCATGCCGGCCAGGCCCACCGCCTGCAGCGTCTGCATCGCCTTCTCCCTGCGCTGCGCGGCCGGCACCCCCCGCAGCATCAGCACGAACTCGGTGTTCTCCAGGGCCGAGAGGACGGGGATCAGGTTGTAGCTCTGGAAGACGAAGCCGATGCGGTGCAGGCGCAGGTCGCTCTTCTGCGCCCGGTTCATGCCGGCCAGCTCCTGGCCGTCGACCTGCACGCTGCCCGAGGAGGGCTCGTCCAGGCCGCCGACCAGGTTGAGCAGGGTGGTCTTGCCCGAGCCCGAGGGGCCCATCAGCGCGGTGAACTCGCCGCGCCGCACCTCCAGGTCCACCCCGGCCAGGGCGTGGACGGTCAGGGCCCCCTGCTCGTAGTCGCGGGTCAGGCCGCGGACGGTGACGATCGGACTCCCTAGGGGAGGGCTCACATGGGGGCGGCTCTGCTGTGGATCGGACATGGGACACCTACTGGTGGCGGATGGCCTGCACCGGCTGCAGCCGGGTGACCTTCCAGGCAGGGTAGAGGCTGGCGAGCAGGGCGAAGAAGACGCCGACGAAGGGGTAGAGGGCCAGGCGCGCGACGTCGATCTCGGGGTAGAGCACCAGGCTGATCGGCACACCGGCGGCCTCCATCGACTCGCCCAGCTCGCCGGACAGGTCCAGGCCGAAGTGCATGAAGGGCCAGGTCAACAGCAGGCCGAGCGCCAGGCCGATCACCGCGGAGACGGCCCCCAGGACCAGCCCCTCCAGCAGCACCATCACCGCCAGGCGCCCCGGGCGCAGGCCCACGGCCATCATCACGCCGAACTCGCGCACCCGCTCCATGACGCTCATGAGCACGGTGTTGACGACGCCCATCGCGACGATGATGCCGAGCACCAGCCAGATGCCGTCGCTGTAGGCGCTGTCCAGCTCGACGAACTCGACGATGTCGGGGATGGCCCGCTGCCAGGGCAGGACCTCCAGGTCCGCGCCGCCGGGCAGGGCGGCGATCGCGGCGGCGACCTGGGCGGTGCGCGCCGCGGTGTGGCGGTCGTCGGGCAGGTGCAGGGCCACCTGGGTGGCGGGGTCACCCGCGGGGTACAGCTCCTGGGCGGCGGAGAGGGGAGCCAGGGCGGTGAACGCGTCGATCTCGGGGCTGCCGGTGCGGAAGATGCCCCGCACGCGGAACAGGCGGCTCTCCACCTCGTCGCCCACCGGCTGGGCCATGAACACGACCTTGTCGCCCAGCCCGACGGCCAGCCCCTCGGCCAGCGCCTGGCCCAGCAGGATGCCCTTGTCGTCCTCCTCGGCCAGCCACTGTCCCTCGACGATCTTCTCGTCGAGATCGATCACCTGGGCCTCGACCGTCGGTTGCACGGCCTTGAGCGCGGCGGAGGTGGACGAGGCGGGGCTGACCAGCAGGCCGTCCACGTACAGCCTGCGGGTGACCGTGGCCTCCGGGGCGACGGCGGCGACCGCGGCGGCCACCGCGGCGCTGTCGGGCACGACGATCCCGGCGTCGGGGTCGGCCTGGTAGCCCGGGCCCTGCACGACCACGTGGCCGGCCATCATGCCGACGGCGGTGCGCAGCATCTCCTCGTGGCTTCCGTAGCTGATGTTGTTGCTGAAGGACATCAGCGCCAGCCCCAGCGAGATGCCGGTCATGGTGATCAGGGTGCGCCGGCGGTTGCGCAGCAGGTTCCGCACGGCGAGCTTGAGGAGCAGCAGCATGGGATCCCCGGGGGAGGGCTCAGTCCTGGCGCATGGCGTCGATGGGGCGCAGGCGCGCGGCGCGCACGGCCGGCCACAGGGCCGCCAGCACCGCCACCACCAGCACGGAGGCGACGGTGATCACGATCCGGTCGACCCGGACGACGCCGTAGATGATGGGGTCGAAGAGCACGCCGGCGCTGGACAGTCGCTCTCCGTCGCCGACGGTGAGATCCAGCCCGTAGCGGACCAGGTACCAGTCCAGGGCGCCGCCCAGCACCAGGCCACCCAGCGCCGCCAGGCCCCCGAGCAGGGCGCTCTCCCACAGCACCAGGCGGATCACCACCGCCGGCCGGGTGCCCAGGGCCTTCATCACGCCCAGCTCGCGGGTGCGCTCGAAGACGCTCATCAGCATCGTGTTCAGCACCCCCAGGCCCGCGACCGAGTAGACGATGGCCAGCATCAGCCAGGCCGTCGAGTCCGACATCGTCATCATGGAGGCGGTGGTGGGGCTCACCTCCCACCACGGGCGGATCAGCAGCTCCGGCGCCTCCGGTGCGCCGGCCGTGGTGGGTGCGACGGCGGCCCGCACGCGCTCCACCGCGTCGCGGACCAGGGCATCGCCCAGGCGGCTCTCGCGGCTGTCCGTCAGGACGATCAGCTCGTGGACCTGGTCGGGCAGCACCAGCAGGGCCTGCAGGTCGGGCAGCGACAGCCACGCGCCCGTGCGATCCAGGGTGACCGATCCGCTGGTGACGACGCCCACGACCTCGTACAGCTCGTTGCCCAGGGAGCCGTCGCTGGCCTGGGTGACGGCGACCACCTGGTCTCCCACCGCGACCCGCAGCGTCTCGGCCAGGCCCGCCCCCAGGACGATCTGTCGGGCTGCGTCCCCCTCCAGCCAGCGCCCCTGGACGATCCGCTCGGCCATGGGCACGAGCGCCTGCTCGCGGTCGGGCAGCACGCCGACCAGCTGGGCGCCCGCGGTCTCCTCGGCCCCGCCGAGCAGGGCGAAGCCGTACAGTCGGGCGGTGCTGGCGCGCAGGTCGGGCAGGGCCTCGAGCGCGGCGACGCGGGTCGCGGCGTCGGGGACCGTGTCGTACAGGGTGCGACGGGTGGCGTAGTCGGGGTGTGCGACCTGGACGTGGCCGGTCGCCTGGTCGATCATCACCTCGGACATCTTGCGGTACATGCCGTCGACGTAGGCCAGCATGCCCATCACGAAGGCGACGGAGACCGCCATGGCCGCGGCCGTGATGAGGGTCCGTCGGCTGTGGCGCCACAGGTTCCGCCAGGCCATGAAGGCGAGCATGGAGGCTCCGACCGGGAGGGACGGCCCGGTGTGGGCGGGTCAGCGCTTGAGCGCCTGCAAGGTGAAGGTGCTCTCGGGGATCTGCACGTCGAAGTCGATGGCGTCGTAGCTCACGCGGGTGAACTCGTCGGGCTTGTCCGCCGGCTGGAGCAGCATCGTCGCCGGCACCTGGCGACCGTCCATGGTCCGGATGTCCTGGAAGAGCATCGTGCGGACCAGGGCGCCCTTCTCGTCGAAGTACTCGATGCGGGTGGGGACCAGGGCCGGGTTGATGCGGGCCACCACCTTGCCCCAGACGACCGGCGCGTCGGGCTTGGGGGTCAGCTCGACCACCCACTCGCCGGTGCCGCCGGTGGGCCGACCGGTGATGACGCCGTCGAAGTCCTCGGACATGCGGCTCTCCTTCACCAGGTCGTCGTTGGTGAAGTGGCTGCCCATCCAGCTCCCGCCCATCATGCCGGCCGGCACCTTCATCGTGCGGTCGACCTTGGGCAGGTAGTTCCAGATGTTGTCCTCGACCTTCAGGGTCGCGATGCCGGCGTCCTTCTCGGGCTGCAGGATGCGGATGAGCGTCTTCTCGGTGCCCTGGGCCCAGGACTCCATCGTCATGGTGCGCTCGTAGCGCTCGGTCTTGACCTGCATGGTGATGGTCGCGTGGCTGCTCTCGCCCCGCTGCACGTCGTCGGCCGCGTTCAAGAGCTCGTCGATGGTCGGGTCAGCGGCGGCGGCGGGGCCAGCCAGGCACAGGGCCAGCAGGGCGAGGGAGGCGCGGGTCATCGGGGCGCGGGTCATCTGGGCTCCTTGGTCGTGTGCCACTTCGCGAGCATGGTCGGCAGCTCCCGCTCGAAGAAGGCGTAGAGGTCGCGGAGCTGCCGCAGGCGGGCGGCGTCCCGCGGGGGTCGGTCGGCCAGCAGCAGCAGGCCGCGGTCCATCAGCTCGCGCGCCATGCGGGTCTTGACCAGCTCGGCCTGCAACAGGCCGTCGTAGGTGTCCGGCCGCACGGCGAACCAGCTCTCGCGCGAGCCGGCCACGGGCACGCGCTGGATGAGGCCGACCTGCTGGAGCAGGCGGGTCGAGGTGCTGATCGAGGCCTTGCTGGCGTGCAGGTACTCGGCCAGCTCGGCCGAGGACTGGTGGTCGGGCTGGCTGATCAGCAGGCGGCCCAGGATCCGGCCGGCCATCCGCGGCAGGCCGACCTGCTCCAGCATCAGCCCCACCTCCTCTACGAAGAGGCGCTCGCGTTGGTCCTGCTCTGTCGGGTCCATGCCCATGCCTACGTTTGTTGCGTTCACATATTTCTGAACGTTCGGTACCGCAAGAGGGTCTCGGCAGCGGGGGTGGCGGAGAGGTTAGGCCCTCCCCATGCGCCCTGCCCGCTGTGACCGCTGCGGCGCCACGCTGGACGGCGTGGTCGACTGCCCGCGCGGCTTCCCGCCCGGCTGTGGCCTGCGCGAGGCCGCGCTGGAGCCGGTGGCGGCGCCGGTCCAGCCGCTCTCGGAGCGCGCTCGCGGCGCGGCGCTGGAGGGGGCGGCCCTGGTGGGGCTGGAGGTCATCGGCCTGCTGACCAGCCCGGTGACGCTGGGCGTGGCGGGGATGATCACCAGCCTGCTGGCGATGGCCTACGCCGCCGCGCGCGACCTGGACGGCGGGCGCTACCGGATCGTGGCGCGACCGGCGGGCAGCCGGGTCGTGGACGTGGAGACGGGCCAGGACGCGACCGGCGCCCAGGCCTTCCGGCGCAACCTGCCCCTGGTGCTGGCCTGGTCGCTGGCGGTGCTGCCCGACCCGGTGGGACTGCTGGGCTGGATGGCGGTGGGCTTCCTGCTGGCGGTGGACGCGGCCCTGGTCTGGACCCGCCCCGACCGGCGGCGGCTGGGCGACCTGTGGGCCGGCACGGTGGTGGTGCAGGACCCCGCGCCGCCCGCGCCCCCGCCGCTCAGGTCGAAGGGCTGACCCGGCGCCGTCCCCAGGCGAAGAAGCCGATGGCGCCCGCGACGTTGGCCCAGCCGAACAGCCAGCCGCCGCGGCTGTAGAGCGTCTCGTAGCGGCGCACGCGCAGCGGCGCGACCAGGGCGGCCTCGGTGAAGGGCCGGGTCTCGAAGCGGATGTCGCCGTGCGGCTCGACGATCCACGAGATGCCCGTGTAGGCGATGCGCAGCATGGGGCGGCCGACCTGGACGGTCTGGACCGCGGTCAGCATCGCGTGCTGGTGGGGGGAGGCCGTGTCGCCGAACCAGGCGTCGTTGGTGATGTTGACGAAGAAGTCGGCGGTGGTCTCGGGCGCCCCGCCGCCGGCCAGCCGTCGCATCGTCGGCTGGAGGATGGCCTCGTAGCAGATGGGCGTCGTGTAGCGCAGGGTCTGGCCGGCGGCGGTCGCCACCTCGAAGAAGACGGGCGCCGTGCCGGCCTTGAAGTCGCCGGGGCCCTGCACGATCTCCTTGAGGAAGGGGAAGGTGTCCGACAGCGGGATGTACTCGCCGAAGGGCAGCGGCACCATCTTGTCGTAGCGGGCCTCGATGGTGCCCAGCTCGTCGAAGACGTAGAGGCTGTTGTGGGCGATGTACTCGGGCTGGCCGGGCTGTGGGTCGGGGTTCTCCTCGATGGTGCCGCCGCCGACCAGCAGGTCGTAGCCGCCCTCGCGGGCGAAGGCCTCGAACAGGGTGCGCACGGAGTGGTCGGCCAGGGCGGCCAGGACCAGCGGGTTCTCGCCCTGCAGCGAGGCCAGCTCGGGCGGCATGCCGGCCAGCTCCATGCCGCCCACCTCCTGCAGCTTCTCGGCCAGGCGCGAGAGGCTCTTCTTGCGGAGGGTGGAGAACCTGCGCTCCTCGTTGGGGTTGAAGGAGATGGCCCCCTCGGGCCAGACCACCAGGTCCGGCGCCTGGTCGGCGACGGCGGCGGTCAGCCGGGTCCACTCGAAGAAGCCCTCCCAGGGCGACTCGCGCAGGCGCTGCTCCATGGTCACGGCCTGCTGCAGGATGCTGACGCGCAGCTCGGGGGCCTGGGCCAGCTCGGCCTCGACGGCGGCGTGGCGCCAGGCGCCGAAGCCCAGGTTGGCGGCGATCAGCGCGGCGGTGGCGCCCAGGGCGGCCAGCGGCGGGCGGCGACGGGCCCGCAGGCGCAGGGCCGTCTCGTAGAGCACGGCGTTGACCAGCACGACCAGGAAGGACAGGCCGACCACGCCCAGCACGCTGGCGAGCTGGAACATCGCGGGCTGCCGGTACTGGCTGACGCCCTGGTAGTAGGGGAACAGGACGGGGAAGGCCTGCTCGCCGGCGACGACGACCACGGGCATCGCCAGCATCCACCAGGACCCCAGGCGCTGGCGCAGCCAGGGCATCACGCCGAAGAGGCCGTAGGACAGCGAGAAGGCCGTGGTGGCCAGCAGGTGCACGGCCAGGGCGGCCACCCAGGGCAGGCTGCTGAAGCGCTGCACCGTCTCGATGAGCCACCAGAAGATGACCAGGTTGGCGACCCAGCCCATGGCGTAGGCCAGCAGCAGGCCCCGGCGCAGCGAGAGCCCCTCCAGCGCGGCGAACAGGGGCAGGAAGGCGACCCAGTGCAGCCAGTGCAGGTTGGCCGGCGCCGAGATGAAGGGCAGGGCCAGCGCGGTGGGCAGGGCCAGCAGCAGGCGCAGCGGGAGGCTCATGCCCGGCGGCCCCAGTCGGGGTCCCGCTTCTCGGCGAAGGCCAGGGTCCCCTCGCGCGGCTCGCCGCTGATCAGGGCGGCGACCCCGGCCTCGGTCTCCAGCGCGAAGGCGGCGTCCAGGGGCTGGTCCAGGCCGCGGCGCAGGGCGGAGAGGGCGCCGCTGACGGCCTGGGGGCCCCCGCGGGCGACGTCCCGGGCGGCGGCCAGGGCCTGCTCCAGCGCCTGGCCGGAGGGGCAGAGCAGGTCGACCATGCCCAGGGTCAGCGCCTGGGGGGCGGGGAACATCCGGCCGGTGGTCACGGCCAGCACGGCGCGGCCGCGGCCGACCCGGCGGGCCAGCAGGGTGGTGCCGCCGACGTCGGGGACCATGCCCCAGCGCACCTCGGGCAGGCCGACGCTGGCGTCCTGGGCTGCGACCAGCACGTCGCAGTGCAGGGCCACCTCGTAGCCGCCGCCGGCCGCCACGCCCTCGATGGCGCAGAAGGTCGGCACCGGCAGGTCCAGGAGCTTGCGGGTGATCTCCTTCAGCTCCAGGATCACCCCGCGGGCCGCGTCGTGGTCGGCCTCGAAGATCGCCGGCAGGATGCGCTGCACCAGCGGGTTGTCGGGCTTGAGATCCATGCCGCTGCAGAAGTGGCCGCCGCTGCCGGTGAGCACCAGGGCGCGCACGTCGCCCGCGGGCGCGCAGCGGGGCAGGACCTGGTCCAGGCGCTCGCCCAGGGCCAGCCACAGGGGCCAGTGCAGGGCGTTGCGGCGGCCGTGGCGGTGGATGGTGAGGACGGCGACGCCGTCGGCGATGTCCAGGTCGATGCGGGCGTCGGGCTCGGTGCTCATGGGCGCTCCCGGCGGGGGTCTAATCCGGTCGGGGGCGGGGGCGCCGACCGCTCGGGCGAGGGGGCGGACCGCTCGGCGGGCGGCGGCGACCGTCGGCGGCGTCCGGCGGAAACCCCGGGGCCAGGCGCGGCTACGAAGCGGGCGTCCCCAGGCGGCACCCTCGCCGACCGCGGGACCGGAGGCCCCATGACCCGCCGCCCCCTCCTCGCCCTCGCCGGCGTCGCCCTGCTGCTCGCCCCGGCCAGCCTGCTCGCCCACCCCGGCGAAGACTGGCGCGACGGCGCCCCCGAGCCGGCCCTCTCCCTCTCCGCGGAGGTCGACGCCACCATCCAGGAGGGCATGGAGGGCCAGGGGCAGGCGGTCATGGGCATCGACCCGGGGCAGGGGCGCTTCCAGGGGGAGTGGGCCTTCGGCACCTGCCAGATGGCGGCGGCCGGGCACGCCCAGCTCGCCCTGCTGCACCCCGAGCACGCCGCGGTGCTGGTGCCGCGCGCCGAGCGGGCGATGGACTGCGCCATCGCCGAGGCGACCTGGTCCTTCGACCGGCAGGCGTGGGGGGACCTGGCCTTGGAGCACCTGGACGACGACGCCCACGATCACGCGGTCCTCGGCTACCTGGGCGTCTCGCTGGGCCTGCTGCGCCTGGCGGCGCCCGACACGCGCCACGCGGCCCTGCACGATCGCGTCGCGGCGGCCCTGGCGCGGCGCATCCCCCGCGGCCCGGTGCTGGAGACCTACCCGGGCGAGGCCTACCCGGTGGACCACGCGATGGGGCTGGCGACCGTGGCGCTGCACGCGCGCGCGACCGGGCAGGCGCCGCCGGCCTGGCTGCCCGGCCACCTGGCCCGGTACCGCGAGCGCTTCGTCGACGAGCACGGCCTGCTGGTGCAGAGCGCCTCGCCCTCGACGGGCCGGCCGCGGTCGGTGGGGCGAGGCTCGGGCACGACGCTGGCGGCCTGGGCGCTGTCCTGGGTGGACCCGGAGCTGTCGCGCGCGCTCACCCTGGCGGTGCGCGAGGGGC
Organism: Myxococcota bacterium; assembly: GCA_023150805.1. Classification (GTDB taxonomy): domain Bacteria; phylum Myxococcota_A; class UBA796; order UBA796; family UBA2385; genus UBA2385. Next base: position 11,173 of record JAKLKF010000088.1, on the reverse strand, counting down.
TGGCCGACCGGCGGGCCGGCGTGGCGATGGTGCGCGAGTACCACCCCTCGACCTGCGCCCGGGGCCACGGCTGCCAGGGCGACGTCGACAGCGGCCCGCTCATCCTGGGCGCCAGCGTGTCGGCGACGGGCTTCGCGCTGGCCGGCGCGCGGCGGCTCCAGGACGAGACCTGGTTCGACGCCTTGTGGGGCACGACCCGGTTGTTCGGCGGCTGGACCGGGAGCGCCTTCACCACCGGCGGGCCGCTGGGCAACGCGATCATGCTGGCGATGCTGACGGCGCCGACCCCCGACGAGCTGGCGGAGGCCCGTCGCTGATCTTCACGCACCGCCCTCGCCCGCCGCGCTATCATCGCGGGCCTTCCCCTCTCCGCGCGCGAGGCGACCATGTCCGACAAGCTCCAGCAGCAGGCCCCGACCGTCCAGCCTGCGGCCCCCGCCCAGCAGCCGGCGGCCCCGGCCCAGGACGCGCAGAGCCAGCTTGGCAACAGCTTCGTGCAGCAGCAGGGCGGGGCGATGACCTGGTCGGCGGCGATGGGCGACTTCCTGGGGCCCAAGCTCTACGAGGCCCTGGCCCCGCAGCTCACCGACGAGAAGCTGGTCGGCCACGCCCAGTCGGCCGTCAGCGGCGCGACCGGGCGGCTGCGCAGCTACCTGCAGGCCAACGTCCAGGCCAACGAGCAGGAGGCGGCCAACCTGTTCGTGACGGCGCTCGACGGCGAGCTGCGGCGCGTCGCCCAGGGCCTGGTGGTCGACTCCGGCCTGTCCGAGGGGCTGCGGGACTGGGTGGACGAGAACCCGCTGACCGTCGCCACCGCGGCCCTGGCCGGCGCGGTCGCCTACGTGATGAGCAACCAGGACCTGCCGCTGGTCGACACGAGCCGCAGCCTGGGCGGTGGGCACTCCGTCGTCGCCGGGATCGACCCGGGGCGGACCCTGGACCTGGCGCTGGAGCAGGTGCGGGTCGGCTACCGCTACCAGTCCGCCGGCACCAAGGCCGAGCTGATGGGCGACTACTTCGGGGCCGACGGCGGCTACCAGCTCCAGGGCACGCTCCAGCAGCAGCTCGCGGGCGGGGCCCTGCTCACCGGCAGCGCGCTGCACAGCGAGCGCAGCGGCACCACCCGCGACCGCCTGGACGTGGGCTACAGCAGCAGCGCCCTGGCCGCCAACGCCTACTACGAGCGCATGCGCGGGCAGGCCGGTGACCTGAGCACGGTCGGCGGCCGGATCAGCAACGTGGCCGAGCCCGACCAGCTCCAGGCCTACCTGCGTGGCGAGGCGCGCTCGGACGGCAGCTACGAGGCGGCCGGCGGCCTGTCGCGCAAGGTGGACAACTGGGGCTGGGGGGTCGAGGGCTTCGCCAACCGCAACGCGATGGGCCAGAGCGACCAGGGCGTGCGGGCGATGTTCCAGATGCGCTTCTGAGGCGTCCCCCGCACAGACGAAGGCGCCCGCCCCGGTCTCCCAGGGCGGGCGCCTGTCGTCTCGGGCCCGGTCGCCGGGGCGAGGCACGACGCCCCGCCCCGGCGCGGACGCTCACATCATGTCCATGCCACCCATGCCGCCCATGCCACCCATGCCGCCACCACCGCCACCGGCGGGGGGCGCGGCCTTCTCGGGCTTCTGGGCGATGACCGCCTCGGTGGTCAGCAGCAGGCTGGCCACGCTGGCGGCGTTCTGCAGGGCGGTGCGCACGACCTTGGTGGGGTCGATGACGCCCATCTGGAACATGTCGCCGTACTCCTCGGTCGCGGCGTTGAAGCCGAAGGCGCCGGTGCCGTGCTTGACCTTGTCGGCGACCAGGCTGCCGTCCAGGCCGGCGTTGCCGGCGATGGCGCGCAGCGGGGCCTGGATGGCGTCGCGGATGATGCGGACGCCGAAGGCGGCGTCACCGTCCAGGTTCAGGCCGTCCAGGGCCGGCAGGGCGCGCATCAGGGCCACGCCGCCACCGGGCACCACGCCCTCCTCCACCGCGGCGCGGGTCGCGTTCAGCGCGTCCTCGACCCGGGCCTTCTTCTCCTTCATCTCGACCTCGGTGGCCGCGCCGACGTGGACGACGGCGACGCCGCCCACCAGCTTGGCCAGGCGCTCCTGGAGCTTCTCGCGGTCGTAGTCGCTGGTGGTCTCCTCGATCCGGGCGCGGATCTGCTTGACGCGGCCGCGCACGGCGTCGCGCGAGCCCTCGCCGTCGATGATGGTGGTGTTGTCCTTGGTGATCACGATGCGCCGGGCCTTGCCCAGGTCGGCCAGGGTGACGCCGTCGAGCTTGAGGCCCAGGTCTTCCATCAGGGCCTTGCCGCCCGTCAGGATCGCGATGTCCTCCAGCATGGCCTTGCGGCGGTCGCCGAAGCCCGGCGCCTTGACGGCCACCACGTTCATGTTGCCGCGCAGCTTGTTGACCACCAGGGTCGCCAGCGCGTCGCCGTCGACGTCCTCGGCCAGGATGAGCAGCGGCTTGCTGGCGGCGTGGACCTTCTCCAGCACCGGCAGCAGGTCCTTCATGTTGCCGATCTTCTTCTCGTGGATGAGGATCAGCGCGTCCTCGAGCACGGCCTCCATGCGGTCGGCGTCGGTGACGAAGTAGGGGCTGAGGTAGCCGCGGTCGAACTGCATGCCCTCGACGATGTCGAGCTCGGTCTGCAGGCCCTTGGCCTCCTCGACCGTCACCACGCCGTCGCGGCCGACCTTGTCCATCGCCGTGGCGATCATGTCGCCGATCTCGGTGTCGCCGTTGGCGGAGATCGTGGCGACCTTGGCGATGTCCTCCTTGGACTCGCAGGGCTGGCTGATGGTGCCGAGGTGGGCGATGACGGCCTTGACGGCGGCGTCGACGCCCAGCTTCAGCTCCATCGGGTTGGAGCCGGCGGCGACCAGCTTGGCGCCGTGGCGGTAGATGGCCTGGGCCAGCACGGTGGCCGTGGTGGTGCCGTCACCGGCGACGTCGTTGGTCTTGGAGGCGACCTCCTTGACCATCTGGGCGCCGATGTTCTGCAGCTTGTCCTTGAGCTCGATCTCCTTGGCGACGGTGACGCCGTCCTTGGTGACCGTGGGGGCGCCCCAGCTCTTCTCGAGGACCACGTTGCGGCCCTTGGGGCCGAGCGTGACCTTCACGGCGTTGGCGAGGGTGTCCACACCCTTGGCGATCTCGGACCAGGCGGTCTCGCGGAACTGGATGTCCTTGGCAGCCATGGAATTCTCTCCTGAGGCCCGGTGGGCCCGTTCGGGAAGGGATGGTCGGGCACCCGGCGGGCGCCCGCAGGGGGGAGGAAGGGCTCAGCGCTCGATGACCGCGAGCACGTCTTCCTCGCGCAGGATGATGTGCTCCTCGCCATCCAGCTTGATCTCGTCGCCCGTGTACTTGCCGAAGAGGACGCGGTCGCCCTGCTTCAGCGACATCGCGCGGACCTTGCCGTCCTTGGTCACGCGGCCGGCGCCGACGGCGATCACCTCGGCCTCCAAGGGCTTCTCCTTGGCGGCGTCGGGGATGATGAGGCCGGAGGAGGTGCGCTCCTCGGCCTCCACGCGCTTGACGAGGACCCGGTCGTAGAGGGGACGAAGCTTCATTTTCGATCTCCTGGAGATCTGGAGGGGTGGGGGGCGAGGGGCAGCCGGAGCGGTCGACCAGCGACACGCCCACCGACGCCCCGGGTCAGTGCGGCGTCGGAGTAGGCACGCCCCCCCCGGGCGTCAAGCGAGGCCCGGAAAATCCCCGCCCCCCCGACCAGGAGCGGCCGGGCCACCAGGACCCGGCCGCTCGGAGGGTGTCGTCGGCACCGCGCGCAGCCCGATGCTGCGCCGGCGCCGGTCCTCCCCCACGCCCCGACAGGTCAGGGCACGGACGTCTGGGTTGAAGAGCGTGGGCTCGGACGACCGGGGTCTTTGCAGGGCCCGTGCCAGGGTGGGAGGTCTCGGTGCCGTGTGGATCTTCTCGCCCGGGCGCACCGGGCCGGGCGGCAGACCGCGACAGCGCGATCGTGGTCCCCGCCGGCGGGCCCCGGGCCTTGTCGGCCGGATGACCGGGATTACCCTTGCCGCGACCCCGCCGGCGGCGCCTGCCCCGGCGCAGGGTGGCCGTGCGAAGTGGTGCCTGGCACCTCATCTCTCGGTCGCCTTCACCGCTGAAGACACCCCTCGTCCGCATCCACGCCTGACGGCCCGGCCTGCATGGCCCGCGGCCCCTCGGAGGAACCCCATGGGCAAGATCATCGGCATCGACCTCGGCACGACCAACTCCGTCGTCGCGATCATGGAGGGCGACGCCCCCACCGTCATCGTCAACGAGGAGGGTGGGCGCACCACCCCCTCGGTGGTCGGCTTCTCCAAGGACGGCGACCGCCTGGTCGGCGCCGTCGCCAAGCGCCAGGCCATCACCAACCCCACGCGCACCGTCTCCTCGATCAAGCGCTTCATGGGCCGCCGCTTCGACGAGTGCGCCCAGGAGATCGGCCGCGTCAGCTACGAGTGCGTGCGCGGCAGCGACGGCCTGCCCCGCGTGAAGATCGACGACAAGCAGTTCAGCCCGCCCGAGGTCTCGGCGATGGTGCTGCAGAAGCTCAAGCGCGAGGCCGAGCGCTACCTGGGCCAGCCGGTGACCGAGGCGGTCATCACGGTGCCCGCCTACTTCAACGACGCCCAGCGCCAGGCGACCAAGGACGCCGGCAAGATCGCCGGCTTCGAGGTCAAGCGCATCATCAACGAGCCGACCGCGGCCGCCCTGGCCTACGGCCTGGACAAGAAGCAGGACCAGGTCATCGCGGTCTACGACTTCGGCGGCGGCACCTTCGACATCTCCATCCTGGAGGTCGGCGAGGGCGTGGTCGAGGTCAAGTCGACCAACGGAGACACCCACCTGGGCGGTGACGACGTCGACCACGTGCTGATCGACTGGATGGTGGCCGAGTTCAAGAAGGAGCACGGCGTCGACATCAGCAAGGACCGGATGGTCATGCAGCGGCTGAAGGACGCCGCCGAGAAGACCAAGATCGAGCTGTCCAGCGCCCAGAGCAGCGAGATCAACCTGCCCTTCCTGACGGCGGACGCCTCGGGCCCCAAGCACTTCGTCAGCACGCTGTCCCGCGCCGCCTTCGAGCGGATGATCGAGCCGGTGGTCGACCGCACCCTGGAGCCCTGCCGCCAGGCGATCAAGGACGCCAAGGTCAGCGCCGCCAACATCGACGAGGTCCTGCTGGTCGGCGGCTCGACCCGCATCCCGCTGGTCCGCGAGAAGGTCAAGAAGCTCTTCGGCAAGGAGCCCAACCACTCCGTCAACCCCGACGAGGTGGTGGCCGTCGGCGCCGCGATCCAGGGCGGCGTGCTGGCCGGCGACGTCAAGGACCTGCTGCTGCTCGACGTGACCCCGCTGTCGCTGGGCATCGAGACGCTGGGCGGCGTCAACACCGTGCTCATCCCCCGCAACACGACGATCCCGGCCAAGAAGTCCGAGATCTTCAGCACCGCGGCCGACAACCAGAACGCCGTCGACGTGCACGTGTACCAGGGCGAGCGGCCGATGGCGAAGGACAACCGGCTGCTGGGCACCTTCCGGCTGGACGGCATCCCCAGCGCCCCCCGCGGCGTGCCGCAGATCGAGGTCACCTTCGACATCGACGCCAACGGCATCCTCCACGTGACGGCCAAGGACAAGGCCACCGGCAAGGAGCAGAAGATCACCATCACCAGCAGCAGCGGCCTGTCCAAGAGCGAGGTGGAGAAGCTGGTCAAGGACGCCGAGGCGCACGAGGCGGACGACAAGGCCCGCCGCGAGGTGATCGAGGCGCGCAACCAGCTCGACACCGCGGTCTACCAGACCGAGAAGCTGCTCGCCGAGCACCGCGAGAAGCTGCCGAGCGCCCAGGTCACCGACGTCGAGGCCGCCCTGGCCGCGGCGAAGTCGGCCCTGGACAGCGACGACGCCGCCGCGATCAAGGCCGCCAACGAGCGCCTGAACGCCGCCAGCCACAAGCTGGCCGAGGCGGCCTACCAGGGTGCCGGGGCTGGCGCGGGCGCGGCGGGCGCGGCCGGTGCCGCCGGCGGCGCGGCGGGCGGCGAGAAGCCCGGGCGCGGCGGCGACGACGTGATCGACGCGGAGTACGAGGAGGCCTGATCTCCGCCTCCTCCCCCCGACCGCCCGCGCGGCGGTCCCTCCTCACGCCCGGAGGCCGCGGTCTGCGCCTCCGGGCGTCGGTGCGCCCGGGACGCCGGGCCGGACCGCCAGGACCCGGAGCCTCAGCACGATGTCATCGACCCGCGACTACTACGAGGTGCTCGGCGTCGCCCGCGACAGCACCGAGGCCGACATCAAGAAGGCCTACCGCAAGCTCGCGATGCAGTACCACCCCGACCGCAACCCGGGGGACGCCGAGGCCGAGGCGAAGTTCAAGGAGGTGAGCGAGGCCTACGCCGTGCTCTCCGACGCCGAGAAGCGCGGCATGTACGACCGCTTCGGGCACGCTGGGCTGCGCGGCGCCGGCGTCGACCCGGGCTTCCACAGCGCCGAGGAGGTCTTCAGCCAGTTCTCCGACCTGTTCGGCGACCTGTTCGGCTTCGGCGGCCGTCGCGGCGGCGGTCGCGGCCCGACCCTGCGCCGGGGTGCCGACACCGAGTACGCCCTGGAGCTCGAGTTCCTCGAGGCCGTGCACGGCGTCACCCGCGAGATCACCGTGCCCCGCATCTCGCTGTGCACGGCCTGCGTCGGCAGCGGCGCCGAGCCGGGGACCGAGCCGACCACCTGCACGACCTGCGGCGGTGCCGGCCAGGTCGTCCAGGGCCACGGCTTCCTGCGCATCCGCACCGCCTGCCCCACCTGCGGCGGCCGCGGCAAGGTCGTCACCAGCCCCTGCAAGCAGTGCGACGGCGCTGGCCGCACCCGCCAGACCGACACCCTGTCGGTCACCGTGCCCGCCGGCGTCGACAACGGCCTGCAGCTCCGCCTGTCCGGCCGCGGCGACGAGGGCGACCCCGGCGCGCCCTCCGGCGACCTCTACGTGCACATCCAGGTCCGGCCGCACGAGCGCTTCCGCCGCAACGGCGCCGACGTCCTGGTCGAGGTGCCGATCAGCTACCCGCAGGCCTGCCTGGGCGCCTCGATCAAGGTGCCCACGGTCGACGGCGAGGAGCCGCTGGACGTGCCCGCCGGCACGCCCTCGGGCAAGGTGTTCACCCTGCGCGGCAAGGGCGTCACCCAGCTCGGCCGCCGCGGCGGGCGCGGGGACCACCACGTCCAGGTCGTGGTCGCCGTGCCCAAGAAGCTGTCCCTGGAGGAGGAGGAGCTGATCCGCAAGCTCGCCGCGCTCCAGGACGCGCGCGTGTCCGAGAAGGGCTTCTGGAAGGACTTCCTCGGCCGCTTCTCGAACTGAGCGGCGCCGCATGGGTCGGATGGGGACATGAACGAACAGCTCAGCGTCAGCGAGATCGAGGCCCGCATCGCCGCGGTGCGCCCCACGGTGGAGGCGATCCGCGCCGAGGTCGGCCGCGTGCTGGTCGGCCAGCACCGCATGGTCGACAGCCTGCTGGTCAGCCTGCTGGCCAACGGCCACGTCCTGCTAGAAGGCGTGCCCGGCCTGGCCAAGACCACCGCGGTCAGCGCCCTGGCGCGCGCGATGCACCTGGACTTCCGGCGCATCCAGTTCACGCCGGACCTGCTGCCCGCCGACCTGGTCGGCACCCAGGTCTACAACCCCCGCGACGGCGCCTTCACCACCCACAAGGGCCCCGTCTTCGCCAACCTGGTCCTGGCCGACGAGATCAACCGCGCCCCGGCAAAGGTCCAGAGCGCCCTGCTGGAGGCGATGCAGGAGCGCCAGGTCACCCTGGCGGACCGCACCTGGCCGCTGCCCTCGCCCTTCCTGGTGCTGGCGACCCAGAACCCCATCGAGCAGGAGGGCACCTACACCCTGCCCGAGGCCCAGGCCGACCGCTTCCTGCTCAAGGTCGTCGTCGGCTACCCCACCAAGGCCGAGGAGCGCGAGATCCTGGCCCGCGCGGCCGCCGCGCCGGAGCCGGTGCGCCCGGTCGCCGACGCCGCGGCCATCCTGGCGGCCCAGCAGGCCGTGCGCCTGGTCCGCATGGAGCAGGTGGTCGCCGACTACATCGTCGAGCTGGTCCACGCGACCCGCGACCCGGCGACCCTGCCCGGCGGCGCCGAGCTGGCCCGCTACGTGCAGTTCGGCGCCAGCCCCCGCGCCACCCTGGCCCTGGCGATCACCGCCCGCGCCCACGCCTTCCTGGCCGGCCGCGGCTTCGTCACCCCCGACGACGTCAAGGCGATGGCCGCCGACGTGCTGCGCCACCGCGTCCTGCTCACCTACGAGGCCGAGGCCGAGGGCATCGGCCCCGACCAGGTCATCGCCCGCGTCGTCGAGCGGGTCCGCACGCCCTGAGCCCCCCCTCCCCGGGTCCCCCGCGATGCTGACCGCCGAGGAGCTCCGCCAGATCCGCCGCCTGCACGTGCAGGCCGGCCGGGCGGTGGACTCGCCCTTCGCCGGCGAGTACCGCAGCGCCTTCAAGGGCCGGGGCATGGAGTTCGAGGAGGTCCGGCCCTACGTGCCCGGCGACGACGTGCGGCACATCGACTGGAACGTCACCGCGCGCACCGGCCAGCCCTTCGTCAAGGAGTTCCGCGAGGAGCGCGAGCTGGTGATGCTGCTGGTGGTCGACGTGTCCGGCTCGGTGCACTTCGGCAGCGGCGGGCGCGACGGCGAGACCGACAAGCGCCGCCAGCTCGCCCGGGTGGCCGGCGCCCTGGCCTTCGCCGGCATCCGCAACGGCGACAAGGTCGGCCTGCTCACCTTCTCCGACCGCGTCGAGCGCTTCGTGCCCCCGCGCAAGAGCCGCGGCCACGCCTGGTCCGTCATCAAGGCCGTCTTCGAGGACCGCCCGGTTGGCCGCGGCACCGACCTGCCCCTGGCGCTCGAGCACGCGGCCCGCATGCTCAAGCGCCGCGCCGTGGTCTGCGTGCTGTCCGACTTCCTCTCCGACCCCGGCCGCCCCGACGCCGCCGGCCCGCTGCGGCACCTGGCCTGGCGCCACCGCCTGCACTGCTTCGTCGTGCACGACCCGCTCGAGGCCCGCCTGCCGCCGGTCGGCCTGGTCGAGCTGGTCGACGCCGAGACCGGCCGCCCGCGCCTGGTCGACGCCGGCCGGGCGCGCCTGGGGCCGCCGGTGCCCGAGCGCCTGCGGGCCCTGCAGCGCGCCGGGGCCCGCGCCTGCGAGATCCCCGTCGACCAGGACGCCTTCCACCGCCTGGTGGTGCACTTCCGCCAGCACGGGGGGGCGCGGTGAGCCCCTCGCTCTTGTACGCCCTGGCGGCCCACCTGCTGGCCTGCCAGCCCGGCCTGCCGCTGCCGCCGCCGGCCGAGGTGGAGCTGGTCGCCACCGTCGCCGCCCAGCACGTCGACGAGGGGCAGCCCGTCGAGCTGACCGTGCAGCTCCTGCAGGCGCCCGGTTGGACCGCCGAGCTGGCGCCGCCCACCGCGGCGGGCCTCGAGCTGCGCCAGGTGGCCGAGGAGGGACCCGTCCAGGTCGGCGAGCGCAGCCTGCGCACCTTCCGCTACGAGCTGACCGGACCCCCCGGCAGCTACGTCATCGAGCCCGGCAGCGCCGACGCCCGGGGCCCCGGCGACCAGCAGCGCCCGCTGCAGGCCCCGCCCCTCTTCGTCGACCTGGGCGTGCAGGGCCCCACCTCGCAGGTCGCCGACTTCCAGGCCGCGCCGCCGCCCGAGCCCTTCCCCTGGGCGCTCGCCGCCGGCCTCGCCGCGGGGACCCTGGCCCTGGCGGGGACCGGCGCGTGGCTGTGGTCCCGCCGCCGCGCGCCCGCCGCACCCCCGCCGCCGCCCGACCCGCCCCACGTCGCCGCCCGCCGGCAGTGGGCCCAGGTCCGCGCCCAGGGGCTGGCCGACCACCCCCAGGCGGTGGCCCTCTCGCAGGTCCTGCGCCGGTACCTGGAGGCGATCACCGGCTGGCCCGCCACCATGCGCACCGGCCCCGAGATCCTGCGCTGGATGGAGCAGGAGTCGGTCACCGGCGCCTCGGCCCGCCTGCGCGCCGGCCGCATCCTCGACGCCACCGACCGCCTCAAGTTCGCCCGCGAGGGCGGTGGCGCCAGCTTCTTCGCCGCGCTCGACCAGGACTTCGAGGCGGTGATCGAGGCCACGCGCCCCGTCTCGCCGGCCGAGGAGGGCCCGTGATCGAGTGGGCCAACCCGTGGGCCCTGCTGCTCCTGCCGCTGGCCCTGTGGCTGCCCTGGCGGGGAGGCGGCCCGCGCCTGCCCTGGCCCTCGGTCGCGGCCCTCCAGGCCCGCGGCGGCCCGCGGCTGTGGCTGGCTCCCCTGCCCCCGCTGCTCGGCGCCGCCGGCCTGTGCCTGCTGGTCGCCGCCCTGGCCCGCCCCCAGCTCGTCAACCGCGAGCGGATCGTCGAGCACGAGGGCATCGACATCATGCTGGTGCTCGACACCTCGGGCTCGATGGACGCCGAGGACTACACCCTGTCGGGCCGCGGCGTGACCCGGCTGCGCGTCGCCAAGGAGGTCATCGCCGACTTCGCCGCCGGCCGACCCGACGACCGCATCGGCCTGGTCGTCTTCGGCGAGGAGGCCTTCACCCAGGTGCCCCTCACCCTGGACAAGGACGCCCTGGTCTCGATCCTCTCCCAGGTCGAGCTGGGCGTCGCCGGCCGCCGCGCCACCGCCATCGGCGACGCGATGGCCGTCGCCGGCGCCCGGCTCAAGGACCTCGACGCGCCCGAGAAGCTGATGATCCTGCTGACCGACGGCAGCAACAACGCCGGCCAGGTCAGCCCCCTGGAGGCCGCCGAGGCCCTGCGGGCGCTGGGGGTCAAGGTCTACACCGTCGGCATCGGCACCGTCGGCGGCGGCGGCGGCCTGCGCGGGCTCTTCGGCGGCCGCGGCGGCGACCTGGACGAGGACACGCTGCGGGCCATCGCCACCACGACGAAGGCCGCCTACTTCCGCGCCGACAGCACCCAGGCCCTGCGCGAGGTCTACGCCACCATCGACCAGCTCGAGAAGAGCACCGCCGAGGTCGAGGAGCACGTCGACACCGAGGAGCGCTTCCACCCCTGGCTGGCCGGCGGCCTGCTGCTGCTCGGCCTGCAGCTGCTGCTGGGCGAGACCTGGCTGCGGAGGCTGCCGTGAGCGAAGCGAACGTCCCCGGAGG
>JAKLKF010000087.1 GCA_023150805.1 Myxococcota bacterium | reverse complement strand
GGGCCTGTGGCTGGCCGGCGCCGTGGTCCTGGGCATCGTCGCGGTCGGGGCGCTGTGGGGGCTGCGGACCCGCTCGACCGCGGGGGACGCCGAGGCCCTGGGAACGGCGCAGGCACCGGCGGTGGCGGTGCCTGCCGCTCTGGACGAGGCGCTGGGAGACGCGGGGGAGCTCCCGCCTGCCGCGCCCGAGGCTGCTGCCGCGCCCGAGGCTGCTGCCGCGCTGGAGGCCGCTGCCGCGCTGGAGGCCGCTGCCGCGCTGGAGGCTGCTGCCGCGCTGGAGGCCGCTGCCGCGCCGGAGCCCGTGGCGGTGGCGGCACCGGCACCGGCACCGGGGGCAGAGGCGGGGCCTGCGGCGCCACGCGCGCCGACCCGCGCCTCCTCCCAGGAGAGCTCGGCGCGAGGCGATGGCGCCGCCCGATCTCCGGCTGCGCGGACCTCGCCGGCCTCCCCTGCGGTCCCCTCGGCCCCGGCTGCCGCGCCGGCTGTGGTCCCGACGCCAGCCCCGACAGCCACGGCGACGGCCTCCCCGCCGGCGGCACCGACCGCCGCTCCCGCCGCCGCTCCGACCGCCGCCTCGGCGCGGGCGGCGGCGCCTGCCCCGGCGAGCCCGGCGCCCCCCTTCTCCTTGCGCTTCACCTCGGCCTACGAGGGGGTGCAGCGCCTCGAGGTCCAGTGCCACGGCGGGCGGGTCGCCTCGGGGGCGGTGGTGACGATCCCCGACGCGGTCCCCGGCCCCTGCAAGGTCCAGGGGACGACGGTGGACGGGGGCCGCCTGGTCGCCCTGGTCAGCGTCTCGGGCGACGGGAGCTGGCGCTGCTTCGAGGGGGGCGAGCGAGCCTGCCGGTAGGCGCCCGCTGGCGCGCCGCCCGCGGGTCCCGTGCTAATCCTGGGCCCTCCCTGGGAGCCGATGTCCGCTCACCCGCCCTCGCTCGTCTGTCGCCCCGGGCCTCCGCCGACGGTGGGCCGGAGGGACGCGTGACCCGCGCCGGGCTGGTCCGCGCAGGGCTGGTGCGGGCTGGGCTGCTGGCGGGGAGGCTGCTGGCGGTGGGCTCGCTGGCGGGGAGGCTGCTGGCGGTGGGCTCGCTGGCGGGGAGGCTGCTGGCGGTGGGCTCGCTGGTTGGGGCCCCTCCCGCCTGGGCCCTGCCGGCGCCGGTCCTGGGGCCCGACGGCCCGCTGCACGTCGGCACCCTCGTGCCCGCGCAGGCCGACCCTCGCGGGGTGGCGGTGGTCGACCCGGTGAGCGGCGAGCTGGCCCTGGTGCTGCCGGGCGCCGCGGGGCGCTTCGCCTGGGAGGAGGGGACCTGGACCCTCGACGGAGAGCCCCTGGCCGCAGGCGACGCGGTGGAGATCGAGGACCCGCTGGAGCGCCTGCGCTACAGGCCCGAGGGCGAGGCGCCGGCGCCCGCGCCCGACCTGCGGGGGCGGGAGGTCGTGCCCGAGGGGGCGCGCTGGACCTGGGGCGAGGCCGGGCTGCTCAGCCTGGTCGACCCGCAGGGCGGGCTGACCCGCGTGGTCACCGACGCCCAGGGGCGCCCCCGCGGCGTGGCCTGGCCCGATGGCACCCGCCTGGAGGTCCAGCGCGACGAGTTCGGCCGCGTGGTGCGCATGGCCGGGCCCGGCCCCGGCCTGCTGCAGCTCGCCTGGCGCGACGGGGGCCTGCAGGTGGTGGATCCGCTCGGCGCGCCGCTGGTCGTCCGCCCGGGGCCCGGCCAGCGCGACGCGGTGCGCAGCGTCGTCGTGATCGACGCCGTGGGGCGCCAGGTCCGCGCCTTCTACGGCCCGGACCCCCTGGGCAGGGAGCGCCTGCTGGGCTGGGAGGAACCGCGCGGCCTGACCTCCTGGGTGCGGTACGAGCCGCGCGCGGTGTCGGTCGTGGACGGCGCGGGCCGGTCCTGGCGGGCCGAGCTGGACCCCGCAGGGCGGGTGCAGGCGGTGCTCGACCCGGGCGCAGCGCGCTGGACCTGGCGCCGCGACGCCCAGGGGCGGGTCATCGGCGTGGAGGACCCGGCGGGCAGGATCCACGCCTGGGCCCGCGACCAGGAGGGGCGGCTGGTCGGCGTGGGGCGCGGGGCGGTGCCGTGGCGCCTGCGACGGGACGTGCAGGGCCGGCTGGTCGAGGTGGCCGATCCGGTGGGCGCGACCGTGACCCTGGTCCGCGACCCGGCGGGGCGGATCGTGCGGATCACCGACCCGGCAGGCGGGGAGACGAGCCTGGCGCGCGGCCGCGCCGGGACGGTGGAGACCGTCGCGACCGCCGGGGGGCGCTGGCGGCTGGACCTGGACCTGCTGGGCCGCGTGGCGCGGGTCACCGGGCCCGACGCGCGGCGCTGGGAGCTGCAGCGCGACGCCGCCGGCCGGCTGACCCTGCTGCGGGACCCGGTGCGCGGCAGCTTCGCGCTCGACCGGGGGGCCAGCGGCGCGCTCACCCGCCTGCGGGGGCCCGCGGGCGATGCCGTGGGGTTGGCGCGGGACGCGCTGGGGAGGCTGCAGGCCCTGCGCTGGCCGGGGGGAGAGGAGGTGTCGGTGCGGCGCGACGCGGCCGGCGAGGTGGTCGAGCTGCGACGGGGGCCCTGGGTGGTCGGGCTGCAGCGGGACGCCAGCGAGGAGCCGGTCCGCGCCGGCGCGGTCCAGTGGCGACGGGACGGCGCGGGGCGGGTGCGGGAGCTGCTGGCGCCGGGCCGGGCCTGGCGGGTGGAGCGGGACGGGGCCGGCCTGGTCCGCGCGGTGCAGGCCGGGGACTGGTCGGTCACCGTGGGCCGCGACCGGGCCGGGCGCGTCGTCCGGTGGTCGGGCACCGACGGCGAGGTCGAGGCCCGGCGGGACCCTGCCGGGAGGATCACGCGCGAGCAGGTCCGCCTCCCGGCGCCGCCACAGGCGCAGACCACCGCGGAGGTGGCGCTGGAGGAGGCGGTGCTCGCGCCGGTGCCAGCCGCCGCGGCGGCGCTCGTGCCGGCGCTCGATCTGTCCTGGGACCCGCGGGGACGGCTGCAGACGCTGGCGCTGGAGGCGCGGACCTGGCGGCTGCTGCGGGACGCGGCGGGCCGCCTGCTGCGGGTGGTGGGCCCCGAGGGCATCGCCGTGGGCGTCGACCGGGACGAGGCCGGGCGGGTCACGCTGGTGCGGCACCCCGCCCACAGCCTGCTGCGCCTGACCTGGTTGCCCGACGGGCTGCGCCTGGCCCTGGAGGACTCCGGCGGTCGTCGCCTGGCCGCGCGCGCGCTCACCCTGGACGCCGGGGACAGGGTGGTCGCGCTGGAGGAGCAGCCCTGGGGGGCGCTGCGGCTGCGGCGCGACGGGCGCGGCCGGGTGGTGGCGCTGGAGCGCGACGGCGGCGCCGGGGGCTGGCGCGTGGCCGAGGACGGGCAGGTCGAGGGTGGCGACGGGAGCCGCGTGCAGCTCGATCCGCTGGGGCGGGCGCTGGCGGCGCGGCCCCCGGCGGGCGCGCCGGCGTGGGGCGTGGGCGGCGCCACCCTGGCCTACGCCTGGGACGACGAGGGGCGCCTGGCCTGGGTGGCCGGCGAGCTGGGGGCCGCGCGCCTGGAGCACGACGCGCTGGGGCGCCTGGTCGGGCTCTCGCCCGAGGTGGGGGACCCCTGGACCCTGCGCTACGACGCGCGTGGGCGCCTGGCGCAGATCGAGCAGGGGGGGCGGGTCCTGCACACGCTGGCCTGGGGGCCGGCGGTCGACGACGGGCCGCAGAGCCTGCTGGCCAGCGGTCCCCGGGGCGAGGCCACCTGGGCGCCCGGCCCCTGGGGTCCGGCCGGGCTGCGGGGCCCCGAGGGCGACGGCGGCCTGGTCGACCGGGTGGGGGATCCCGCGGGCGCGCCGTGGTGGTGGCTGCGAGAGGGCGGAGCGGCGGGCGCCGCGGGGGTCGATCCGCGGGGCTACCCGGCCACGGGCACGGGCGACCCCTGGGGGGCCGACCTGCCGGGCCCCGCCGGCGGCCTGCAGCCCTTCCCGGGCGGCCCCGTGCTGGCGCTGGCGCCGGCCGAAGGGGGCGCGGTGCCCGGCGGCGCGGCGCTGGATCCCGCCACCGGCCAGCGCACCGATGGCCTGGCGCCCTGGCCCTGGGCGGGCCTCGCCGCCGGCGTGGAGGCGGGGGCCTGGGCCGACGGGGGACCGCAGGCGCTGGACCCGGCGCCCTGGAGCGCGACGGGCCCCTGGCAGGCGCCGCTGCGCCTGCTGGTGGCCCTGGGGGAGCTGGAGGATCCCGTGGGCGGGGCGTGGACCGCCCTGCCGGCCCCGGGCCCGGCCCTGCCCTGGCTGCCCGCCAGCCTGGACCGCGCCGACCCGCCCCTGGGACCGCCGCTGGACGCCCTGCCGCTCGGCGAGGATGTCCTCACCACCAGCTTCGTGCTCGCCGCCCTGCCCGGCGCCGCGCCCGCCGACCCCGACCGCGCCGCGCGGGCGCTGGTCGCCGCGGAGCTGGACCTGCCCTGGCTGCCCCCGGGCGTGGCGCTGCCCTTGCCCTGGCCTGCCGGGGCAGGCGACGCGCGGCCCTTGCCAGCCGCCAGGAACTGATTATCTGGCAGCGGCGCGATGGGGACGGCCCGGCTGGGCCTCGCTCCATCGGGCCTCGCTGAACGGCGTGGCGCTCTCTCGAAGCGGTTTCACTTCACGGCGACCCTCCCGGGTCCCGGGATCTGGTGGGTGTAGCTCAGTTGGTTAGAGCGCCAGGTTGTGGCCCTGGAGGTCAAGGGTTCAATTCCCTTCACTCACCCCACCCGCTCTCGTGCGCGGCCTCGGTCGCGCGGACATCACTGGCACGGGCTCATAGCTCAACTGGCAGAGCATCGGACTCTTAATCCGCAGGTTCCAGGTTCGATTCCTGGTGGGCCCACCACCTCCCGCAGGCCGGGGCGCGACGCACAGCGCTCCGGCCTGCTGCCTTTCGGGCCCTGCCCTTGCCTGTGCGCGGCGGTCGTGTTCATAGGGGACGGCTTGCCCATGGCGGCCGGCTCACCGCTGCTCCGCGCGGGCGTGCGCTCGCGAGAATGGCGGAACTGGCAGACGCGCCGGACTTAGGATCCGGTGGGGCAACCCGTGGGGGTTCGACTCCCCCTTCTCGCACCCCTCCCCCCGGCGCCTCCCCTCCCTCCGATGCCCGGCCCCGCCGGCCTCCTGCCGCGCGGCCGACCTCATCGTGACGCACCCCGAGAACGTGATGCAGTACGACCTGACCATCGAAGACGTCTCCCCCATCCGCCGCCGCCTGCGCTTCACCGTGGGCGCCGAGCAGGTCAAGGCCGAGCTGGACTCCGCCTACAACAGCCTCAAGGGCCGGGCCCGGCTGCCGGGCTTCCGCCCGGGCAAGGCGCCCCGCAACGTGCTGGAGGCGCGCTTCGGAAAGCAGGTCAGCAGCGACGTCGGCGCGCGCCTGATGGAGCAGGCCTTCCGGCAGGCCGCCGGGGCGCTCGAGCTCGCCGGCCAGCCGGCGGTGGAGGAGCAGGGGGAGGTCCGGTCCGGAAACGTCCTGACCTTCGTGATCGGCGTCGACGTGAAGCCCGCCGTCTCGCTGGACGGCTACTCCGGCCTGCGCGTGGAGTACCCCGCCGCCCAGGTGCGCGAGGCCGACGTGGACGCCTCGGTGCGCCGCGTGCTGCAGGGCCAGGCGCGCATCGCCGAGGTCACCGAGGACCGCCCGGTCCAGGCCGGCGACCGGGTGCTGGCCGCGCTGAAGCTGACCGAGGGCGAGACGGTGCTGGCCGACGAGGCGGGCACCATGGTGCTCACCCAGGGCGAGCGCTTCTACCCGGGCCTGGAGTCGCTGCTCATCGGCCTGTCCAAGGGCGGGACCGCCAGCGGCCAGGTGTCGATCGGCGCCGCCTCGCAGTTCGAGCACCTCAAGGGCAAGCAGGTGCAGGCCGAGGTGACCGTGCTCGGCATGCAGGCGGTGGCGGTGCCCGAGCTGAGCGACGAGCTGGCCGCCGAGCTCGGCTACGAGGGCGGGGCCGAGGGCATGCGCGCGGCGCTGCGGATGCGCCTGCAGGAGCAGGTGGACGAGGCGGCCCGCAACCAGGCCCGCGTGGCGCTGCTCCAGCAGCTCGTCGAGCGCAACCCCTTCGACGTGCCGGGCGGCATGATCGACGAGCAGTTCCAGGCCCTGGTCGAGGAGCTGCGCGTGCGCCGGGCCTACAGCGGCCAGGATCCGCGCTCGGTGCGCTTCTCGGACGCCGAGGTGGCCGACCTGCGCTCCCGCGCCCTGTTCGCCGCCCGCGCCAGCGTGATCCTGGCCCAGGTCGCCAAGAACGAGAAGATCGAGGTGGCCGACGGCGAGGTCGACGCCCGCGTGGCCGAGATCGCGAAGAGCCGCGGCCAGCAGGTCGAGGCGATCCGCGCCTACCTGCAGCGCGAGCAGGCCTTCGGCGTGCTGCGCACCCGCATCCTCGAGGAGAAGACGCTGGAGTGGCTGCTCGAGGCCAGCGAGCTGGTCCCCACCACGCCCACCGAGGGCGGGCCGACCGAGGCCCCCGCGGCCGCCGAGCCCGCCCCCAAGGCGGCGAAGGCGTCCAAGAAGGCCGCCAAGGCCGAGCCGGCCGCTGCCGAGCCGGCCGCTGCCGAGCCGGCCGCCGAGCCGGCCGCCGCCCCGAGCTGGAACAAGGGCATGAAGAAGGAGGAGCTGCTCGCCGTGGCGCAGCAGCTCGGCCTGGACGTCAACGCCAAGTCCACCAAGGCCCAGATCCTCGAGGCCCTCGATCAGGCCTGATCCGCAGCCGGTCGGCCCGCACGCGCGGGCCGTCCCCGCCTCTCCCGCGACCCGCCCCCCTGGCCAGGGAGGCGGGTCGTGTGCATCTGGAGCGGGCCGCGGCGCTCGCGCCGTGGGTTAGGCCTCGGGCCACCCCGTGCCCGCGTCCCCCTCCCTCCTCGTGGCCATCCCTGGAGCCCGCATGCGCGACGACTTCCTCGCCTCCTACATCCCCTACGTGGTCGAGCAGACCCACCGCGGCGAGCGGACCTACGACATCTACTCGCGCCTGCTCCAGGACCGGATCGTCTTCCTGGGCACCCAGGTCAACGACGCCGTCGCCAACGCGATCATCGCGCAGCTGCTCTTCCTGGACAGCCAGGACCCCAGCAAGGACATCTACCTCTACATCAACAGCCCCGGCGGCGTGATCACGGCGGGCATGGCCATCTACGACACGATGCAGCACGTCAGCGCCGACGTCGCGACCATCTGCATGGGCCAGGCGGCCAGCATGGGCGCCGTCCTGACCTCCGACATCGAGATCCACGCCCGCGAGATCCTGCGCATGCGGGAGCAGCTCAACCAGATCATGGCCCACCACACGGGCACCAGCATCGAGCGGATCCGCCAGGACACCGAGCGCGACTACATCATGGGCGCGCAGGAGGCCGTGGAGTACGGCATCATCGACGAGGTGATCACGGCGACCCCGCGTCCGGAGAAGGGATGACTCGCAAGGGCCAGGCTGGCCGCAACCTGAGCTGCAGCTTCTGCGGCAAGTCCCAGCGCGAGGTGCGCAAGCTCATCGCCGGGCCCTCGGTGTACATCTGCGACGAGTGCGTCGAGCTGTGCAACGACATCATCACCGAGGAGTACGAGCGCGAGGACTACTACGCCTCGCGGGCGCTGGTCCCCAAGCCCAAGGAGATCAAGGCCCACCTCGACCAGTACGTGATCGGGCAGGAGCGGGCCAAGCGCGTGCTGTCGGTGGCGGTGCACAACCACTACAAGCGCATCGACAGCCGCAGCAGCCACGACGACGTCGAGCTGCAGAAGAGCAACATCCTGATCGTGGGGCCGACGGGCACGGGCAAGACCCTGCTGGCCCAGACGCTCGCCCGCTTCCTCAACGTGCCCTTCACCATCTGCGACGCCACCAGCCTGACCGAGGCCGGCTACGTCGGCGAGGACGTCGAGAACATCATCCTCTCGCTCTTCCAGGCGGCCGACTACAACGTCGAGCGCACGATGAAAGGCATCATCTACGTCGACGAGATCGACAAGATCGCCCGCAAGGGCGAGAACCCCTCGATCACCCGGGATGTCTCCGGTGAGGGCGTGCAGCAGGCCCTGCTGAAGATCATCGAGGGCACGGTGGCCAACGTGCCGCCCAAGGGCGGCCGCAAGCACCCCCAGCAGGAGTTCCTGCAGATCGACACCACCAACGTCCTCTTCCTCTGCGGCGGCGCCTTCGTCGGCCTCGACAAGATCGTGGAGCAGCGCGTCACGAAGAGCGGCGTGGGCTTCGGGGTGAGCCAGGCCGAGCGCGACGGCCGCACCAAGACCAAGAGCGAGCTGCTGGCCCAGGTCGAGCCCGAGGACCTGCTGAAGTTCGGCATGATCCCCGAGTTCGTCGGGCGGCTGCCGGTGCTGGCCACGCTGGAGGAGCTGGACGTGCCCGCCCTGGTGCGGATCCTGATCGAGCCGCGCAACGCGCTGATCAAGCAGTACCAGAAGCTCTTCGAGATGGAGAGCGTGCTGCTGAAGTTCACCGACGGGGCGCTCTCCGCCATCGCCGAAGAGGCGCTGCGGCGCAAGACGGGCGCGCGGGGCCTGCGCGCGATCCTCGAAGAGATCATGCTCGACGTGATGTACGACCTGCCCAGCAAGGAGAACATCAAGGAGTGCATCATCAGCGAGGAGGTCGTGCAGCGCAGCAAGGACCCGATCCTGGTGTACGAGAACGAGGCCGGCTGGGCCTGACCCGCCCCGCACCCACAGCACGGAGCAGCCATGTTCTTCAAGGACCGCCCGGCGGGCCCGGCGGGCAGTGGTGATCTGCCGCTGCTGCCCCTGCGCGACCTGGTCGTGTTCCCCCACATGGTGGTGCCGCTCATCGTCGGGCGCGAGAAGTCCCGGGCGGCGCTGAACCACGCCTTCAAGGCCGGCAAGAAGGTCTTCCTGGCCGCGCAGAAGGTCGGCCGCACCGCCGACCCGGGTCCGGACGACATCCACGCGGTGGGCACCGTCGCGGTGATCATCCAGTTGCTGCGGCTGCCTGACGACAACCTGAAGGTGCTCGTCGAGGGCAAGGGGCGCGGCCGCATCCACCGGATCGAGGATCTCGACGATCACCTGCGGGTCGAGGTGGAGGAGCTGCCGGACGCGCCGGTCGACCCGGTCGAGGCCGAGGCCCTGGTCCGGTCGGTCAAGGCGGCCTTCGAGCAGTACGTCAAGCTCAACAAGGGCATCCCGCCCGAGCTGCTGCTGACCGTCGCCGGGATCGAGGACGCCGGGCGCCTGTCGGACATGCTGGTCGCCCACATGGGCTTCAAGCTGGAGGACCGGCAGGCCCTGCTCGAGGAGCTGCACCCGCTGCGCCGGCTGGAGCGCATCCACCAGCACGTGCAGGGCGAGATCGAGATCCTGCAGGTCGAACGCAAGATCAAGACGCGCGTCAAGAAGCAGATGGAGCGGACGCAGCGCGAGTACTACCTCAACGAGCAGATGCAGGCGATCCAGAAGGAGCTGGGCGAGAAGGACGAGTTCAAGAGCGAGCTGCAGGACCTGGAGCGGCAGATCGCCGAGAAGCCGCTGTCGGAGGAGGCGCGGGAGCGCTGCATCAAGGAGCTGCGCAAGCTCAAGATGATGAGCCCGATGAGCGCCGAGGCGACGGTGGTCCGCAACTACGTCGACCAGGTGCTGGCGCTGCCGTGGGCGACCTACGCCGAGGAGAACCTGGACCTGGTCCACGCCGCGGCGGTGCTCGACCAGGACCACTTCGGCCTGGAGAAGGTCAAGGAGCGCATCCTGGAGCACCTCGCGGTCGCCCGCCTGGTCGACCGCATGCAGGGCCCGGTGCTGTGCCTGGTGGGGCCACCGGGGGTGGGCAAGACCTCGCTGGCGAGGTCGATCGCCCGGGCCACGGACCGCGAGTTCGTGCGGCAGGCGCTGGGCGGCGTGCGCGACGAGGCCGAGATCCGCGGCCACCGCCGGACCTACATCGGCGCGCTGCCGGGCAAGATCCTCCAGTGCCTGAAGAAGGCGGGCACCAACAACCCGGTGTTCCTGCTCGACGAGGTCGACAAGATGTCGGCGGACTTCCGCGGCGACCCCTCGGCGGCGCTGCTGGAGGTGCTCGACCCCGAGCAGAACCACGCCTTCAACGACCACTACCTGGACCTGGACTACGACCTGTCGCGGGTGATGTTCATCTGCACCGCGAACTCGCTGGAGGGCATCCCGGTGCCCTTGCAGGACCGCCTCGAGATCATCCGCCTTCCCGGCTACACCGAGCCCGAGAAGCTGGCGATCGCCCGTCGCTACCTGATCCCCAAGCAGCGCCAGTCCAACGGCCTGCAGGGCAACCAGATCCAGTTCACGCGGCAGGCGGTCCAGGCGCTGGCCCGGCAGTACACGCGCGAGGCCGGCGTGCGGAACCTGGAGCGCGAGGTCGCCAACGCCTGCCGCAAGGTGGCGCGGCTGGTGGTCGAGCAGGGCCCGGACACGAAGGTCCGCGTGACCAGCCGCAACCTGGCGGAGCTGCTGGGCGTGCCCCGCTTCCAGGACGCCGAGGTGGAGTCCCTGGACCAGGTCGGCCTGGTCAAGGGCCTGGCCGTGACCTCCTACGGCGGCGAGGTGCTGGAGATCGAGGTCGCCGTGGTGCCGGGCAAGGGCAAGCTCATCCTGACCGGCCTGCTGGGGGACTGGCTGAAGGAGAGCGCGACCGCCGGCTTCAGCTACATCCGCTCGCGCTCCGACCAGCTCGGCCTCGACCCGGACTTCCACGAGAAGCACGACTTCCACGTGCACTACCCGGGCAACGCGGTGAAGGCTGACGGCCCCAGCGCGGGCATCGCGATGGCCACGGCGATGGTCAGCGCGCTGACCGGCATCCCGGTGCGCTCCGACGTGGCGATGACGGGCGAGATCAGCCTCCGCGGCCGCGTGCTGCCCATCGGCGGGCTGAAGGAGAAGACCCTGGCTGCGCACCGCCAGGGCATCACCCAGGTGATCATCCCGCAGCGCAACGAGAAGGACGTGCCCGACATCCCCGAAGCGGTGCGGGACGCGGTGGTGCTGCTGCGGGTCGAGCACATGGACGAGGTGCTGGAGCACGCGCTGCGCTGGCCGTCGGGCCGGACGCTCCTGACCGACGCGGTGGCCTCTGCGGGGGCGGCCGGCGAGCACTGAGAAGGGGGGGGACCGACGCGGGTGGCCCACCCTCCACAGAAATGCTCAGAGCGGGTTGACAGCCCCCGCGGGGACTCATTAGAAGAGCAGCGCTTCGGTCGGGGGGCTCGCTCCCCACCCTGGACGGGCGGCTCGCCGCTCGACCCGGGACGCCGGGGCGGATAGCTCAGCCGGGAGAGCAGCAGCCTTACAAGCTGCGGGTCGCAGGTTCGAACCCTGTTCCGCCCACCCCGGTTCGCTCTCCACATCGCTGGGACGGTAGTTCAGTCGGTTAGAACGCCGGCCTGTCACGCCGGAGGCCGCGGGTTCGAGTCCCGTCCGTCCCGCCACTCAGAGCAAGCCCCTCTCCAGCACCCCTGGAGAGGGGCTTCTCGCTTTGGTGCGCCGCGCCCGGCGTGGCGCCGGTGGTTAGGCCGTCCCCGATGCGCACCCGCCCGTTCCCCACCGCGTCGCTGTGGGCCGCCCTGGCCGTCGCGACGCTGTCGCCGCACGCCCTCGGCGCCAAGGTCCCGACCAAGATGCCCGAGGACAAGGTCCGCGGGCGGGAGCTGTACCAGGACCTGTGCTGGCAGTGTCACGGCGTGGAGGGCCGGGGCGACGGCCCCCTGGCGGCGCTGCTCGGCGCGCCCCCCGGTGACCTGCGGGGCCGGGCCGAGGCGGACTGGCCGGCGCTGGTCGACCGGGTGCTGCAGGGGCAAGGCGACATGCCGGCCTTCGCGGAGAGCCTGGACCGGCACGAGGCGCGGCGGATCCTGGTGTGGCTCGCGGCCCTGGATGCCGGGGAGCAGGGCGTGGCGGCGACGCGGGTCCTGCCCGAAGGGCCGGTGGACACCGAGGCCAGCCTGGCGCGGCCGGCAGAGGTGGCAGCTCCCGGCGCCTCCGCGCCCGACCCGGCCGACGACGGGGAGGAGGAGGCGCGTTGACGCACCGTGACGGAAGGTTCCCCGGTGCCGGCGCGTCCAGGCTGTGGCATCCTGGGCAGCCACCCCGCGCCCTCGGTGAGGTCCCCATGCGTCGCTTCTCCGCCGACTCCCGTCCCCTGCTCGTCGCGCTCGCCCTGCTGGTGGGGGTGGCGCTGCCAGGGGCGGCGCGGGCCGCCGACCTGGCCGCCGGCCAGAAGGTCTACATGGCCAACTGCATGGCCTGCCACGGCATCTCCGCCGACGGCAAGGGCCCGGCCGCGGCCTCCCTCCAGCCGCCGCCGGCCGACTTCACCTCGCCCTCGTTCTGGGCTTCCCGCGACACCGCCAAGGTCAAGAGCGTGATCAAGACCGGCAAGCCCGGGACGCCGATGATGCCGTTCACCCAGCTCAGCGACCAGGACCTGGAGAACCTGGTGGCCTTCCTGGAGAGCAAGAAGCCCTGACCGGCCTCCCTTGACGAGGCGCAGGCGTGGTCTTACTCCTGCGGTGCCGTACGGGTGTAGCTCAGTCGGTAGAGCAGCGGATTCCAAATCCGCAGGTCGAGGGTTCAAGTCCTTCCGCCCGTGCCACTTCTCCCCGCGCCGGTCCGCCGGCCCCGACAGAGGCAGCCCACGTGGCTGCCTCTCGTCGTCTGGGCCCTCGCGTCGGGCCGTGGGAAGGCTAGACAGCGGGCCACCCCCTTCGGGAGACCCCCATGGGCAAGAACCCCTACATCGACGCCGCGGCGCCCCCACCGCCGACCCGGCGCTACCGCCTGACCCTGCGCAACACCGGGGAGGTGATCGAGGTGGACCCGGGCGATCTGCCCGCGCACTACGACGGCCAGCCCGGCTCGGTCCTGTCGCTCCTGCTGCGCGCGGGAGTGGACATCGATCACTCCTGTGGCGGGGTGTGCGCCTGCTCGACCTGCCACGTCTACGTGCACCGCGGCATCGACACCTCGCCGCCGCCCATCGAGGAGGAGGAGGACCAGCTCGACTTCGCCCCCGCCCTGCGGTCCAACAGCCGCCTGGCCTGCCAGTTCGTGCCCGACGGCAGCGAGGACGTCGAGGTCGAGGTCCCGTCGTGGAAGCGCAACGAGGTCAGCGAGGACCACTGAGCGGGCGGGGGGGACCCGGCTGCTCCACC
Source organism: Myxococcota bacterium (assembly GCA_023150805.1). GTDB lineage: Bacteria > Myxococcota_A > UBA796 > UBA796 > UBA2385 > UBA2385. The sequence continues at coordinate 17,513 of JAKLKF010000087.1, read as the reverse complement.
CACACCCGCCCGTCCGGCGCGTGGCGGGGCAGCACGCCCTGCTCCGCCAGCGAGGTGTAGCCACCCCGCACCAGCACCAGGTGGTCGAGCAGGGGGATCCCCAGCACGCGCCCGGCCGCGGCCAGCCGGCGGGTCACCTCGGCGTCGGCCTCCGAAGGGGTCGGGTCGCCCGACGGGTGGTTGTGGGCCACGATCACCGCGGCGGCAGCCAGCTCGACGGCGGCGCGGAACACCTGGCGCGGGTCGACCACGGTGTGGCTGTCGCTGCCGCGGGTCAGCGCGCGGTGGGCCAGCAGGCGGCGCCGCCGGTTGAGGTAGATCGCGTGCAGCTCCTCCACCTCGGCGTCCTCCATGCGCGGGGCCAGGAAGCGCCAGGCGTCGTCGGGGGTGGAGAACTCCGGCGAGGGCAGGCGCCGGCTGTGGTCGACCCGCCGCGCCAGGGCCAGGGCGGCGTGCACCCGGACCGCGCGGGCCAGGCCGACGCCGGGCACGCTGGCCAGCGTCTGGACGGGGGCGCGGGCGAGGCCCGGCAGGCCATCGCAGCGGTCGAGCAGCGCCCGGGCGATGGCCGGCGCGGGCCGTCCGGCGACCCCCGTGCCCAGCACCAGGGCCAGCAGGGCGTCGTCGGCGAGGGGGGAGGGTCCGTGGGCAGCGTAGTGTTCGCGGGCTTGCATGGCAGCTCCAGCCGGGGGGACCGGCGCGGGGGGAGGGGACCACCCGCGCGATCCACGAACCATGCCCACGGGATCGCTTGGACTTGCGGCGACCGACCGCGGCGGCTGCCCGCGGTCCGGCACCCCCCTGCCGGCTGGCCGGCACCATGCGGGGGAGGGGAGCCCGGCGCTCAGGGCCGCGCGGCCAGCTCCACCACGAAGACGGCGTACTCGGAGCCGTACAGCACTCCGGAGGAGGGCGGCGGCGTCGGCACACCGCCCATCGCGCCGACCTGGCCCTCGACCAGGGCCGCCGCCGACCGCGGGACGACCAGGTGTACCCGCACCCAGGCGTCGTCGCCGCCCAGCTCGCGCGGCCGGAGGTTCTTGCCCTCGGCGTCGGTCATGCGCCCGCCCGCCTTCTCTGCCACGGCGGAGAGCTGGTACAGCACCTCGGGGTCGGCCAGCGAGATGCGGTAGGACCGGGGCCCCTCCATGTCGATGCCTTGCCCCAGCTCGGCGCCGCCCGTGTTGCCGACCGCCTCGCCGCTGCCCACGCCCGAAGCCTGCTGCTCCCAGCCGGCGTAGTAGGGCGACGCGTCCTGGCTGGCGCCCTTGTCCAGCTTGTTCATCGCCTTGCCGGCAGGCAGCGCCGCGGGCTCGGCCTGGGTCCGGGAGGCGGTGGTCAGGTCGCCGTCGGCCGAGGCGGGGGTCGCCGAGGGGGTCGGGCCCTGCGGCTCCGCCGCGTCGGGCGCCTGGGCCTGGACGGGCGGGGGCGGGGGCTCGACCTCGGCCTGCCGCATGTCCTTGGTCTCCGGCAGGAGCACCTGGGCGGGGGTGGGCTCGTCCCCGCGGCCCTGGATCACCAGCACGACGATGACGGCGGCCGCGGCCAGCGCGAGCGCCTCGACCGGCACGCGGCCCAGCGTGCGCCGCCACAGGCTGACCACCCGTCCCGGCGGCGGCTCGGCGTCCACCCGGGCCATCACCCGCGCGTGGAAACCCGCCGGAGCCTGGGCCGGCCCGTGGATTCGCAGCAGGTCCACCGCCCGGCGCATGTCCTCCAGCTCCCGGCGCAGCTCCGGGTCGTCGGCCAGCGCGGCGTCCACCTCGGCGGTCTCCCCATCGCTGAGGCTGCCGTCGAGGTAGGCGCTGAGGCGGTTTCTGGCGAAGAAGGTGTCCATCTACTCGAAGATGTCCTCGGGGCCGATGACGCGGGAGAGGACGCGCGCCAGCTCGGCCCGGGCGCGGTGCAGGCGGCTCTTCACTGTACCCCTGGGGAGGTCGAGGATCTCGGCGATCTCCTCATAGGGAAGGTCCTCCACGTCGCGCAGCACCAGGATGGTGCGGTGGCTCTCGTCCAGCCGCTCGAGCGCGTCCTGGAGCAGCCGCCCCGCCTCAGACCTGTGGACCCGGGTGTCGGTTCCCGGTCCGTCGTCGGGCAGCTGCCGGACGGGCGCGTCGTCGTCCGGGCGCAGGCCCTCCAGGGGCTCGTGCTGGTCGACCTTGCGGCGCCGGCGGTAGAGGCGCCGGTTCTTGCAGTGGTTGACCGTGACGCGGAAGATCCAGGTGCTCAGCCGCGACTCGCCGCGGAACCGGTCGAGCGACCGGAAGAGGGCGACGAACACGTCCTGGGCCACCTCCTCGGCGACCTCCTGCTCGCCCATCCACCGCAGGCTGAGCGTGTACACGCGGTCCTGGTAGCGCTGCACGATGTCGCTGAAGGCCGCCTTGTCGCCGCCCTGGAAGCGGCGGACCAGCTCCTCGTCGGGGTCCAGGCCGTCGCTGCCGTCGGGGCGCCAGGCCAGGCCCAGCAGGAGCAGGATCATGCCGGCCAGCCGAGCAGCACTAGTCGTAGTCCTCCGGCGCGCCCGTCATGCGCAGCCGGGCGCCAGTCTGGACGGCGTCGCGCACCTTGTCCAGGCTCAGGCGGCTCAGCGGGAAGATCGCCTTCTTGGTCTTGGCGCCCTTGATGGTCACGCCGTCGAGGTTCGCGAAGTCCAGGTCGGCGCCCTCGAGGTTGGCCCCGTCCAGGCAGGCGTCCTTGAGGTTGGCGTGCCACAGGCTGGCCTCCTGGAGATCCGCTCCGACCAGCGAGCTGCCCGTCAGGTTCGCCTCGGCCAGCTTCGCGCCGCGCAGGTCGGCGCCGTCCAGCACCAGGTTGCTCAGGTCCACGCCCCGCAGGTCGCTGTCCTTGAGGCTGGTGCCGCGGCGCATCGCGTCCTGGACGCGCTTGCGGCTGAGGGTGTCGCCAGTGCCGTACTCGTCGGCGTCAGTGGTGATGCGTCGCGACATCGGGCTCCCTGCAGGTCTCCGCCAGGCGGCGGATCATCCGGTGGGCGATGGTCTCCTGGACCTGCTCGACGTCGTCCTGCGGGACCTGGAGGTGGCTTGCGTAGTGCACGCCGCCGGGGTTGAGGCAGTTCACCTCCACCACCCGGCCGCCGATGACGTCGAGGCCGGCGATGCGTATCCCGTTGCGCTCCAGGTGTGGGCGCAGCAGGTCGGCGATCCGCCGATCCTCGGCCTCGATCCGGACGGGTCGGGGCTGGCCGCCCTGCCGCAGGTTGTGGCGGAACTCGCCCTCGGCGCGCACGCGCAGGTAGGCGCCCAACAGCTCGCCGTCCATCCAGACCAGCCGCTTCTCCCCCTGGTCGGCCGCTTCCAGGTACTCCTGCAGCACCACCGCGCCGTCGCCGACCTCGACCGCGGCCTCCACCGCGCGCTCCAGGCCCGTCCGGTCGCGCCGACGGACCCGCGTGACCCCGCGCCCGCCGCTGCCCTGGGCCGGCTTCACGACCATGTCGCGGTCCAGCTCGGCGGCGAACATCGTCGCGCTGGCCATCGACCGGGTCGCCATGGTGAGGGGGCGCGGCACGTCGGTCAGCGTCGCCAGCCAGGCCTTGCTGCGGGTCAAGGCCAGCCCCGCCGGGTCGTTGACCACCTCGACCCCGGCCTCGCGCGCGAGCATGGCCACCACCAGCGAGGAGGCGGTCAACGGGTTCAGCCGCAGGAGCAGCACCTGGGCCCGCGCCAGCTCGACGTGGCGCCGCTGGAGCTGCCCACCCAGGATCATGGCCGCGAGCTGCTCCCGGTCGACCGGCCGGTCCGGCGGCTCGCCCACGCGCGCCAGCAGCACGCCGCGACGGCCCACCTCGACGTCCTCGGGGGCCAGGAACCACACGCGGTGCCCCAGCGCGAGCGCCGCCTGCGCCAGGTGCAGGGTCGTCCAGGTCGGCGTCAGGCGGGCACCGCGCTGCATGGCGATGGCGAGGATCATGGCGGGCGGGCCTGTCGGGCGAGGGGCGGCCGCGCTGTAGCCGGTGGCGCCGCCGCGCGGCAGGGCCGGGCTCAGGGCGAGGGCTCCACGCAGCCCACCAGGGCGGCGTGGACCGGCCCGGCCGACAGGTAGGGCGTGCCCGGCGCGGGTCGTCCCTGGGGGCAGGGGCGCGGCTCCCCGGGCCGCCAGCGGTAGACGACCAGGTCGGCGGCCGGGGGCCCGACCCGGGTCCAGGCGTCGGCGGGCGCGGGCGGGGGCTGGCGCCTCGGCGCCACCACCAGGGTGTGCGCGTCGGCGGCGCTGCCGTCGGGGTCGTGGCGCGGCCGCGGGCAGTACAGGCCGACGTCCTGGATCGGGCCGCCCAGCAGGGGCTCGGGCTGCTGGCAGAGCCAGGCGCCCAGCTCCGCCAGGGTGGCCGCGCGCAGCGCCTCGCCGCGCGCGGCCTGCGCGTGCCGGACCCAGGTCGCCGGCCAGGAGGCCAGGGCGAGGCCGACCAGGAGCAGCGTCGTCGCCAAGAGGAGCCGCTCGACGCGACGCCCCTGCCCCGCGGGGCGGCCGCCGCCGGCCGGCACCTGGAACCCGGACGCCGCGACGGCGAGCAGCGCCGGCAGGGCCAGGACCAGGTGGCGGCGCTGGCTCCAGAACACCAGCGTGGGCGCCAGCACCGCCAGGGGCAGGAGGACCGCGGCCAGGGCCGGGCGCCGCCGCCCCTGCGTGGCCGCAGTGAGCGCCCCCGCCGCCCCCAGCGCCCAGGCGTCCGGCGCCAGCGCCAGGCTGCGGGCGGCGTGCCACCGCACCAGTCCCACCGTGTCCCCCTCGCGCAGGAGCTGGAGGTACGCCCCCCGCAGGTGGCGCGGCAGCTCCGCCACGTAGGCGGGCGGGGCGCCGCTGCCCGCCCCGAGGTCCTGGAGCGCGCGGGACCCGCGGTCCCCCCACGGGGTCTGGAGCGGGGTGGGGCCCGGCCCGGCGCCGACCAGCAGCGGCGAGAGCCACCAGGTCGCCAGGACGACCGCGGCCAGGCCCGCCCCGCCTCGCACCAGCAGGGGCAGCCCGAGCACGGCGGCCAGGCTGACGACCGCCAGGTTCTCCCGCAGCAGGGGCAGCGCGCCCACCAGGACCGCTGCCAGCCATGCCCAGCCTGGCGGCGCGGCGGCCGGCGCGGCCCAGCGGGCCCGCCCAGAGAGCACCTGCGCGGCCAGGCCGGTCGCGACCAGCAGCGCCAACGCGCCCAGGCCGTTGGCCTGGACCTCGGCCGCCCAGGGGGCCCGGTCGGGCCAGGCCCACAGCACCAGGGCGACCCCGGCGCTCGCCGCCACCGAGGCGCCCGCCTTCCGCGCGACCCAGGCGCCGGCGCCCGGGATCGCCGCGCCGGCAAGCTGCGAGACCAGGGCGCCCGCCGGCACCAGGGGCAGGCCGAGCAGCCGGGGCAGCGCGGCCAGCGCCGGCCAGCCCGGGGGCACCGCCGGGATCGCGCCCTGGAGCAGCCCCTCGGTCGACAGGACCCACAGCGGCGCGTCCGTGCCGAAGGCCAGCCCCCAGCCCAGCCCCGCACCGGGCACCACCGCCGCCCGCCAGCCCAGGTCCACCGCCAGGGCCACGACGGTGGCCAGCAGGGCCAGCCCGCGGGCGCCCATCACCCCCGCAGCTCGCCGACCAGGAACAGCGCCAGCTCGCGCAGCTCCCGGGGCGCCCGGTCCTCGCTGAGCACCGCGTTGTACAGGCCGAGCGCCTCTTCGGGCTGGCCTCGCCGGCGCAGCAGGTCGGCCAGCAGGTAGGCGCTGCGGGCGCGCGTCTCCGGCGGCAGCTCGCGCTGGGCCAGCCCGGCGCGCAGGTGGGTGATCGCGCGGTCCTGCAGCGCGGGCTCCACCCGCCCGGCGATGTCGCGGAAGCGCGCCAGCGCCGCGCTCTCCTCCGCCGTGTGTGGTGTCGACGCCTCGAAGGCGTCCAGCCAGCGGTCGCGCTCCGCCAGGTAGCCGCCGCGGTGGGCGACGCGGGCCAGGTTGTAGACGAGCGTCTTGCGCGCGCCGGCGGACAGCTCCTTCTCCAGCTCCGCCTCGCCCAGCCGCAGCGTCTCGCGCGCGGCCTGGGGACCCCGCAGCCCGACGAACACGCCCACCGCCTCGTCGCGGGCCGTCCAGCTCGCCTCGATCCACAGGTCGGCCAGGAACAGGTCGCCTCGGCCCAGCGCCTGGTACATCGCCGCCGCGATGGCGTAGCGCTCCCACACCGTGGGGTTCGCGGGATCGGGCAGCGCCGCCCGCGCCGCCACCAGGGCGGCCAGCAGCTTCGCCTTGTCGCCCTCGGTCAGCGTCATGCCCATGTCGCCGCCGTACAGCGAGAACAGGGTCCGGGCGCAGGTCGCCACCGCGTAGGTGCGGAACTGCCCCTTGCTGCTGTAGCTGGCGCCGTCGCTGTCGAAGCCGCCGTGCGTGTTCGCCGAGAGCTTCTCGTAGACCCGCACCATGTCGTCGGGGTCCACCGGGCAGGGGCCGTCGGTGAACGACACCTGGGTCGCCCCGGCGGGACGGGCGAGGAGCAGGCCGAGGGCCAGGAGGGGGAGCGCGGGGAGGGGGGGCATCGGGGCCTGGGTCGGCGAGGGGAGGGCGCCTGTTAACCGGCCCCGGCGACAAACCCGCCGCTCAGCGGTGGGCCAGCCCCTCGACGAAGCCCATCACCTTGCCCTTCTCGCGCACCACCAGCACGGGCACCGCCGCCCGCGCCGCGATGCGCTCGGCCGTGCTGCCCAGCAGCCGCGCCGCCAGAGGGGACAGGCCGCGGCTGCCGATCACCACCACCCGGTCGGCCCCCGCGCGCGTGAGCAGGGCCTCTGACGCCCGGTGGGCGGCGACGAGCTGCAGCTCCAGCCCCTGGCCGCCGCCGACCGCCGGACGCACGTCGGCGTCGAAGTGGGCCCGGGCGTTGCGCTCCAGATCGGCCCGGAACTCGCCGTCGGGCTGGCCGGAGGGCGAGACGCGCTCGTCGTACTGGTACAGGCACTGCACGTCGTCGAAGATGCGCGCCGCCGTCGCCAGGGCCGCCACCGCCTCGTCCGAGAAGTCCACACCCACCACCGCGCCGCGCGCCGGCGGGCGCCAGCCGTCCGGCACCACCAGGGTCGTGCAGCGCGCGTGCCGCAGCAGGGCCTGGCCCGCCGCGCCGCCCGCCGCGCCGGCCGCCCCGCGCCCCAGCACCAGCAGGTCGGGGGCCAGCTCGGCCTGCAGCGCGTCGGCCGCCTCGACCGGGCTGCCCGCCGAGGTGTGCAGCCGCACCTCCACGTCCGGGAGCGCGGCGCGCAGGCCGTCGACCCGGGCCTGCACCTCGGGCGGCGCCGTCGCCTCCCGGGCGGCAGGGAGACCCAGGGCCGCGGGCAGGGCGTCGCGCTCCACGACGTGGTGCACCACGACCTGCTGCAGGCCCAGGCGCGGTGCCAGCGACAGGAAGGCCTCCACCACGGCGGGGTCTCGCTCGTCGAGGGCCAGCATGAGCACGGCGGTCGGGTACATGCACGCTCCGGGGTGACGTGCTCGACCTAGCCCGCTGGGGGCGCTCCCGCCCTGCCTGCGCGGCGCCGCCGCCGCCGTCAGTCCTGGTCGCGGGTCAGCTCGGCCATCCGGCCGTCGCGGTCCCGCCCGGTGACCCGCCCGCGGCTGGTCTGCGCCAGGTTGCGCACCGCGTCCCGGATGCGCGCCAGGTGGGCCTGGGCCCGCCCCAGGCGGCCCCGCGCCCGGTCGGGCAGGTCGGGGTCCATCTCCAGCAGCTCGAGGGTGCCCATCAGCGCGGTGAGCGGCTGGTTGATCTCGTAGGCCGTCTCGCCGGCCAGCTCGATCGCGGCGGCGCGCTGCTCGGCGGCGATGAGCTGCTCGGTGGTCGCCTCCAGCCGGTTGCGCAGGGCCATCTGCTCCCGCAGGTCCTGGAAGACGCCCACGGTGGCGATCAACCCGCCCTCGGCGTCGTGGACCTCGGCCGCCGACAGCTCGACGGGGATCTGCTCCCCCCACCGCGCGCGCAGGCGCACCGCGAGCGCGGTGACCATGCCCGTCTGGGTCGCCCGCATCTCCGTCAGGACCCGGCGCGCGTCCTGGGCGTCGGCGTAGATGTCGGTGACGTGCATGTGGTTGCGGGCGTACTCGGCGTCGTAGCCGAGCGCCGTCTCGGCGGCGCGGTTGAACACCAGCACCCGCCCGCGCACGTCCACCGCCATCACCGGGTTGGGCGTGGCGTCGATCAGGCGCCCCAGCAGGTCCTGGGTGCTGGCCAGCTCGGCCATGGCCCGGCGGGCGCGGCGCTGCTGGGCCTGCATCCGGCGGCGCCAGAGCCGGGCGATCCGCCGGTGGGCCGTCAGGCGGGTGCGCAGCTCCTCGGGCGAAGGGCGCCCGACGATGACGTCGACGGCGCCGGCCTGGATCGCCTCGTCCACCTCGCCCACCGACGCGGCGAAGGCGATGACCGGCAGGGGATCGTCCCCCTCGGGGGACAGCTCGAGCGCGGGCTGGGGGTGGCCGACCCCCCACAGCAGGAGCACCTCGCCCTCGGGGTCCTCGTCGAGGCCGCAGGCCAGCAGCCACGCGCGCAGATCCGCGGGCAGGGAGGGGTCCAGGCGCACCTTCATGGCTCCTCCTCGCCCCAGGCGCGCAGCGCCGCGGCATGGACCCGGGGCACAGGGACGCCGGCTTCCCTGGCGATCCGGGCCACGTCTTCATACTCCGGCGCGGCCTGGATCACCCGGCCCTCGATGCTGCCGACCTTGATGCGCACCGGGCCCCAGGGCGTGCAGACGGCGTGGTGGGCGCGGTCCAGCACCTGCCGGGTGGCCGGGTGTCGCCGCACGCCGAAGCTGCCGCCGTGCGTCAGGATGGCCCGCCCCACCGCCTCGGCGGTCTGCGCGGTGGCCAGCGCCTCGACCAGCAAGCCGCTGCGGCCCTTCTTCATCAGGACCGGGCTGGCCCACACGTCCAGCGCGCCCGCGGCCAGGACCGCCTCGAACAGGGGAGGGAGGTGCTCTCCGGGCAGGTCGTCCACCTGGGCCGCGAGGACCTCGACCGCGGTCGGGGTGGCGCGATCGGCCGGGGTGGCCGCTGGCTGCGGCGTCCCCTCGCCGGGGGCCCGGCCGGCGGCGATCGGCCTGCCGAGCAGGGCGCGCAGCACGTTGGGGTGGTCGGGAGGGTTGCGCCCGCCCGCGCCGGTGCCGACCGCCTCCAGGACCATGGCCGGTGGATCGCCCGGCCGGGCCAGCGCCGCCACCAGCGCCGCCCCGGTGGGCGTGACCTGCTCCTCGCCGGGGCGACCGGGGCGCACCGGCCAGCCGCGCAGCAGCAGGGCCGTGGCCGGGGCGGGCAGGGGGATCGTGCCGTGGGCCCCGCGGGTGGTGCCCGCGCCCAGGGGCAGGGGGCCGCAGACCAGCTCCGCGACGTCGAGCTGCTCCAGGAGCAGGCAGGCGCCGACCACGTCGACCAGCGAGTCGAGCGCGCCGACCTCGTGGAAGACCACCGCGTCCAGCTCCGTGCCGTGGACCTGGGCCTCGGCCTGGGCGAGCCGCCCGAAGACGGCCAGGGCGCGGTCCCGCGCGCGCGGCGGGAGCGGGGCGGCCAGCAGCAGGGCCCGGATCTCGGCCCAGGAGCGGTCGGGCTGCCCGGCCCAGGGCGCGGGGCGCGGGCCGGCGCCCGGCGGCAGGTGCAGCAGCGGCGCGGTGGCGCCGGGGACGGGCAGGAGGAGCAGGTCGTGCCCGTGCCCGTGCCCGTGCGCGTGCCCGTGCGCGTGCCCGTGCTCATGCCCGTGCGCGTGCCCGTGCGCGTGCCCGTCGTCGCGCCGGCCCTCCGCGTCCTCGACCGCGTCCGGCGCCCCGTCGCCCTTGACCTGGAACCGCCGGGCGGCGAAGACGCCGCGCTGCACCCGCTCCAGGTGCAGGCTCCACCCCGGCAGTCCCAGCGCCTCCAGGCCCCGCTGCAGGGTCTCCAGGTCCCCGCCCGCGTCGAGCAGGGCGGCGCAGAGCATGTCGCCGGCCACGCCGCCCACCGGGTCCAGCCACAGCAGGCGGCCCGGCGGGCGGGACCCCAGCCCGCTCATGCCCCGCCTCCGCCGGCGGCCAGCCGGTTGATCCGCACCGCCTGCAGGGCGGCGCCGAAGCCGTTGTCGATGTTGACCACGCTGACGCCGGCCGCGCAGGAGTTCAGCATGCCCAGCAGGGCCGCGAGGCCCCCGAAGGCGGCGCCGTAGCCGACCGAGGTGGGCACCGCGATGACCGGCGAGGCGACCAGCCCCGCCACCACGCTGGCGAGCGCGCCCTCCATGCCGGCCACCACGATCACCACGTGCGCGGCCCGCAGCACCTCGGCCTTGCCCAGCACGCGGTGGATGCCGGCCACGCCCACGTCGGTCAGCCGGTCGACCCGGGCGCCCAGCGCCTCGGCGACCAGGGCCGCCTCGTCGGCCACCGGCAGGTCGCTGGTGCCCGCGCACACCACCAGCACCCGCCCGATCGGGGTGCGCGCCACCGGGGACCGCAGGTGGAGCAGCCGGGCGCGCCGGTGCCAGGAGAGCCGCTCCTCGGGCACGCCCTCCTCGCGCAGCAGCGCCAGCACCGCCTGGGCCTTGTCGGGGTCGACCCGGGTCGCCAGCCCCTCCTGGCCGGCGGCGTGCAGCCGCCCCAGGATGGCCGCGATGTGCGGCGCCTCCTTGCCTTCGCCGTAGATGACCTCGGGGTCCCCGGTGCGGGCGGCGCGCTGGGTGTCGACGTGGGCGTAGCCCAGCTCCTCGCCGGGCCAGGCGGCCAGGCGCGAGAGGGCGTCGTCCACCGGCAGGGTGCCCGCGCCGACTTCGGCGAGCAGGTGGCGCAGGGCGGGGCGATTCACGGTGACCTCGGCAGGGGAGGAGAGGGGAGGGGGCCGCAGACTATCCCGGCCCCGCGTTTTCCTCTGGCGCGCCTACCCTTGCGGTGTCAACTTGGGAGCGTGGCGCACCTCCCCGCCCTGATCCTGTTCCTGGCGTGGTCGGCGACCGACCCGTGGGCGGCGGATCTCGCCAGCTACCAGGCGACCGTCGACCGCGTGGAGGAGAGCTACCTCTACCTGGATCGGCTGGACGCCGCGCTGGCCTTCGAGCGGGCCGCCGAGGCCGCCGAGGAGGCGGTGCCCTGGCTGCTGGTCGAGGTGGACTCCGACCCCGCCCAGGTGCGGGCCCTGCTGGCCCACGGCGACACGGGCGCCTTCGCGACGGTGGACTTCGCCCCGGCCGACGGGCTGGGGGGCCTGCCCGCGGCCCTGGCGCGCCTGGAGGACGCGATCGTCGCCCGCGCCGCCAGCGGGGGCAGCGCCGCCCTGCCCGCGGACCTCGACCTGCCCGTGGAGCTGCTGCGCGGCGCCTCGCGGGCGCTGGATCGGCACTCCGTGGTGCTGGCCGGCGATCGCCTCGACGCCTTCAACGAGCGGCTGCGGGGACGGCTGGTCGGCATCGGCTGCCGGATCGTGCGCCAGGACGCGGGGCTGGTGGTGCGCGACATCTTCCCCGACGGACCCGCCGACCTGGCCGGGCTGCGCTCGGGGGACGAGGTGCTGCGTGTCGACGGCGTCTCCACCGTCGGCATGGACCTGGACGAGGCCGTCGAGCGCATCAAGGGCGAGCGGGGCACCCAGATCACCCTGGTCTTGCGGCGGGTGGACCCTGCCACCGGCCAGGCCACCGAGCGGGTGGAGGTGCTGGTGCGGGACGAGGTCCGCATCCCCAACGTCGAGTGGGAGCGCACCGCCGGGGGCGTGGGCCTGATCCGGATCGACCACTTCAGCCAGCAGACGACGCGCCTGCTCGAGGACGCCCTGGCGGACCTGGCCGAGCCGCCGGTCGCCGGCCTGGTGCTCGACCTGCGCGGCAACTCCGGGGGCTCGATGCTCCAGGCGGCCAAGGTCGTCGACCTCTTCGTCGACCAGGGCGTCATCCTCGAGACCGGCGGGCGGGGCTTCGCCCGGGTGAGCGGCCTGGTCCAGCGGGTGCAGGCCTGGCCGGCCGCCGCCGAGGCCGCCGTGCCGGCCCTGGCCACCCAGGCGCCGCTGGTGGTGCTGATGGACCCCGACAGCGCCTCGGCCTCGGAGATCGTGGCCGGCGGCCTGGCCCTGCTGGGCCGGTCGGTCCTGCTGGGCCAGCGCAGCCACGGCAAGGGCACGGTGCAGCAGCCCTTCCTGGTGCGCGAGGCCCAGGACGCCCTGGGCGAGGTCAAGCTGAAGCTCACCATCGCCGAGTACCGGCTGGCCGAGCAGACCCCGGTGGTGGAGGGCCTGGGCCTGCGGCCGGACCTGTCCACCGAGCGGGTCGAGCTGTCCCGCACCGGGCTGCGGCTGCCCAGCGCGGTGACCATCGGCGAGGCGCTGGGGCTGGTCATGGAGGACCCGGGGTGGCGGGAGGGCCCTGCCCCCCAGGACCGCGGCGACCTGCTGGTCGCGCTGGGCGAGCAGGTGGTGCTGGCCACCGCGGGCCCGTCGCGCGGGGCGGCGCTCGAGGCGGCGGCGGGGGTCCTGGCGAGCTGGCGGGAGGAGGAGGAGGCCCGCCTGGCGGACGCCTTCCAGGCGCGAGGCATCGACTGGAGCCCGGACGACTCCTGTCGCGCGCCCTGTCGCGCGCCCGACCTCGACGTGAAGGTCGAGCTGGCCGCGCCCGCCCGTGCCGGGGGGACCGCCCGGGTGCTGGCCCGGGTGCACAACCGCGGTCCGGCGCCCGTGCACCGCGTCGTGGTCCGGCTGACGGCCAACTCCTGGCGCCTGCCCTGGCACGGCATCACCATCCCCGTGGGCTTCGTCCCGCCCGGCGAGGAGGGCGCCGGCGCCGCCGTGGTCGAGCTGCCCGTGCAGTCCACGGCGCGGCAGGACCTGGTCGCGGTGACGGTGGAGTCCGACCGGCGCCCGGCGGTGGGCGCCCAGCCCGTGCTGCTGGATCTGCCCGGCGAACTGCCCCCCCCGGTGGCGGTGGAGGTGCGGGGCGTGCCGCCGGCCGACACCGGCGAGGCGGAGCCGGGCCTGCTGCCGGTCGAGGTCCTGGTGCACAACCGCGGCGCCGCCCCGGTGACCGGCCTGCAGGTCCGCTTCCTGCACCCCCAGGAGCTGCGCCTGGAGCCGGTGGAGCGGGAGGCCCTGGTGCCGCGGCTGGAGCCCGGCGCCAGCGCGACCTCCCGCCTCAGCTTCCGCTGGACCGGCGACGCGCCGCCGACCGTGGCCGTGCCGGTGCCGCTGGAGGTCGAGGTCGAGCGGCACGGCGAGCTGCTGCGCGCGGACGTGCCGGTGCGCTGGACCGGGCCGGTGGCCAGCCTGGTGCCCCCGCGGATCAAGGCCGAGGTGCCGCTGTCCGCGCCGGCCGGGGACCTGCCGGTGCGGGTCTCGGTGAGCGACGACCAGGGCGTGCGATCCGTGACCGCCTGGTGGGGCGGGGACAAGCTCGCCTGGCGCTCGGGCGGCGGGCGCAGCCTGGAGCTGGACCTGGACCTGGGGGTCGTGGACGGCACCGAGGCGCTCGTCGTCGACGCCGTCGACCTGGAGGGGGTGACGACGCGGCGGCGGTGGTACGTGCGCGCCATGTCCGAAGGGGACGGGATGGCGCAGCCCTGAGCGGGCGCCTCAGTCCAGCAGCGCGCCGCCCACCGCCAGGTCGCTGCCCCCCAGGGTCGCGAAGAGCAGCGCCTCCCCGCCCGCCGTGACCTCGACCGCCGCCTCGGTGGCGGTGAAGCCCGGGTCGAAGTCCACCTGGGTGAAGCCCAGCGCCACCGTGCCCCATGCCAGGCCCGGCGTGCCGGTGCCGTCGACGTAGGCGACGTAGATGCGGTTGTCCGGGCCCACCGTGGCCTGGGCGCTGATCGGGTCGGAGACCGGGATCTGCGCCTCCACGCCGCTGGGGAACAGGAGCACGACCACGTCGTTGACCGGGTCGGCCATCACCAGCCAGGTCTTGCCGGGCACGGGCTCGAGGTCGCTGAGGCGCCGGTCGGGGTCCACCTCGGCCGGGTCCGGGCAGCCGGTGTCGCCGCCGCCGGTGTCCCCGCCGCCGGTGTCGCAGGAGTACAGGTCGGTGAACGGCGTGTCCGCCTGGCCGTCGAAGGACAGGCTGACCAGGCCGTCGGCCTGGACGCTGAGCAGCGTCCCCGTCGGGTCGTCGAAGAAGTGCAGGGTGCACAGCGCGGCGGCCAGGTCGGGGATCTCGTCGACGGCGTCGTAGCCGGTGGTCAGGTCCTCGCGCGTGGCCCGCATCCACGCGCCCACCCCGTCCTCGTCGTCGCAGCCCACCGCGTGCGCGTAGCCGTCCTCGGCCACGGCCATGGCGATGTCGTCGAAGGCGGCCGCCTCCTGGGAGGGGGCGTTGGCGCCGAAGCGCACCAGGCTGCCCAGGTCGTAGCCCGACAGGCGCAGGGCGCGGGTGCCGGTGCTCTCGAAGCGCAGGCCGATGGCGCCCAGCAGCTCGTCGTCGGTGGCGGTGAAGGCGTGGCCGTCGGTCAGGCGGAAGGGCTGGTCGACCAGGTTCTGCAGCCACGCGAGCAGGCCGGTGCTGCCGTCCAGGGGCGCGGTCGCGTCCCAGGAGATCGCCAGGGCCGAGTCGTAGAAGCTGCTGGCCCCGTAGGTCACCAGCTCGTCGGCCACCGAGAGGTAGATCGTGCTGCTGTTCTCGGCGAAGCGCAGGTCGTGCGGTGCCGTCCAGGCGATCGAGGGCAGCGCCTGCAGGTCGAAGCGGTCGGGCACGCCGTCGCAGTCCTGGTCGGTCGTGTCGCCCAGCACCTCGTCGTTGCCCGGCCAGGCCTGGTCGTCGGTGTCGTCGCAGTCCGTGCCGTCGCCCTCGGGCGCGCGGGGGTCGCGGAAGCCGTCGAGATCCTGGTCGAAGTCGTCGTCCCCGGCGCAGTCGCTGTCGACCCCGTCGTACCAGGCGTCCGCCGCGCCGGGACGGGTCCGATCCAGGGTGTCGTCGCAGTCGCCTCCGGGCAGCCCCCCCGACCCGGGCACGTAGGTGGTGGCGCGGCCGACGTCCTCGCTGCGGACGTAGCCGTCGCCGTCGGCGTCGAAGTCGTCCTGCCCGCGGCAGTCGCTGTCCACGCCGTCGTACCAGGCGTCGGTCGCGCCCGGGTGCACGGTCTCCACGGCGTCGTCGCAGTCTCCGGCCGGCAGGCCGCCGGTGCCCGGCGCGTTCTCGGTCGCCAGCCCCTCGTGCTCGGTCGCGACGTAGCCGTCGGCGTCGGCGTCGAAGTCGTCGGCGCCGTCGCAGTCGGTGTCCACGCCGTCGTACCAGGCGTCGGCCTGGCCGGGCGCGGTCGTGGCGACGCCGTCGTCGCAGTCCCCGCCGGGCAGGGCGCCCGACCCGTCCACCGCGGCGGTCGCCTTGCCGACGTCGACGTCCCGCACGTAGCCGTCGGCGTCGCTGTCGTAGTCGTCCTCGCGCCCGCAGTCCTGGTCGATGCCGTCGTACCAGACCTCGGCCACGCCCGGGTTGATGTTGGGGTTGGCCTCGTCGCAGTCCTCGGCGGCGGTGAACCCGTCGGCGTCGTCGTCGACCTGTCCGCGGCGGTCGTCCACGTCCTTGCTGCTCACCCAGGTGCAGCCGGCAGCCTGCGCCAACACGCCCCCGAGCAGGCAGGAGAGGAGGGTGCGTCGAGCCTTCACGAGTACTCCAAGGCGTCGGACCGGCGCTTCCGGCCGCGAGGGCCGTGCCGGGAGGGGGTGCCCTCGCGGGCGAGGGGGGACGATAGCACCCGTGGCGCGCGCCGCCGGGCCCACCGGCTCAGCGACGCGGCGGGACGCTCTCCGGGTCCGGCTCGAAGAGCACCTCCTCGAGGCCGTCGACGGTGCTCGCGCCGGGCAGGGCAGGCGGCGGGGAGGGGATGGCGACGGTCGTGGACCGACGGCCGCCCTTGCCGGACTTGCCCTGCTTGCCCCCGCTCGCGCCCTTGCGGCCCCCGGCGCCGCGCGCTGCCCGGGGCGCGGGCGCGCGGCGCGTCACGGCCACGTCGTCGTCCCAGTCCTCCACGGGGCCGGGCTCGGCGACGGGCAGGGGGCTCGGGGTCGCGGTGGGGGGCACCGGCGGAGCCGGTGGGACCGGGGGAGGGGGCGGTGCTGTGGCGACGGCCGGAGCCGGGACCGGGGCGGGGACCGGCGGGGCGGGGGCCGGCGGGGCGGGGGCCGGCGGCGCGTCGTCGACCGCCGCCTCCGCGCCGGTGACCTCCTCCAGGAAGGCCGAGATCGTCTGCTCGGTCCGCTCGTCGCGGACGTCCTCCTCCTCGTCGACCAGGTCGTCGGTGGGCGCCCGGTCGGCGAAGTGGGTGCCGACCGGCAGCGCCTCGTCCTGGGCCGGGTCGGGGGGCAGGGCCAGCTCGATCGGTGCCAGCGGCACCCGCGAGACGTGGGGCAGCTCGCCGCGGAACCAGCCGGCGTCGCGCACCAGCTCGCCGCGGGTCGCGCAGAGCTGCCAGGCGCCGTCCTGCCGGCGCACCAGGCCCTGGGCGTCGCGCACGGACCAGGACAGGCCGGGCTCCTGGGCGTCGACCTGGTGGATGGCCCGCGCCAGGTCGGCGAGGGTCGCCAGGTCCTCGGGCGCCACGTCGCCCTCGGCCACCAGGCCGCGCTCGCCGACGTGGGCCTGGACGGGCAGGCTGGCGAAGGCCGCCGTCATGCGGGCGCGGGCCCGCGAGCTGAGCGGGTGGTCCGAGCGGGCCAGGACGCGGACCCGGGGGTCGGCGGGGGGCTGGCGCAGCCGCCGGCCCGCCTGCAGGACGGCCGTCGCGCGGCGGCCGGGCAGGCCGGGGTGGCCCCCGAGCAGGCGCAGCAGCCGCACCGCCCGGCTGTCGCCGGCGAAGGTCAGGGCGTCCAGCGCCGCCAGGCCGACGGGCACCTCGGCGTCCAGCAGGAGCTGGAGCAGGTCGGGGGTCGTGGCGGGGATCGCCAGCAGGCCCAGGGCCGTGGCTGCCGCCAGCCGCACGGTCGGGTCGCGGTGCCGGGCGCAGGCGCGGACCGCCGGCCCCAGCTCCGCCCGGCCCGCCCCTCCCAGGGCGAGCAGGGCGCCGGCCACCAGGTCCCCGTCGGCGTGGGAGAGCAGGGCGCCCACGCGCTGTGCCGGCGCCACGCGGGCCAGGCCGGCCGCGGCCGCCCGGCGCACCGACGGGGCCTCGTCCTGGACCAGGACCCCCTCCAGGACCGGCACGGCCCGCCGCCCCCCCAGCCGGTCCAGCGCGTCCGCGGCGGCGCGGCGCACGGCGGTGCGGGGGTCTCCCAGCAGCCGCTCGGCCTGCTCGAAGCCGCCGACGTCGCCGGCCAGGGCCAGCGCCTGGAGGGCCGCCACGGCCAGCTCGGGGCGGCCGGCCGCCTCTCGCACCGCCAGGCGCGCGGGGGCGCCCGGCAGGTGGGCCAGGGCGCGCACGGCGTGGGCGGCCAGCTCGCCGTCCTCGGCGCGGGTCAGCTCGAGCAGCAGGGCCGAGGCGTCGGGCCCGCCGGCGACGGCCAGGTCTGTTTCGACGTTCGCTACTATCTCGGTTTAAAAAATGTCAACGATGATCCATATAGCCCGGAAAAGGAATTCAACCGGGGGTGGTCGCTTGGGCTGGGATATGCAATGCCGTTTTGATTGTACGC